>CBDUKG010000052.1:0-16373 GCA_965367745.1 uncultured Flavobacteriaceae bacterium | reverse complement strand
CTTGAAAAATGCTTTTTATACGAGATTGAAAAAGAATAAAACGTGTGGCTAACACCTCATAAAATTTATGCTTGCATTTAAACTAGTTCAAACAACAAACAAGCAACAAACTATTCTTCCCAATTAAAATTTTAATAAAATAACACTCCGAAGGCACAAGCTTTCATTGAGTTTCTAACTCAAATTAAATGCTAAGTAGTTTAAGCGTCTTAATTTTTAACGCAAAAAATTAAAAACCTATTTCTCAATAATTTAATTATCTTTAAGCACTAACTAACTAAAAAGATCATTTAAATTATGGAATTAAAAATCGAGAATCTAAACAAAACTTACTCAAACGGTGTACAAGCTTTAAAAGATGTAACTCTCAACATTCCTCAAGGAATGTTTGGTCTTTTAGGACCAAACGGAGCCGGAAAATCTTCATTAATGAGAACCTTAGCAACCTTGCAACAAGCCGATTCTGGTTCTGCAATGTTAGGTGATTTAGATATTTTAAAAGACAAAGCCGAAGTGCGAAAAATTCTGGGTTATTTACCACAAGAATTTGGCGTGTATCCTAAAGTAAGTTCATACAATATGTTAAATCATATTGCTGCATTAAAAGGAATATCGAACAAAGGAGAACGTAAAGATTTAGTAGAATCGCTATTAAATAAAACCAATTTATGGCATGTTAGAAATAAAAGTTTAGGAACGTATTCTGGCGGAATGAAACAACGTTTTGGTATTGCACAAGCTTTAATTGGTGATCCAAAACTAATAATTGTAGATGAACCAACTGCTGGTTTAGATCCAGCAGAACGGAATCGTTTTCATAATTTATTGTGCGAAATTGGAGAGAATACCATTGTAATTTTATCTACACATATAGTTGATGATATTTCTAACTTATGTAATAATATGGCAATTATTTGTCTTGGTGAAGTAGTGGTAAAAGGAAATCCAAATGACTTAACCGAAGGTGTTAAAGGAAGAATTTGGACAAAAGCGATTGAAAAAGAAGAATTGGTTAATTACCAATCAGATTTACAAGTTATTTCTACACATTTAAAAGCAGGAAAAACGGTTATTCACGTTTTAAGTGACAATCAACCAGATGCTTCTTTTGAAGCAATTGCTGCAGATTTAGAAGATGTTTATTTTGCTGAAATTACATCTCGTATGGATGCTACTTTAGTATAATTGTTTAATTAATTCATTTAAAATCATTCAATTATGTTTAAAGAAATATTCTTATTCGAAATAAAATACAGATTAAAACGAACAGCCACTTGGGCGTATTTTGGAATTCTATTACTATTTGGATTAATAGTATCCATTGGCGGAAATGGACCTGCATCAGAAAAAGTATTTGTAAACTCTCCTGTAGCCATCGCCACTATGTTATCTACCATTAGCATTTTTGGAATTATGCTTTCAAGTGCAATCATGGGCGTTCCAGTTTACAGAGATATAGAGCACAAAACAGAGAATTATTATTTCTCCTATCCAATTAGTGAAAAAGGCTATTTATTAGGACGTTTTTTTGGTTCTATGTCTGTGCTATTTATGGTGAGTTTAGGATTGCAAATAGGCTTAGTTATAGGTTTTCTTATAGGTCCATTTGCAGGTTACGAAGAGCCAGAACGCTTTACAGTATTTAACCTTTGGCATTATATACAACCAACATTAATGCTTTATTGGACTAACTTTTTCTTTGCCGGCTGTATTTTCTTTGCGTTGGTAAGTTTAACTAAAAAGGTAATGTTGGCGTATGCAGGTGGTGCCATACTTTTTATTACGTATTTAATTACCTTAACATTAACGCAAGATATTGAAAACAAAGACTTAGTAAGTCTATTAGACCCTTTTGGGTTAGGTACTTTTCAAAATATAATAGAATACTGGACTCCTGAAGAACAAAATAGTTTAACAGTTCCGTTTAAAGGGATGTTAATTTGGAATCGACTTATCTGGGTCGGTTTGGGTTTATTGGCATTTCTATTTACATTATTTAGATTTGATTTTCAGAAATTTTTAAATAAAAATTATAAATCAAAAAAGAAAAATGACAACGTAGATAATGAGAATGTATCGGCTGCTCTAACTAAAATTCCAAGCGTTTCAAAAATATTTTCAAAAAGCTTAAATGTTAAACTACTTTTTAGTTTAGCCGTTATGGAATTTAAAAATATTACTAGAGATAATTTTTTTATAGCCATTTTAATAGCTGCGGTGTTATTCCTGTTTTTTGATGCGTGGTTTGGTTTCCCAATCTATGGAACACCATCGTTACCACTCACAAATTATATGTTAGAAGTGAAAGATTTTACCTATGTAATTCTCATATTTATCTTAATTGTGTTTATGACAGGTGAGGTAATGCATCGAGAGCGAAATGTACATTACAATCAAATATTTGGATCCCTTCCATTACCAAATCGTTTGGTATATGGATCTAAATTTTTAGCATTAGTAATGATAAGTTTTGTTTTGGTAAACATGATTTTAGTAAGTGGAATCATAAATCAAATTATTAAAGGTTATTTCAATTTTGAATTAGAAAAGTACTTTACCGATTTATATTTAATTGAATTTCCTAAGTACATTATATTCGTTTTATTAGCCTTTTTTGTGCACTCTATTGTTACCAAAAAATTCATAGGACACGTAATTGCCATTGCTATTTGGGTGTTGCTTTTTGGACTGAATAGTTTAGCCGATGTAAATAATAATTTATACTTATATAGTTACGCACCAGGTTATACGCTATCTGACATGAATGGATTCGGGCATTTTGCCGAGGCACTGTTTTGGTTTAGAACCTATTGGTTGGCCTGTGGAGGTTTTTTATTAGTAATTGGTTATCTTTTTTGGAAACGAGGAACAGATTCAGGTAGAAAAGCACGTTGGCAAATAGCGAAAGAACGACTAAATATTAGAACAATTTCAGCTTTAGCAATATTGTTCGTAATTTTTATTGGTTCGGGTATATTTATAAATAATAACACCAAAACCTTAAACAATTACAGAACTGTAGAACAAGGAACAATTGGTAGAGCCAATTACGAAAAACAACTAAGTAAATACGATAAAATTGCACAACCAAAAGTTATTGATGTTAAAATTAATGCCGATTTAATTCCTGAAAACAGGACAGCAAAAATTAAGGTCAATTATAAAATGGTTAATAAATCTAATGAAGTAATAGATTCATTACATTTAAATTGGGGTGCAGAAGGTCTGTTAAAAAAAGAAGTAAATACTTTTACTATTGAAGGAGTTGCTCCAAAATTAGGGAAACGTTATAACGATTTTGGTTATGAAATTTATGCTTTTGAAAAACCTTTACAACCTAATGATACTATTAGTATGACTTTAGAAGTAACAGGTTCGTATAAAGGATTTCCTAATGAAGGTTCAGGTTCTACCATAGTTTATAACGGAACATTTTTAAATAACAGTTTTTTCCCATCTTTTGGGTATGATGCGCAAGGCGAGTTAACAAGTGATCAAGATCGTAAAAAATACGACTTGCCAATTAAAGACTATCAATTGCCAGAACAAACAGACGAATGGGGTGTAAATAATTTATTGTTTAATGATGATGCCGATTATGTAACTTTTGAAGGAACTGTTAGCACAGCACCAAACCAGATTGCGATAATGCCTGGGTATTTGCAAAAAGAATGGGAAGAGAATGGAAGAAAATATTACACCTACAAAATGGAAGGTGAATTAGATTTTTTCTATAATATTTCTTCTGCTGAATACGAAGTTCATAAAGAAGTTTGGACTGGTAAATCGGGCGAGAAAGTAAATATTGAGATCTTTCATCATCCAACGCATACTTATAATATTGATCGTTTTGTAAAAGGAGTAAAACATTCGATGGATTATTTTTCAGAAAATTATGGTTCGTACCAATACCGTCAAATAAGAATACTTGAATTTCCTAGATATTCAACATTTGCACAATCATTTCCAAATACGGTTCCGTTTGCAGAGAGTTTTGGTTGGGTAGGTGATTTTAGTGATTCAAATGATTTGGATTACGTGTATACTGTAACTTCACACGAAGTTGCACATCAGTGGTGGGGACATCAAGTTACACCATCTGCAACACGCGGTTCCAATCAAATTTCAGAATCTATGGCAGAGTATTCTTCGTTAATGGTAATGAAAAAAGAATATGGAGTTGATGCGATGCAACAATTTTTAAAAGAAGAGTTAGATCGATATTTAAGAGGCAGAGCTAACGAAAGCAAGTTTGAAAAAACATTACTTGATAACGATAATCAAGCATATGTTTGGTATAGAAAAGGTGGATTAATACTTTATGGTCTTCAAGATTTAATAGGCGAAGAGAATTTAAATAAAGCGTTTAAAGCATATATGGAGGCTGCACGTTTTAGACCAAAAGCACCTTTTACAACTACCTTAGAATGGTATGACTTTATAAAGTCGGAAACGCCAGACGATATGCAGTATTATTTAGAAGATAGTTTTGAAAAAATTACGTTGTATTCTAACAAAGTAACTGAAGCCTCTTATAAAAAACTTGCAGACGACAAATACGAAGTGACTATTGAAGTAGAAAGCGCAAAGAATTATTTTGATGGTAATGGTAAGCTATTAGCAACAGGAGATAAAGCGAACCTTCTTGAAATAGCAGTATTTGATAATGATATTAAAAACGAACAAGGTATGACAGTAAAATTGCCTTTAGTTTTGGAAAAAGTTTGGGTAAAACCTGGAAAATCAACATATACGTATATCACGGATAAACTGCCAATAAAAGCAGGTATCGATCCTTACAATAAAATGATAGACCGTATTCCAGATGACAACCTAATTACTTTAGAGGAACTTTAGAATACTATTGTTTAGTTTATATTTTTAGTGCGTCATTCTGAACCAAGCCTGCATCTTCGGCAGACAGTTTTAGAATGACGCACTTTATGAATTTATGACGCTTTATAGCCAATCAGTGAAATTTAATTAAAAATCAATTTGGTTTTAAAAAATAACAAGTTTTAATTAAATTAAGAAATTTAGTATCTTTGGAATAAATGAACTAGTAAGTTGTTATGGTACAACAAGTAACAAATGGTATAAAAGTTTCAGTTAAATCTAATTTCGAAGGCACAAGCTATCGAAATTACAGGCTGTATTATGCTTTTAGTTACCAAGTTACCATAGAAAATCAAAGTAATGAAACGGTGCAATTATTGGCGCGCCATTGGAAAATTTTCGACTCACTAAATAATACAGAAATTGTTGAAGGATCTGGTGTTATTGGTAAAAAACCAATTTTAAAACCTTCAGAAGTGCATACATACACATCTAATTGTTTTTTAACTTCGCCTATTGGATCTATGAAAGGGTATTACAATATGGTAAATTTTACAACTTCAAAAATGTTTAAAGTGTACATACCTACATTTCAATTAATGGTTTCAAGTATTCACAACTAAAAAATGAATTTACCAAAAATTAAATTCCCAAATTTAAAACCAGTTCCAAGAAAAGGTTTAGATTGTTTAAATTGTGGACAACCATTAACGGGCAATGAAAATTTTTGTTCGTATTGTGGTCAAAAAAATACCATTAAAAAACTAAGCTTTGGTGTTTTTGTAAGTAATATATTTTCAGGATTTTTTTCGTACGATTCTCGTTTTTGGAATACATTTATTCCCTTATTAACAAAACCCGGTAAAGTTTCTAAACAGTATATTGAAGGTAAACGTGCACGATTTGTAAATCCGTTTCAATTGTATTTAAACGTATCCATTATCTTTTTTATAATTTTAGGAATTTCAAATCGTTTTTCAGAAAATACTGCATTTAACGATGTTATTAAAATAGGGCAAGACATTGATTCGTTAAGTCAGATTGAACAAGAAAAACTAGATTCAATTACTACAAATATAAAAGATGAAGTAATTAATGCCATACCTAAAGATTCTGCAAACCAGAAAGTGTATAAAGGTATCGATGGTGTTTTTGACCTTATTGGAGATCAAAAAAAAATACAAGATTCTACTGCAACAAAAGAATATGTTTATCATAGTAAGAATGATAGTGTAAGCAACATTAATTTAGTTAAAAAAATAACTGATTTCTATTATTTTTATAAAAAACATAAAAAATATCCCGCATCTCAAGCGTTGGATAGTTTGGGTTATAAAAAGTCGTTTTGGAATAAATTTTATTATGAATCAACTGTAAATGGCTATAAAAACATTGAACAAATACAGGAAGATAGTAATTCTGTATCTGAAAAATTATTGTCTAAAGTATCGATTGTACTTTTTATTTTTCTACCAATATTTACGTTATTTTTAAAGCTTTTATATATTAGAAGGAATTATAGTTATATGGAACATTTGGTGTTTGTTTTTCATACCCAAACAGTTTTCTTTTTATTACTGAGTATTTTTTATTTACTAAATTTTTTCGTGAAGTTGTCTAACTTTGAATGGATATTTATAATCATATTTTTAATATATTTATACAAAGCACTTCGCTGTTTTTATGGGCAAGGAATGTTTAAAACTCTAATTAAATTTATAATTTTAAATAGTTTTTATATGTTTTTAGCTTTAATTGGCTTTGTAATTACCGCCTTGGCTACTTTTATATTAAGTTAAATGTGTGTTTTATATAATTGATTATGAATAATATCTTCATACAGCATTTCAATCTCCTGATGTTCTTTTTTTATTGAAGTAATACTAACAGTTTCAACAAATGGGCGTTTCATTAAAATAGACTGCTCTTTAGCTCCAATTTCAGAATGATGAAAATCTAAAATACTTTTTGAAGTAAATTTAGTATCAGAAAGCCATTCTGCAAACCAGTTTTGCCTAATTTCTTTAAATTCATCAGTATATAATGTAGATGATGACCACATTTTTGGTTCGTTTTTAAGCTTGTTAAAATGCTTTTTATGTGCATCCCAAACAAGTTCGAACAAGTTTAAATTATTGTTATTCCAATCAACAAGAACCATTGTAAAAGGTTCAATATTTGTTACATCTAATGCGTGTATATAAGCTTCTAAATTGTCCGATTTTAAAATGTCCGTGGCAATAATTCCTCTGCTTTTTTTATAACTAGCTACTCTTTTATGTTTTGTAAAAGCACCATTTAAAACACAAACCAATCTGTTTTTAGAGCTTGTTCCAATCCAAGTTCCACCGGCCAATTTATCCTTTGGGAACACCATTTCAACACCGTTTTCTTCATATTTTTTTGGAGGAATTGTTTCCCTAAGAGGCGTCTCATCACGGTTGGATGTTAAAATAAAACCACTGTTTTTTAGGGGCAGAAAAGTAACGGTACACATACTATCAAAATTTGAATAATCAGTATTAGTTTCAAAAATAGATAAGTCAATACTATTTTGTAACTTTGTGGGCAAATTTAAACTAAAAATTTATAAAATAATATTAATATGGCTTCAGGATTTTATAATGTACCAAAGGCAGTAAATGAACCAGTAAAATCGTATGCTCCAGGTTCGCCAGAGCGTAGACTTTTATTGGATACTTACAGAAAAATGTATAATGAAAAAGTGGATATTCCATTTTACATTGGAGGAAAAGAATTTAGAACAGGAAACACAGTTGATATTCATCCACCGCACGATCACAAACATTGTGTTGGACAGTATCATACTGCAGACAAAGAACATATTGAGTTAGCAGTTGAAAAAGCTGCGGAAGCAAGAGTTAAATGGGCAGCTACAAGTTGGGAGCACAGAGCGGCGATTTTCTTAAAAGCAGCAGATTTATTAGCAGGACCTTTCCGTTATAAAATGAATGCTGCAACAATGATTGCGCAATCTAAAAATGTTATGCAAGCGGAAATTGATGCTGCTTGTGAATTGATTGACTTCTTACGTTTTAACGTAGAATTTATGACGGAGATTTATAGCAATCAGCCAGTTTCTTCACCAGGAATATGGAATAGAATGGAATACCGTCCGTTAGAAGGTTTTGTATATGCAATCACACCATTTAATTTTACTGCAATTGCCGGAAATTTACCAGCAGCTCCAGCATTAATGGGGAATGTAATTATTTGGAAACCAGCACGTTCTCAAGTATATTCTGCGCAGGTAATTATGGAGTTATTTAAAGCTGCAGGTTTACCAGATGGTGTAATAAATATGGTTACAGGAAACTCTGGAACTATTACAGATGTATTATTAAACAGTCCAGACTTTTCTGGAGTGCATTTTACAGGTTCTACACCAGTATTTAATAGTTTCTGGGAAACAATAGGGAAGAACATGAATACCTATAAGACGTATCCAAGAATTGTTGGTGAAACAGGAGGGAAAGATTTTATTTGGGCGCATCCAAGTTCAAATGCTCAAGAAGTTGCTACTGCAATTTCTAGAGGTGCTTTTGAATACCAAGGGCAAAAATGTTCAGCGGCTTCAAGAGCTTATTTACCAAAAAGTTTATGGCCTGCAATTAAGGCATCAGTAATTAAAGATGTAAAATCTTTTAAAATGGGAACTCCAGAAGATCCTACAAACTTTATAAATTCGGTAATTGATAACAGAGCTTTCAAAAAATTATCTGGTTTTATAGACCAAGCAAAAGCAGATGCTGATGCAGAAATTATTGTTGGTGGTGGTTACGATGATTCAGTAGGTTATTTTATTGAGCCGACTGTAATTGTTACAACAAATCCTCAGTACAAAACAATGCACACTGAATTATTCGGCCCAATTATTACCATTTATATTTATGAAGATAACCAATGGGAAGAAATTTTAGATGTTGTTGATAAAACTAGCGAATTTGCGTTAACAGGTGCTATTTTTAGTGGAGATAGATATGTAATTGATATTGCAACTAACAAATTAGAAAACGCAGCGGGTAACTTTTATATTAACGACAAACCAACTGGAGCAGTTGTAGGACAACAACCTTTTGGAGGTGCACGTGGTTCTGGAACTAACGATAAAGCAGGTTCTGTTTGGAACTTATTGCGTTGGGTTAGTAACCGTACAATTAAAGAAACTTTTGTAACGCCAACAGATTATAGATATCCTTTTTTAGGAGAAAGTACTATAGAAACTGTTGAAAAAGAAGTTGAAAGTGCTATTGAGAAGTTAAAAGAATTTGGCAAAGATTTATCTGAAAAATTCAAAAAATAGTATAAAATATATTGAATAAAAAATGCGCCAATTGGCGCATTTTTTGTGTGTATTAGTTAAAATTAATTGTTAATACACATCGAGGTTAAAGGTGTTTTTTATAGCAATTAAATTGTAATTACTATATTTAAGCGCAATAGAAAACTATTGAGATTGAAAAAACTACTACTATTAATCTTTTTTTTCGGCGTTTTCATTGGTTTTTCTCAAGAAAAAAAAGACTTGTTAAAAAACTTTGATAAAAGTGGTATGGAAACTTCTGTACTCTACTTAAAATCCCCGTTTGTATCTATTGATAGTGTTCAGTATTTGAAAAACAATATGCACCATTTTTATACGGTGTATAAGGCAATTTCACAAAGTGATCTTCAAAAGAGATTTATACCTTTAGAATCTTTAAAAGAAAAAACAGCTACGCTTTATGCAACTCAAGCTATTCCTTTGGCAATACTACATAGTGAATTTGAAACCATTGCAGATGAAGCGTTTAAAGATGGAAGGCTTGTTCAAGACAGTAAAGGCTTTGTAGAAAGAACAACAAAATCTCCTGGGATATTTAAAAAGCACGAAGTAACAATTATTTCAACTTTAAGAAGTAGAACGAAAGGTTTAGAGACTAAATTTAAAATTTCTTTAGAAAATATTTTTAACACAACAACTAATAAAGTAAATGCAATTAATATAGATTTTAATGATGAGAAAGGATTTAGGAAAGTTGCTGTTGATGAGGAAATTACGGTCAATTATTCTGTAGCCGGAAAAAAAGAAATAAATGTTCAATTACTTTTTTCAGATGGGAAAATAAAAAATAGAACTTTTACACTTGATGTGCGGTATTCATTAAAAGATTTAAAAAATGTGTTTAATCGAACTGCAAATAGTTATACAGCTTCAAGGACTCCGGCTTTATCAGTTTATGGAGAAGCAGTTTCATATCCTGGAAAAGGTGAATACGAAATATTTCTAAGTACCGAATCTGGAGCAGTTTTAGACAAACCTATAATAATTATTGATGGTTTTGATCCAACAGACAGTAGACCAATTGCAGGATATACCGATGGTTCAACTGGTGAATTTGTAAATGGTATTTACGAACTTTTAAATTTTGATGATAACGGAAGTCCATCAAATTTGGCAGATTTAGTAAGAGCCGAAGGGTTTGATGTTGTTATTTTAAATTTTCCTGAATATACGAGAGCTGCAGATGGAAAAACAATAGATGGTGGAACCGATTTTATTGAAAGAAACGCCATGTTACTAGTGGATTTAATTGATATTATAAACCTTCAAAAAGTTGGTACTAATAAAAACGTAATAATTGGACCAAGTATGGGCGGGCTCATTTCTAGATATGCCTTAAATTATATGGAAAGCCAATCTTTAAATCATGATACACGTTTGTGGCTTTCATTTGATTCGCCTCATAACGGTGCAAATGTACCTATTGGTTTTCAGCATTTATTTAACTATTTAGCGTATGGATTAGAATTGGGAGGATTAGGAGGTGACGCAAGTATTGTAGAATTGCAACCAATAGTAGATAACTTATTACAATCTGCAGCAGCAAGACAAATGTTAACAGATCATTTTGAACCCCATTTAGCCAATGGAAGTAATGTTGAATTTAACAATAGTTTAAAGTTACCTATTGCACATCCTTTTAAATCAATTTTGTTTAAAAGACTAGACAGTTTAACGGGTTCAGGTTTTCCAGAAAACTTGCGTAAAATTTCAATCATAAATGGAAGTGGAGTTGGAAATCCGTATCAATATATATCGGGAAGTGATATTTTATCAGGAAGTGAGGTTGTTAACACTAAAATAGAAGATGTTGCCTTATTAACGGATGTTACTTTAAAAGTGAGGTTTACTCCAGAAATAAATATGCAAAACCAAATTAGCTATATTTTTGTAGATGCACCTTGGATTTGTTTTTGTGATTTAACGGCAAGTGCTAATTCGCAAGCGTTTAGTTATTCCAATGGTATTGATGCTGCAATGGGAGGTTTATTTGATTTGGGTGCTTTAACTCAAGATTTTGGAACAGGAGGAACTACCGGCGCTTTTTTGGCAGCTTTACAAACAGATTATTTTAATTTTATACCAACAGTAAGTGCAATGGCGTTGGACGTCACAAATAATCAATTTAACTGGTTTCAAATTCCAGACAGTTATGTTTCAGCAAAAGCAACAAGTACAGTAACTCCTTTTGATGCTTGGTATATGCCAGAGTTTAATGAGCCACATGTTACGTTAACTCAGGCAAATGTAGACTTTGCTTGGAACGAAATTGTAACGGCTGTGTTAGCTGTGGATGAGGTTGACTTAAATGAAGATATCGTAATTGGGCAAAATCCAATAAAAAATACCTTAACATTAATTAATAATAATGTAAATGCTATTTCAAAAGTAGAAATTGAAATATTTGATGTTTTGGGTAAAAAGGTACTGCAAGTAATTAAAAATAATCCTGATACTAGAATTGAGATTCCAGTAAATTTGGTTTCTGGCGTGTATTTTACAATTATAAAATACAACGAATTTGTCCTTAATAAAAAAATTATTGTTGAATAATAATTTCAGGAAAAACGAGAATGGCTGAAATTAATAAACTGTTTAAAAAGAAATACTAAATACTTTTTAAACAGTTCTTTATAAATAGTTAAAAAATATTAAACCGCTTCAAAACCATCTGCACCATCTATTAATCCAATTAATTCTTGTGGATTGTGTATAATGGTTGGCATATGTTGCGGACAGATATAAAATTCACTTTCTTGATAATAAAATTTTGTTACAGGTATTTCTGTTGATGCTTTTTTACAAACTAAACATGCTTTTACTTGACTCATAATCTAATGATTTTAATTTAAGACAAAAATATCTTTTATTTCCAATTAAAAAACTAACAAATGTCATATTTAAGAAAGCTCTCTTTTATAAATAGAAAACATCTTCTATTCGAAATTTTTTGTTTCACCCACTGCAGAAATTTGAACGTTTTCAGCCTTTCCAGATTTATTTACAATAAATGCGACCACATCTAAATTAGCCTTATTTTCAATTGAGGTAGTTAAATCAACGCTAAATGTTTTTTCGTAAGTATTTGAATCTGCATTAAAATCTTCAGAAATAATGCTATCTCCAAATAAATCTGTTGGTACTTGTCTTAAAACATTATTATGTTCAAAATTCGATAATACAGATTGACCTCCAAAATATGTGGTATAATTAGCTTGATTATAATTTAATTTATTTTCAAGTACATAAACAACTAATTTTTCACCATTTAAATCACCAATAATTCCAGCATTAATTTTAATATCTAAGGTGTTATTTATAAGCGTTGAAGCTATTTTTAATCCAATGTTTTTAACTTTTTGATTTGCTCCATTTTTAACCATATTTTTAACTTGGCCAACATTTGAAGGTTCTGGATAGTCCCAATTTATCATTCTGTTTAGCATTGCTGTTGGGTATCCCTCGAGCCCAATAAAATCTTCAAGAGCTTTTGCAGGATAATTATATGGATCATAAGAACCACTTGAAGAATCTGTAGATCCTCTATGAATGGCAACAGGAACTGCATTGCTTAATTGTGCTTCAACAAGCTCAATACCATACGCAACTCTTGGACAATAACCACACCAAGTCCCTGTATAATCTTCAATTAATACGTTTTGTTGGTATCCAGTCAATAAATTAACTTCATTACTGTTATAACTACTATAACTAGCTGTAATTTTTTGATTTCCTCTTTTTGTAGGAGTATATTTTTTGCCAGATATTTCAACCCCATCAACAAAATATGTAGCCTCATTTGTAAAATCTGTTCCTTCATTTCCAACTGCAGAAAATGTAACTAATTCTCCTAATAAAATTTCATTTGAGGAACTGGAAACAACAATAGAGCTCAATGTATTTGCAGCTTTAATTTTTACATAAATACTAGGGCTTATGAAACTATTATATTCAGCTCTAATTGCAAAATTCCCATCTTTTGTTGGCGTGAAAGTTGACCCGGAAATTACCGAATTATTAACATAGATAGAAGCAGTTGAAGTTAAATCTATATTTAAATTATTCTTTACTGTAAAGGTTAAAGTTTCACCTAAGCTTATTTCAGATTTATTAGATGTTATTGAAATTGAAGTTACTTTAACATCGTCTATAATATCATCAGAAGAGCCACCACATGAACTTACCATAAAAGCAAGACTTAGTATTAAGAAACTAAATAAATGATTTGTTTTCATAAAATTATTTTGTTTTGATACAAATATAAATTTTTTAAAACTTCTAATTTATTATTGTTAATTTTTTATTTAAAAGGGTTAATATTGTGAAAGAAATTTCAAAAAAATTATGAAAAAATTCATAGTATCCTTTTGCACCCTATTTTATTGTTTATTTAGTTATTCTCAAAATTCTTTACCAGTATTAAAATTAAAATCTTTGGATGGAACTATTGTATCTACAGAAAATCTAGCTGAAAAAGATGAGGTTTTAGTCATTTCATTATGGGCAACTTGGTGTGTTCCCTGTATAAATGAACTTGATGCAATACAAGAATATTATGCTGATTGGCAAGAGGAAACAAATTTTAAATTAATAGCAATCTCAATTGATAATGCACGCACATCATCAAGAGTTAAACCCTTGGTTAATGGTAAAGAGTGGGATTATGAAATATTATTAGATACAAATCAAGATTTTAAAAGAGCTGTAAACGCAAATACGGTTCCGCATGTTTTAATTGTAAAAAACAATAAAATTGTATATTCTCATGTAGGCTATACTCCTGGAAGCGAGATAGATTTATATGAAAAAGTTAAAGAATTTTCCCAATAAATATACTATGAAAAAAATAATTCTAATTATTATTTCCTTGTTATCATTACAAGCATATTCACAAGAAAATTGGTTTAGTGGGAGTTTTAATTCAAATGCCCAGTATTATTTAGATGATGATAAAACGGGTGATTTTAATGAAGACGATAGATTTCGATCAAATAATTACCTAAAATTAGATGCTAGATTTAACAATTTTACTTTCGGAATGCAGATTGAAGGTTATGCTCCACAGGCCATTTTAAATTTCTCCCCAACTTTTGATAAAAAAATTGGATTAGGGAATTATTATGCAAATTACAGAACAGAAAAATTAGATATTACTGCTGGTCATTTTTATGAACAATTTGGAAACGGATTAATTTTAAGGTCTTGGGAAAACAAAGAACTAGGAATTAACAATGCTTTAATTGGTGGTAGCATAAAATATTCTCCTATGAATTATTTACAATTAACAGCTCTTTATGGAAAACAACGTAAAGGGTTTGAGGTTTCTGATGGCGAAATTTTAGGGTTTGATACTGAGTTGAATATTTCAGAGCTATTTAAATTAAAAGAATCATCAATAAACGTTGGATTTAGTGTCGTTAGCAGAATTCAGGATGTTGAAAACGCAGCACCTAATTTTAATAAAAACACCAATGCTTTTTCTGGAAGGTTAAATTTTTCTAAAGGAAATATTTACACTAATATAGAATATGTGTTAAAAGATGAAGATGCTTTAGTGGAATTTAAAACGGTTAAAACCGATAAATTAGCAACAGGAAATGCACTCGTTTTTAATACTGGTTACTCAAAAAAAGGTTTTGGGATAGATGCTACCTTTAGAAGATTAGAGAACATGAGCTTTTTTTCGGATAGAGAACAGGAAGGGAATTTATACAACCAACAGGTTTTAAATTACATTCCAAGTTTAACAAAACAACATGATTACAGCTTAACCAATATTTATGTTTACCAAGCACAACCAAAATTATCTTACAATCCAATTGGTAAATCAGGTGAAATTGGAGCTCAGTTCGATGTGTATTACAATATTAAAAAAGGAACTTCCCTAGGAGGAAAATACGGAACTAAACTAGCTTTTAATTATTCAACTTGGTATGGTTTAGATGCAGAATATAATATAGTTGACAGAACGTACTCATCTGAATTTTTAAGTTTTGGTAAAAAATATTTCACAGATACAAATCTAGAAGTTCGAAAAAAATGGTCTAAAGAATGGGCTTCTATTTTTACGTTTACCAATTTATTTTATAACAAACGTTATGTTGAAGAGACTGTTGGAAATGTTAATGCCACAATTTTAGTAGCAGAATCTACCTATAAGATAACACCTAAAAAATCTGTACGACTTGAAGCACAACATTTGTGGACTAAAGAAGATAAGAAAAATTGGTGGGGTGGTACTATAGAGTATAATCTATCTCCAAAAATAGCATTCTTTGTAACTGACATATATAATTACGGTAATGAGCTTAAAAAAATTCATTATTACAATATTGGAGGAAGTTTTACAAAAAACACAACGCGTATTGGTTTAAATTATGGAAGACAGCGCGGAGGCTTATTATGTGTAGGTGGAATTTGTAGAGTTGTTCCAGAATCAACTGGAGTTGGACTAGCAGTATCCACTTCCTTTTAAGATTTTTTCAATTTAAATTTCAAAGGAATATGAACCACTTTTTTGGTTTCAAAAAATTCCTCTTCAAAATAATCTGTCAGATCGTAAAGTGTTGCCTTTGGAAAATTTGCCAATTCGTCAGTTAAATCGCCTCCTTTTAAATATAAAATGCCATTTTTAATTTCGTGATTTTGTTTTTTAGCAATTTTTTTGCGTGTCCAAGCAACAAAATCGTCCATTTTAGTAACAGCTCTACTCACAATAAAATCAAATTCACCTTTTACATTTTCAGCTCTAATTTGCTCGGCTTTTACATTTTCCAAACCCAAAGCATCGACAACTTCTTTTACAACCTTTATTTTTTTCCCAATAGAGTCAACTAAATAAAAATTGGTTTCTGGAAATAAAATTGCCAACGGAATTCCAGGGAAACCGCCACCTGTACCAACATCTAACACTTTTGAGCCAGGTTTAAAAGATTGCACCTTTGCAATGCCTAAAGAGTGCAATACGTGCTTAATATATAATTCATCAATATCTTTTCTAGAGATTACATTTATTTGGGCATTCCAAAATTTATACAATTCTTCTAGTTTAGAAAATTGATTTATTTGAGTTTCAGAGAGATTAGAAAAATGATTTAAAAGTGTTTCCATAAGTGTGTAAAATAATTGGTTGTAAATTTACTATTTCAAAAATTAAATTAACATCTTTTCAAAAATTGTTATATTTTTCCCA
>CBDUKG010000051.1:0-16444 GCA_965367745.1 uncultured Flavobacteriaceae bacterium | reverse complement strand
GAAGCTTCAATTATATTTTTATTAGATTTTAATGCCTTACATCGTGTTGGATCGGATATGGAAAATACCTTAAAGGAATTTGAAGGTGATTTTATAATGATAGACCATCATCAAGAACCAGATTCGATTGCAAAGTATTTGTTTTCAGATACTTCTATTTGTTCTACCTGTCAAATGGTGTATCATTTTTTAGAAAAATTAGAAGCGATTGAAGACATAGATGCATCAATTGCAACTTCTTTATACACTGGTATAATGACAGATACAGGGTCTTTTAGATTCTCATCAACTACAAGTACAACACATAGAATTATTGCAGATTTAATAGATAAAGGTGCTAATAATGCACTGATACATAATAATGTATATGACACAAACTCTTATGGGAGGTTGCAACTATTAGGTCGTGCTTTAAGCAACTTAACTGTTATAGAAAAACTTAAAACAGCATATATTACATTAACACAACAAGATTTAGACGATTTTAATTACCAGAAAGGTGATACAGAAGGTGTTGTTAATTATGCATTATCTTTAGAAGGAATAATTTTTGCAGTAATTTTTATTGAAGATGTTGAACAAAAAATTATTAAAATATCTTTAAGATCTAAAGGTTTTTTTTCAGTTAATAAGTTTGCGAGAAACCATTTTGATGGTGGTGGACATGACAATGCAGCGGGAGGTAGGTCTGAAATTTCTTTAGACGCAACTGTTTCTAAATTTTTAAATGTATTACCAGATTATAAAACCGAATTGTTAAATTCTTATGAGGCATAGTTTTTTTAGCTTTTTAATAATTTTAAGTATGTTCTCTTGTAATAATCCAGAAGCAAGAAAACCTATATTAAGAAAATCTTCTTCAACTATGGAGGAGTCTGTATTATTTAATAAAGCCTTAATTACAACACAAGAAAATGCTTTTGGAAATTTAATAAAACAAGATTCGTTAAGTATTTATATAGTTAGTAATTATGGTTTCAATTATAAGTACAATGTAAAATCAAATGCTGGTTATTTTCCAGAAATTGGTGATGAAATTGTGTATTCCTATCAAGTATATGATATAAATATGCAACTTATTTATGATGAAAACCAAATAGGTGTTCAAAAATATATTGTAGATAAACAAGAAATTGTTGAAGGACTAAGAGAAGGACTAAAATTGATGAAAGTTGGAGACAATGTAACTTTTTTGTTTCCATCTCATAAAGTTTTTGGATATTTGGGCGATCAAAAAAATATTGGTATTAATCAGCCATTAATATATAAAGTTCAATTAATTAAAATAAATAAAAAAAATGAAAGTAATTAAATTCTTATTTCTTAGTGCAATTGTAATTTCACTAGCATCGTGTAACAACCAAACAAGTACTTTAAAATCATTAGATTCTGAAATCGATTCCGTAAGTTATGCTTTAGGATTGGATATGGGACTTAAAATTAAAATGAATTTTGATGATATTAATCAAAATGCATATGTTCAAGGAATGAAAAATGGAATAGACTCAACAAATATGTTGTTAGATTCTAAAGACCTTAACACTGTAATTAATTCTTATTTTCAAAAGAAGCAGCAAGAAAAAATGAAAGAGCAACAAGAGGCTGCGGCAAAAAAAGCAGAAACAGATTTTGCTGATGCAAAAGCTGCAGGTGAAAAATTCTTAGAAGAAAACAAAACTAAAGAAGGTGTTATAACAACAGATAGTGGATTACAATATATTGTAATGAATGAGGGAAGTGGAGAAAAGCCAGTGGCAGCTTCAAAAGTAAAAGTACATTACCATGGAACATTGGTAGATGGTACAATATTCGATAGCTCTGTTGATAGAGGAACTCCTTCAGAGTTTTTTGCAAATCAAGTTATAAAAGGATGGACAGAAGGTTTACAATTAATGTCTGTTGGTTCAAAATATAAATTCTTTGTTCCTCAAGAATTGGGTTATGGAGCTACACCAAGAGCAGGTGGAAAAATTAAACCATTTGATGTATTGGTTTTTGAAGTTGAATTATTAGAGATTGTTCAATAATAATAGTAAACATGAGAATATTACAGCTAGTTGTAATTGTACTAGTGTTATCCTTATCAGCCTGCAAACCAACTAAATATACAGATTTAGAAGATGGTATGTATGCTGATATGGTAACTAATAAAGGTACAATTTTATTAAAACTCGAATTTGAAAAGACACCAATTACGGTGGCTAATTTTGTCTCATTGGCAGATGGAACTAATAAACAAGTTTCAGATTCCTTAAAAGGAATTAATTTTTACAACGGGCTAACTTTTCATAGAGTACTCAATAATTTTATGGTTCAAACAGGCGATCCATTAGCTACGGGTTCTGGTGGTCCAGGATATAAATTTATTGATGAGCTTCCTAAAGATAATGACGGAAATTTAATATTAAAACATGATAAGGCAGGTATTTTATCTATGGCAAATTGGGGTCCTCCAAATACCAATGGAAGTCAGTTTTTTATTACACACAAAGATACACCTTGGTTAGATGGCATACATACAGTATTTGGAAACGTGCTGAAAGGGCAAGTTGTTGTTGATTCCATTGTTAAAGGTGATACTATTAAAACGCTTGATATTATTAAAGTAGGAAGGGCTGCCAAAAAATTTAAGGCTGCTAAAATATTTGATAATTTCTATGTTGATTATGAAAAGGAATTAAAAGCAACTCAAGAAAGAATTGAGACCGCTACGACAAATGCCTTACAAAGATTCAACGAGAACAAGTCAAAAGCAACAGAATTGGCTTCGGGTCTTAAAATTTTTATAACCGAAACTCAAAATGGTGAAACTCCTTCAACTGGTGCTAAAGTTAAAGTAGCCTATGCTGGTTATTTTACCGATGGTAAATTATTTGATACAAGTTATAAGGAAGTAGCAAAAGCGTATGGAACTTATGATGCAAATAGAGATAAAAAAAATGGATATGCTCCTTTTACCAGTGAATATGGGCCAGAAGCACGATTAATTTCAGGTTTTAAAGAAGGTTTACAGCAATTAAAAATTGGTGATAAGGCAATGCTTTTTATACCTGCTCATTTAGGTTATGGAGCACAAGGAGCTGGTAAACTAATTCCACCAAATACGGATTTAGTTTTTGAAATAGAATTGGTTTCGCTTGAAACACCTAATAATTAATAACACAATTTTAGTATTCAATGATAGAATCAATTATTGATAAAGATATTGAATTACTAATTTTCCTAAATAATTTAGGAACAACACAATGGGATGGCTTTTGGCTTATTATAACAAATAAGTTTAGTGCCATCCCATTATATATTATACTACTATATCTTACATTTAAATATTACGGTTTAAAAAGAACAGCAGTTTTAGTACTTTTTATTGTGCTATTAATAGCTGCTTCAGATCAAACAAGTAATTTGTTTAAATACGGTTTTAAACGGTTAAGACCTTGCCATGATGAACATATTGCACATTTAATTAGATTGGTTAAAGAGCGCTGTGGTGGTTTATATTCTTATTTTTCTGCACACGCTTCTAATGCAACAGCAATTGCAGTGTTTTTTAGTTTTCTTTTGAAAGTTAAACTAAAATACATTTCTTATTTTTTAATAATTTGGGCGTTATTAGTGGCCTACAGCAGAATTTATATTGGAGTGCATTTTCCTTTAGATGTGTTTACAGGAGCACTAATTGGAGCAGTCTATGCCACTATATTTTACAAACTTTTTAAATTGTTTGATCAAAAATTCCTTACTTAGAATAAATACTTTTATTTAAAGGATTTAAAAATATTAAGAAGAAAATTACTCCAAAAGCTAATTCATACAATTCCCATTTTCTATCTGATCCCATAAAAATCAACAATCCAGTACAAATTAAAAAAGCAATGGTTTGATGCCATTGTACAATAGGAACCGCAAATAGGTTTGCTAATTTTTTTATACCTTCAAATTTTCTATACAAAAAAGGAGTAATAATTAAATAGATTACAAGTATAGCAGTTAATAACTGACTGAAAATTATTTTATTAACCTTTTTACCATCTACAACTAAGTTGTGTAAATTCGTTTCTGCTTGTGCATTGTTTTCTTTAAAAAACTCTGAAGATTCTATATTAAAAATCCGTTGTCCCCAAGATATTTCTTCACCAGCTCCAAATATAAATACCAAAGCAATTGCTAAAATTCCAAGTTTCCAAAGATTCTTTTTATACTTCTGAAGCTTTATAAAACGACTGATTAAAAGTACACTTGAACAAAACAACAAAAAAGCCGTGCCATATTCAGCAAAACCATCTTCTTTGGTGTAAAATTCATCAAAATATTGAAGGTCAGTATTTGCGTAGTAGATTCCTATACCGAATACAAGAAATAAAAATAAATAGGCAATAATATCGGTTCTTGTAAGTGTTTTCATCTGTAATTATTTTTTTAAAGAGTTCTTTTTAAAGAAGAAATCTTATTTGTCAAAAGTACTATTTTTTTGAAACTAAATAAAACTGTCTTATCAAACGTTCTTTATTTTTTGAACCTACATTTAGATTATATGTTTCAGTTAATTTTAAGTGATAATTTTCGGATAATTGTGCAGTAATTTTTGCAACATCAGCATTCATTATTAAAATACCAAAATTTTCTTCTGAAGGGATTTTTAATATTTCATTTTTATAAATATCTTTCAATATCCCATTGTAATCCCAAAGCAGTTCTGGTGTAATTTCACCAATAGCATAGGTGTTTATATTAGTTTGATTTTCAATGGTATGCAATGTTTTTATGGGGTTAAACGCTTCATTTTTATTGAGAACTTTTGAAATTGGTAACCCAAATAAAAATAGCGCAACCATAAATAATACAGTTAGATAGAATACATTTTTAAACTTCTTTTTAACTAAATAGTTGAGTATTAAAACTCCAATTGCTAAACTTACAATTGAAGTCAAAATGTAATTCAATAAATACGTATTAAAGCTGTCATTTAATATTACATACAATCCAATAGGTAAACCGATTGCGATAACTGCGATCAATCCAAAATTAAAATATACAGGAATAGTTTCTTTTTTGGATGTTAAATTAGAAAATTTCTTAATTAAATATTCAATATAAAACCCTGTATTTAATGCTAGCGGAATTAAAACAGGCATTAAGTAACGTGCTTTTTTCTCTGGAATTATAGATAATAGAATAACGGCAGAAATTGTCCACCAAAAAGTAAATTTATAAGCTTTTTTATGTGTCACACGGGTTATTAGATATGGATACAGCAACCCAATAAATGCGGGAATAGTCCATAAACCAGATTGTGTAAAAAAACTCCAGTAATAGTAAAATGGTTTTACATTATAACTGCTCCAATTTCCAGTTTCTTTGGTTGCAATTTCTAAAAATGCCTGTGCATCTGCAATTCTAACATATACAAACCACCAACTTCCAATTACTAGAAATAACAGCACACATACTATAAATGGAATTAACTTTTGTTTAAAATGTTTGAATTTAAAAACAATTCCATAAGAAATTATAAAAGGTGAAAAAACAGCAAATAAAGATACTGGGCCTTTACTCATAATTGAAAGTCCAATAAATATGGCTGCTAAAATTGCTTGTTTCCATTCAGATTGTTTTGTTTCAAAAAGTTGAAATAAATAGTACAATCCCGCGAACATAAAGCCGTGTGCAAAAATATCCCAAGGAGCTTCATTTATAATTCCAAAAACATAAAAAGAGCTAATTAAAATTAAACTATTGTTTAAACTATGGTTTTTTGAAAGCTGTAATTTTAAAGAAAAATAATAACTGAAAATTCCTAAAAATAACACCATTAATGCAGCTGGTAGCCGCAATGCAAATAAGCTTTGCATCCCAAAGGTTAATCCTGAAACTACAGTTAACCAAGTTGGTAACGGCGGTTTTTGATACCTTGCCTCACCATTCATTGTAGTTAATAACCAATTGTTATCATGAACCATTTCACGCGCTGTAATAAAATTACGTGCTTCCATTATAGTAACATTTGGTACGTCTAAATGGATTAATAACATCAGCACAATTACAATTGATAGTGTTGCGATTGGATATTTCTCAATAGTTTTAATCATTATATATTAGTTGAAAATATAAATGCTTTTTTTATAGTTGGATTCTAATTCTTTTAATAGTTTCAAACTTTCCTTATCAATTTTTTTAATCTTTTTATGAGGTATAATTATTAAAAAGGGTTGTTTTAAATCAATATTTTTTGATAAATCTGTATTGTCTTCAATAGTTTTTATACTTCCCTTTGAATAAAACTGACTCGAATAACTTTTCTTTTCCCAATGGTATATTGGAAGGTTTTTATCAATATGGTTTTCAATAAAAAATTTATCAGAATTTATATAAAAATCTGTTTTGTTTGTAAAAGCAGCGGTTATATAAATAAAAAATGCCAATAATGGAATTGTTAAAGCAATGGTAGTAATTCTTTTTTTGTGTTTAATTTCTTCCCACCAATGCGTTATTAACAATGCAATTGGCACCATAATAGGCATAATGTACGGGTGAATTAAACTTTTAGAAACAGTAAAAAATAATGGAGTCCATAACATCCAAAAAAGTAAAAATGCCACCCATTTATTTTTAAAGAGTATAGTTTTATTTTTCCAAAGCTTACTAATTAGAATTTGAATCCAAGGAATTGCAAAAATGAATAAAAACACCCAAATCATTCCCATTGGTTGCGATTTTGGAAATCCATATTTATCACCTTTCCAACCAGAACTTAAAAAGCGTTTAAAATGCTCACCAACTATAAAATAATCAAAAAAGCCAGGTGTTTTTTGTTCTGCTAAATAATACCAAGGTATTGCAACTAAAGCCGTTATTAGTATTCCTAAAATCCAAGGAAGCTTTTTCCAAACAGTTTTGTATTGTTTAAAAATAACCATCCAAACAAAAATAGGTGGAGCAGTTAATATTATTATAATAGGTCCTTTAGCTAATAAACCAAGTCCTAAACCAATAAAAAATAGGTATTTCCAGAAGGTTTGTGCTGTATTATGGATCCCTTCCCAAAATGAAATCATTACTAAAGTAACACAAAAAGCCAATGCTGTATCTGTAGAAACTACGCCTGTATGTAATAAAAATTCAGGTATCGTTAGTAAAATTAAAGCTGGAATTAAAAAGTCCAATCCTTTGCGTTTTGCATATTTTCCAATTAATAAAACAACTATAATATTTAATAACAAATAAGGAAATCTAGCCGCAAATTCATTAACTCCAAAAATATTAAAACTTAAAGCAGAAAGCCACGTTGATAATGGTGGTTTTGCCCAAAACGGAACTCCATAATCTATTTGTAACGTAGTCCAATTGTTGGTTTCTGCCATTATTCTGGCAATTTCAGCATACCGAGCTTCTGTTTTATCCATTAAAGGAATGGCATAATTTAAAAAAGCTCTAATTAAAATTAATATGCTAACCCAAAAAGTGTAAGGATTAATTTTTTTTGAGAATAACATCATAATTAACTTATGTTATTTTTTTGAGTATTGTATTTTTTTCCTATTTGATATAAATCGAGCCAGAGTTTAAAAAAATAAGTCATTTTTACTTTAGAGTCATCATAATCTATCCAAGATTTTAAGGGAATCTCCCTAGCAATAAGACGCATTTGATCATTGCTGTGAAGCTTAATAATACGATGAAAAATCTCTACATCAAATAACCATTTAGATATAAATTTTTCTAAAAAAACTTCTTTAGAAAGTTCTCTGTCAAATATTTTACAACCACATTGCGTATCGTAAATAGGCAGTTTTAATTGATTAGAAATTAAAGTAGCAACTACTCTACCAATATAATGACGGACAGTTTTGCGGTCTATTGTAGTATCTATTTTGGAAATTCTTGAACCAAAAGCCAACACAATTTCCGAATTAACATGCTCACTAATCTCTAAGCATTCTTCTAAAGTTGTTGCTAAATCGGCATCTAAATATGCAATTTTTTCAAAATCATAAGTTGCATTGCAATGCTTAAATCCAGATCTAACAGTTTCTGCTTTTCCAGAATTTTTTTCCATAGAAATAGCAGCAACATTATTTGGAAAATTTGATTTAATTTTTGTTAGAACTTGCAATGTATTATCATTAGAACCGTCATTTACAAAACAAACCAACACGTGTTTATGCAAATTTAAAAAATTAGAATAACGAGCTATATTAAGTCTTTTTTCTTCATTATAACAGGGAATTACAATGCATAATTGAAATGAATCTGGCATTCTTTATATTGGTTTTAACTAGTTTTAATTTCGCAGAGATTATTAAAAATTAAAAATAACCGATAATTTTTTAAGTAATTCTAAGAAATTAATGTTACAAATATAAAATTAACTATTCAATCTGTTTTCTTAATATTAAAATATTCCTAAAATAAATTGCAGATCCCATTAAATGTCCGATTAAAAGCACAGGGTCTTTTCTTAAAATAGCATAAATTAAAATTAAAATGGATCCAATTAAACTCAATAACCAAAAACCGAAGGGTAAAGAGGAAACTTTATTTTTTTCTGAATACAACCATTGATACACAAAACGTAAGGTGAAAATTACTTGAGCGATGCTTCCTAAAATTAATAACCAAAGTGGAATTGCATCGTTTCTAAACAATTTATCAATATCGTATGTATTGTTATTGTAGGAGTAAATCACCAATAAAACTGGAAAAGCTAGCAAAAACCATTGCAGTAATTTTGGCGCTTTTTTCCATTCACCTTGCAACTGTAAGTTTCTAATATAGATAAAATAGGTAAGTGCTTGCCCAAGCATTATTGCAAAATCATCTCGTAAATAACCATAAACAAATAGTAAAAAAGAAGCGATTAAGCTTAATTTCCAAAAGAGGGAAGGCGTTAATACTTTTTTACTTTTTTCAGATAATATCCATTGTAAAATTAATCTGCCAGAAAATAATAATTGGGCAAAAAAACCAACGGTATAGATTATCCAATCGCTCATTATTCTTTTTTAGCAATTGTGTAGTTAATGTATTTTTTCTTCATCCATAAATACGCAAAGCAATCCATTAATGGACCAAGAAGTCGATTCCACAAACCATATTTAGCTTCACCTGCAATTCTTGGAAAATGTTGCACAGGAATTTGCTTAATTCTACCTTGTTGTAGTAAAATCATAGCTGGTAAAAAGCGATGCAAGCCTTTAAACATAGGTATATTTTTGGCATATTCAGTTTTAATAACTTTTAACGGACAACCAGTATCGTCCATTCCATCTTGTGTAAAAGAGCGTCTAATTCCGTTTGCAATGGTAGACGACATATTTTTTACAAAAGAGTCTTTTCTGTTGGCTCTAACGCCAGTAACCAAATCGAAATGCTCAATTTCTTTTAATAAAAGGTTAAAATCTTCTGGAGCAGTTTGTAAATCGGAATCTATATAACCAACCAATTCGGTATCAACATTTTTAAAACCAGCAGTAATAGCAGCACTTAATCCACAATTTTTTTCAAAATTTATAAAATCAAAATCTGGGTTATTAGCACAAATTTCTTCAATTAATTGTTGGCTGTTGTCTTTACTTCCATCATTCACAAATAACACTTTTGTTTTTTTTGAAGCAATTTTAACATAATCAGACAGTTCTTTTTCTACACGTTTTAAATTGTCTTCTTCATTATAAACAGGAACAATTATTGTAAATTGGTAATTCATTTTTTGATGTACGATTTTATAAATTTAAGCTGAACTATAAGCTCAATAAAATTTTGGTAAATTTAAAATATTTATTTTGATAAAAATGCAACGCTGTAAACATTGTTTCGTCTTTAATAATAGAAGTAATCAACTAAATGAGTAAAACTGTTTATTTAAACAACCAAATTGTAACAAATTGTAAGTTAAATAAGGCAAAGGCACAAATGCAATTGTACGATTTATATTGCGATGCCATGTTTGTAATTGCAAAAAGGTATGTGAAAAATAGTATTGAAGCCGAAGATATAATGCAAGAAGCTTTTATAAAAGTTTTTAAAAATATTAATAGTTTTAAAGGACAGGTTACAATTGGTGCTTGGATTAAAAAAATTGTAATTAATCAATGTATTGATTATTTGAAAAAGAAAAAAATTGAGTTGGTTTCAATTGACGAAGCGAAATTGACAATTGCAGATGAAAATGATTGGAATGTGAATGAAGAAGTTACAATTAATGGTATTACTGCTGCTATTAATAACCTTCCAGAAAAATACAAAACCGTTTTGAATTTGTATTTAATTGAAGGGTACGATCATCAAGAAATTGCACAAGTTTTAAAAATTACAGAGGTTACTTCTAGATCGCAGTTAATGCGTGGTAAAAACAAATTAAAAATTGAATTAAAAGCGTATAATTATGCCTAAGGATTTAAGAGAAATATTACAAAAAAAGCATATTAGTTCAGAGAAACTCTCAAAAAATCATAGAATAAATTTTCAAGAAAAATTGAAGTCTGAACTGCATACTTCTAGAAATAAAAGTTATCAATTTTTAAAAATAGCAGCTTCTTTCTTGGTTCTTATTGGTTTAGGAACAAGTTTGTATTATTTTTCAAATGCAACTAAAAGCACTTCAGTTAAAACAGCTAAAATTGAGAGTTTAGGAAGTATTTCACCTGAATTGAAAAATATAGAGAATTACTATTTAGCAAGCATTCAAGCTGAGATTTCTGATTTAAATAAAACATCAGAAAATAAAGAGTTATTAGATGGTTATTTAGAAAAAATTAGTGAGTTATCTGCAGAGTATAAATTGTTAACAAACCAATTAAATACAGAAGGCTTAAATGAAAAAACTATTAATGCTTTAATCGAAAATTTACAATTACGTTTAAACTTATTGTACCAACTAAAAGCTCAATTAAACGAATTACAAAACATTAACAAATCAGAAAATGAAAACATACAAATATAATTTAACAACTTTCATACTATTATTTACAGTTGTTGTAAATGCACAAACTTTTGATAAAAAAATAAAAGAGAGTTTTAAAGTAAACTCTGAAGTAGAAATTGTGATAAATACCTCTTACACAGATGTTGAAATTGAAACTTGGAATAGAAATGAAGTGTCCGTTGAAGCAATTATGGAAGTTTCTGGAGTAGAAAAATCCGAAGCTAATAAAATATTAAAAAAATGGAAGTTTGAAGCGCTCGGAAATAAAAATACTGTTAAAATAAATTCGGCATCAGGCAATATGGATTTCAATTTCAATTTTGATTTTCCAGAAATTGAAATGCCTCTTGTTGAAATACCAGAATTTAATTTCGAATTCACTAAAATTGAGTTTCCTGAGTTTCCTGAGATGCCTGAAATGCCCGAATTTCCTGAAATGGAATTTGATTATGAAGCATACAAAAAGGATTCTTTATATTTAAAAAAATATAAAATTAATATTTCTGAACATGTTGAAAAATTTAGAAACAGCAACTGGAAAAAACAACTGGATTCTATCAGAAATTCACCAGAATTTATAGAGAAAATGGAAGCGCTAAAAATTGCCGGTAAAAAAATGGCAAAAGAATTAAAGGAATCTACTTGGTTTAAAGAACTTGATTCTATGCAAAATACACCTGAATATAAAATGAAAATGAAAGAGATGGAAAAAGCAGGTAAAAAAATGGCAGCTAAATTAAAAGAATCTACTTGGTTTAAAGAAACTGAAACGCGTCTAAATTCTGAAGAATTTAAACGTTCAATAGAAGAAGCTAAAAAAAATGCTGAAAAAGGTAGCATTGAAGCTTTAAAATCGAAAGAAAAATATTTGGAACAAGCAGAGTTAACAAAAATAGAAACTGAAAAGATTAGAGAAGAAATTAAAAGATTGAAAGAGGAAGGAACATTAGATTCACTTAAAAATTACAGTGAAACTACTTATTTTAACTTGAACAGAGACCGTAATTCAAAAGTTAAAATTAAAAAACACTTAAAAATTAAGGTTCCTAAAAAAGCAATATTTAATCTAAATGTTCGTCACGGGAAAGTTACTATTCCAGAGTCTAACAAAAAAATATCTGTAAATATGAGCTATGGAAGTTTTGTTGGAGGAATTATAAATGGAGATAATAATGATCTGATATTTGCCAATTCTCCAGTAACTATTAGCTCTTTAATTATAAGTAATATTACTTTAAAAAATGTTCCAAACGCTGCGTTTGGAACATTTGAAAATGTAAACTTATTTTCAAATTCGTCTGATGTTGTAATCGATAAAATAGGTGAGAATGTAACTTTAAATCAGAAATTTGGAAATTTAAAAGTGAACACTATTGTTTCAGATTTTAAAAACTTAGGTCTAAATTTTGAGTATGCAAAAGCAACAATTCCGTTAGAAAAACTAAAAGCAAATTACACTTTAGATACTTCCAAAAGTAAGTTAAACACGGTTTCAGAAAACTCAGATTTTTTAAAAAATGCATTTATGAAAGTTTTAAAAAAACATGAAACAAGTATTAAAGGAAGTTTTAAGAGTACTATGAAAACTGACAACACTATTAAATTAAAATCTAATTTTAGTACAATTACTATTATTTAATTATTGATAATCAGTAGTTTATTTAAAAATACATCTTCAATATTTTATACTGTTAAAACCTTAATAGTATAAATTTTTCCGTTACATAATTGTTATTATCTTTACAAATTCTAAAACAAATTATTTTTAATGGAATTATACGAGTCAAATCAGCTAAAAATATACAATTCTTTAAGTAAAACTAAAGAGATTTTCAAACCCGTAACACCTGGTAAAGTTGGAATGTATGTTTGCGGTCCTACTGTTTATAGCAATGTGCATTTAGGAAACGTAAGAACCTTTATGTCTTTTGATATGATTTTCCGTTATTTAAAACATTTGGGTTATAAAGTGCGTTACGTACGCAATATTACCGATGCTGGTCACTTAGAAAACGATGCGGATGCCGGTGAAGATCGTATTGCTAAAAAAGCACGATTGGAAGAAATTGAACCAATGGAAGTAGTGCAACGTTATACAGTAGATTTTCACGAAACTTTGCAAACTATTAATAATTTACCTCCAAGTATTGAGCCAACAGCAACCGGGCATATTGTAGAGCAAATTGAAATAATTAAAGACATTTTAGCCAAAGGCATGGCGTACGAAGTGAACGGTTCTGTGTATTTTGATGTTTTAAAATATAACGAAACGGAACATTACGGAATTCTTTCAGGTAGAAATATTGAAGATTCTATTCACAATACAAGAACATTAGACGGACAATCTGAAAAGAAAAACCCACAAGATTTTGCACTTTGGAAAAAGGCGGATGAACGCCATATAATGCGATGGCCTTCTCCTTGGAGCGATGGTTTTCCAGGTTGGCATTTAGAATGTTCTGCTATGAGTACTAAATATTTAGGTGAAACTTTTGATATTCACGGTGGTGGAATGGATTTAAAATTTCCACATCACGAGTGTGAAATTGCACAGTCTAAAACTAATAATGGGGTAAACCCAGTAAATTATTGGATGCACGCCAATATGTTGATTTTAAACGGTCAGAAAATGGCAAAATCAACAGGAAATTATATTTTACCAAATGAAATTTTTACAGGTAATAATAAAATTCTAAGCAAAGCGTTTTCACCAAGTGCAACACGTTTTTTTATGTTGCAAGCTAATTATAGAAGTATTTTAGATTTTACAAGTACAGGTTTAGAAGCTTCAGAAAAAGGCTATATTAAGTTAATGGAAGCTGTTAGTAGTATCGATAAAATAGAAGTTAGTAAAACATCATCACTAGATATTAAAGCTTGGAAACAAAAATGTTATAATGCAATGAATGACGATTTTAACACACCAGTTTTAATCGCTAATTTATTTGAAGCTGTAAAATTTGTGAACCTTTTAAATGAAAAGAAAGCAACAATTACTGAAGAAGATTTAGAAGAATTTAAAGCAACAATTAACGCTTTTGTTTTTGATGTTTTAGGACTAAAAAACGAATTACAAGAAGATAGTTCAGATAAATTATCGGGTGTTGTTGCAATGCTGATTAAAATGCGTAAAGATGCACGTGATAATAAAGATTGGGCATTATCAGATAAAATTAGAGATGAATTAGCTGAATTAGGCATTCAGCTTAAAGATGGAAAAGAAGGAACAACCTTTTCGGTAAATTAAATAATTAATAATCGTCATTGCGAGAAACAAAGTGACGTGGCAATCTCATCAAAAATATATTGAAAAGTGTAACAAAAATATTGGCAATACCTTTTATTTGGTTGGTGCGTTTTTACCAGGCTGCAATTTCTCCTTATACGCCTTCAGCTTGCAGATATTCGCCAACATGTTCTAGTTATACCTTAGAAGCTTTAAAAAAACACGGCGTTTTTAAAGGAGGTTGGCTGGCAATAAAACGCATTGGTAGTTGTCATCCTTGGGGCGGAAGTGGTTACGATCCTGTTCCAGAAAAAGAACCTAAAAAAGAGAAAAAATAATACAATTAAATTTTATACATTTAACAATGATATTACTTCAAATAGATTGGAATCCTTCACCAGAAATTTTTAAAATTGGCTCATTTGCCATTCGTTATTACAGTTTAATGTTTGTATTTGCATTTATGCTGGGATTGCATCTTATGAAAAAAATATTTATCAATGATAAAATTCCAATTGAAAAGTTAGACTCACTTTTTATTTATATGGTTGTTGCCATTTTATTAGGAGCTAGAATAGGGCATTTTTTATTCTATGATCCAGAGTTTTTAATTAAAAAACCGTTAGAAGTATTTTTACCATTTCAATTCTCACCAACATTTAAATTTACTGGTTTTGCCGGTTTAGCAAGTCATGGTGCCGCTATTGGAGCAATAATTTCTATGTACTTATACAGTAAAAAAGTACTTAAAAAACCAATTTTATATATTTTAGATAGAATTGTAATTCCTTCGGCTTTAGGAGCCATGTTTGTTAGATTGGGAAATTTAATGAATTCTGAAATTATAGGAAAAGCTACAAATAGCGATTATGGTTTTGTTTTTAAAAGATTGGGCGAAGATTTTCCACGCCATCCAGCACAGTTATACGAAGCAATTAGTTATTTAGCAGTTTTTGTAATTTTATATTTTGTGTACTGGAAAACTGATAAAAAAGAAAAATCTGGATATTTATTTGGGTTGTTTTTTGTATTACTTTGGACAGTTCGATTTTTTGTTGAATTCTTTAAAGAAGCACAAGTTGAAGGTAGAGAAGATTGGATTTTAGGCTTAAATACAGGACAGGTTTTAAGTATTCCGCTAATTATTATTGGGTTGTATTTTATGTTTAAAAAATCAAACTTAAAATAGAAATTTATTTTAACAAAAGCATTTACAAAAAGCCACTCAATCGAGTGGTTTTTTTTGTAATACAATATTAAAAACATCATTACGAGGTGCGAAGCAATATTTAAATAAAAATTGATAATTAAGTTAATATTAGTATATTAGTACCAACAAAAATGTTTCCCCTCAAAAAATTGCCCCGTTTATGTATTAGAATAATCACTAATTATTAACTATAAACACACATTATGAAAAAATTAAAATTAATTGCTTATGTTGCAATAGCCTTGCTATTTGTAGTAAGTTGTGAAAAAGAAACAACTGTTGAACCTGAAATTTTAAAAGAAAATTCAGAATTAAAAAAGGGAATGACATTTGAAGAAAAACTAGAATTATTCAAAGATGAAATAGATACCGCAACAGATGCCTATTATAATTCCAAAAGCGAATATTCGGCAATGCCAGTAGGAATTGAATATACTGATTTATGTGGCGAAACATTGACGGGCACACATACTAGCCCAAATACTATAGGAATACCTGAATTATGGGACTATTATAGGTTTTATGGCTTTGAAAATGATGTTGTTTCCATTTGGATAAATAGGCTTGCAGAATGGGACCCGACTTTTTTATTATTTGAAGGAATCTTTGATAATTATCCAGTTTATATGGCGAATATACGGCTAGTTTTTGCTGATGACGAAATAGCGCATCCAGGCTGTTTTGGTGACCCTAAAATGACTGATTACACCTTGCCATCTACAGGTTGGTATACAATTGCTGTACGATCTTTTGAATGTAATGGTGGTTCCCCATTTGATTATGAAATTCTTACAGAAGGAATTTATTGTGATACCGACGGCGATGGAATTTACGATAACGAAGACAACTGTCCTGATACAAGAAATGCAGGTCAACGAGACAGAGATAATGATGGGATAGGAAACAAATGTGATAATTGCCCAAGAGACGCTAATGAAGACCAAGCAGATTCAGATGGAGATGGCGTTGGAGATGCTTGTGATATTTGTCCTGAAGGCGATGACTCTATAGATACAGATGAAGATGGAATTCCTGATGCTTGTGACAATTGCCCAGAAACAGCAAATGCTGACCAAGCAGATAG
>CBDUKG010000050.1:0-17108 GCA_965367745.1 uncultured Flavobacteriaceae bacterium | reverse complement strand
TTCATAAAAAAATTGATTAAATTTAATCGTTTAAAAATCCAAACTGTTAAACCTTTATAAATGAATAATTGGATTGAATTACTTTTAAAGTTCAAAACTAAAAAACAACCTATTGCATTAGTTACCGTTACTAAAGTTTTAGGCTCTGCTCCATGCAAAGTTGCTTCAAAAATGATAGTTACCAAACAAAAAGAAATTTTCGGAACTATTGGTGGTGGAAAATTAGAATTTCAAGTTATTGATGAAGCTGTACTTGCTATTTCAGAAAACAAAATAAAAGAATTTACGTATACACTTGGTCCAGAATTTGAACAATGTTGTGGTGGAAAAGTAGAATTAATAATTGAACCTATGAATAAAACTCCTGAATTGTACTTATTTGGCGCAGGGCATATTGGTATGGAATTATGCCACATTTTAAAAGACACTCCTTTCAATATAACCTTATTAGATGTCCGTGAAAATTGGAAAGAAAACTTGACAATTGATAAAAATATTACTTTTTCGAATATTGATTTTGATTTGTATAAACAAACCATAAATTGGGGACCAAACTGTTATGTAGTTATTATGACACACGATCATAAATTAGATTTTGAAATAACTGCTTTGGCGTTGCATTCTGAAACTAAATATATTGGTTTAATTGGCAGTAAAACCAAAAAAAATAAATTCAATAATATGCTTAGAAATGAATTGAATTTTGAAGCAGGAATCTCACCCGTACATTGTCCGGTTGGTTTAGATTTAGGAGGTAATTCTCCAAAAGAAATAGCCATAAGCGTTGCGGCAGAATTGTTGAAGGTTCACTATGAAAAATAATATTGATTTTGTGCTACTTGCCGGTGGAAAATCTGAGCGAATGGGTGTTGCAAAAGGATTGTTGAAATACCAACAAACGTATTGGATTTTAGAACAACTGCATAGAATTTCAAAGACCAATATTAAAGATGTTTATATTGGATTAGGTTTTAATTTTGAACACTATTTTAATGCGATTCCTTGGTTGCAAAATGCACAAAGTAATTTTATTGAATATGAAGGATTGAAAGTTAAGGTAATCATTAATGAAAATCCAGAATATGGTTCTTTTTCAACACTTCAAACAGTTTTAAAAGTGATTCCAAAATCTTCGGAAATATTAGTAAATCATATTGATATTCCAATTTTAAATTCAGAAGAACTTTCTAAAATAATTTCATTCAAAAATGAAATTGTATTACCCAATTATAAAGGCAAAAATGGACATCCTATTAAACTGAATCCATCATTTTGGAATAATTTATTGCAATTACATCCAACAGAAAAAGATTCTAGACTAGATTTTCAGCTTAAAAAAGTAAACCCTGTCAAAATTTCAATAATTGAAGTTTTAGACAGGGCAATTATCATGAATTTAAACACTAAAAAAGCATGGATTTCTTTTTTAGAAACGTTTAAACATTAATTTATTTTTCAAACAAACCTTTGGTAAATTCTTCAGGATTTGCGGCTAAATGGTAACGTGGATCGTCTATAGCTTCTATTATAACTTCATAAAACTTTGAATTAGATTTATATAATAACACCTTACATTCTTCACTTAAATGTTTTAAATGAATTGTTTTACCAGCAGTTTCATATTTTTCAACCAAATTAAAAATCGCTTCAACAGCAGAATGATCTGCAACACGAGATTCCACAAAATCAATTTCCACTGAATCTGGATCGTTTTTTACATCAAATTTATCCATAAATGTTGAAATGGATCCAAAGAATAGAGGTCCCCAAATTTCGTAAATTTTAGTACCGTCTTCTTTCATTCTTTTTCTTGCTCTAATTCTAGTAGCATTTTCCCAAGAAAATACCAATGCACTAAATATTACACCTGCAATTACTGCAATTGCTAAATCGAACATAACAGTTAGTGCAGAAACTAAAATTAACACAAACAAATCGGCTCGTGGTATTTTATTAATAATTCTAAAACTACTCCACGCAAATGTTCCAATAACTACCATAAACATTACACCTACAAGTGCTGCAATAGGAACTTGTTCTATATAAGATGAACCAAATAATATAAATAACAATAACATTACTGCAGCTACAATACCTGACAGTCGACCTCTACCTCCACCTTTTATATTGATAATAGACTGCCCAATCATTGCACAACCTCCCATTCCACCGAACAAACCTGTTACAATATTTGCACCTCCTTGCGCAACACATTCTCTATTTCCGTTACCACGAGTTTCAGTTAAATCGTCAATTAAATTTAAGGTCATTAATGACTCTATTAAACCAATTGCTGCTAAAATTAAAGCATAAGGAAGAATAAATACAATTGAATCCCAAGTAAATGGAACTTTTGCAAATGTTTCTAATCTTAATGTTGGGAAACCACCTTTTAAACCAGCTCCACCACCATCACGTATAAAAGACCCGACAGTTGCAACATCAAATTTTGCGAAAATTGCAATACCACTTACAACTAAAATAGCGATTAAAGCTTCCGGTAATTTTTCAGCTTTTTTAATTTTTGGTAAACCCCACATTATAAGCATTGTTATAGCCACTAAACCAATCATTAAAAATAATTGATTGCCTTGTAACCAAACTTTTTCTCCTGCTACTGTGCTTTTAAACATTCCTAATTGTGAAAGAAATATTACAATGGCTAATCCGTTTACAAACCCCATCATTACAGGATGTGGAATTAAACGAACAAATTTTCCAAGTTTTAAAATACCAGCTAAAACCTGAATTATTCCCATTAAGATTACGGTTGCAAATAAATAATAGAGTCCTAAATTTTCACCTGGTTCCCCTAAAGCATTTCCTTCAGAAACCAAACTAACCATAACAACTGCCAAAGCACCTGTTGCTCCAGAAATCATACCTGGTCTTCCTCCAAAAATTGAAGTAATTAAACCAACCATAAAAGCAGCATACAAACCCACTAATGGATCAACACCTGCTACAAATGCAAATGCAACGGCTTCTGGCACCAGCGCTAAAGCAACTGTTATTCCAGATAAAACATCGTTTCCTACGTTTGATACTCTTTTAGTAATAAATTCTGTCATAGTATGTAATTTTCAAAAAGCGGCAAATATAGGTAAATATATTTTGTTATGATTTTGTTGCTCAATTGTGTAATTTAATAATTCATCAACATTTTAACTTTGACATTTTACACTTTATACTAATTGTTAACTTCAATCCACATTCTTTTTAAACAACAACTTAATATTTTCATACGTATTTTGCAGCGCAATTTTTGTATCAATTTCACTTTTAAAAACAGCTTCTTTAATAGCTTCTTCCTCTTGAGGAATTAAAACACCAGAGAAATCAGTTTTCATTAAAAACCAATAGGTGATTTTTAAAATTGTTTTATTTTTTCTTTGAAAAATATGGTAAGTGGTTTCTAATGTTTTTTTAATAGTAAGATTTGTAACTCCGCATTCTTCTTCAACTTCTCTAACGGCACAATCTACAATAGACTCTCCTTTTTCTAGTTTTCCTTTTGGTAAATCCCATCTATCAAATCTATAAATAAATAACACTTCATTTTTAAAATTCAACACCTTCCCTCCAGCTGCTTCTTGTATTTTAAAATTAGATTGAAATTGTTTCCACGCTTCTTCTATATTGCTACAAATAATGCAAATTCCATTTAAATTTTTTTGAAATAAATCAGCTACAATTCGCTTAATTTCAAGTGGATTAAAAGTTTCCTTTTTATAATTTGTTAAAATATTATTGTTTTCTGTCAAAATAATTGGACAGTCATTCACAAAAACTTTATACATTTGCATTATGATTATGAACAAAGATACTGCAAAAAAAACTGCTGAACTTCTATTACAAATAAAAGCAATAAAATTGCAACCAAACAACCCGTTTTCTTGGGCGTCTGGTTGGAAATCTCCTATTTATTGTGATAATAGGACAACACTTTCTTTCCCTAAAATAAGAAATTATTTAAGAGAAAATTTAGCCAATATTATTGAAAAAGAATATGGAAAACCCGATGTTATTGCTGGTGTTGCAACTGGTGCAATTGCCATTGGAGTTTTGGTTGCACAGCATTTAAATGTGCCATTTGTATATGTTAGACCGGAACCTAAAAGCCACGGTAGAAAGAATCAGGTTGAAGGCCTTTTAGAAAAAAATAAAAATGTTGTTGTTGTTGAAGACTTAATTAGTACTGGAAAAAGTAGTTTAAACGCTGTTAAAGCTTTAAAAGAAGCAGGTGCAAATGTTAAAGGAATGGTAGCAATATTTAATTATGGCTTTAATATTGCGGACGAAAATTTTAAAAAAGCTGATGTGAAATTAACTACGTTAAGTGATTACGACCACTTATTAGAACAATCATTAGATAGCAGTTACATTTCAACAAAAGAATTAAAAACACTTCAACTTTGGAGGGAAAACCCAAGTGAATGGAATCAATAAAAACTTATTATGAATTTAGAAACTAAAAAATCGGTTATAAATAAATCTCAAAAAGATTTTTTCGAATATTTAACAGACCTGAATAATTTTGAACATTTAATGCCCGAAAACAACACAAAGTTTGAAGTTGATGGTGAATCGTTTATTTTCGGTTTAAAAGGGATGCCCGAAATTAGATTGGTTGTAAAAGAAAAACAAGAATTTGATAAAATAATTTTAGGAGCTGCAAGTAGCAAATTAAATTTTTCTCTTACAGTTAATATCGATGAAGCAACAGAAAATTCTTGTGAAACACAATTATTATTTGAAGGAGATTTTAATCCGATGATGGCAATGATGGTAAAAGGACCACTTCAAAAATTTATTAACACTTTATCAGACAACGCTTCAAAATTATAAGTGCTAACAAAAACAAGACTTAACGACTCGCAAATTTGATTTCTTTTAAATTAAAATTGCGAGTTTTTTCGTTTTCAAGCTCAATTACTAACCTTCCATTTTCATCAACAGTAATTATTTTACCTAAGAAAAAAACGCCTTTAGAATCTTCAAACATTGACGGTGTATTAATTTTATACAATTGTGCCAAGTATATCTTTTTTAAAGAATCAAAGTCTTCCACTTCTATATAATTAACATGTTTTTTAATAGAATTAACCACTTTAAATAACAATTCATCTATATTAAAATTTATTCCAGTAAGTTTTTTTAAAGACGTTACATTTCCAATCTCTGTCGGAAATTCTAATTGATTAACATTTAAACCAATACCGATAATTGAATGATGAATGTTTGTGCCTTTTAGAACATTTTCAATTAAAACACCTGCTAATTTATCTTTTTCTGCCAATATGTCGTTTGGCCATTTAATTTTCAATGACATACCAATATAAGGTCTCATCGCTGAAATTAAACCTAAAGAAACTGCCATACTCAAATAAAACTGATCTTGAATTCTAAACTTGTCAAAACTTACTAACAAACTAAATGTTAGGTTCTTACCCTGCTCTGAAATCCAAGTAGTTCCTAATTGGCCTCTCCCCAAAGTTTGCTGATCAGCAACCACAGCGGTAAAGTTTTCTAAAGTGCTTTTTTGTGCAAGCTCCTTTAAGAAAGAATTGGTAGAGTCAATGGCATTAAGTTTGATTATATTCATTTGAAGGTTATAATTATAACAAAGTTATTTAATTGACAATTTATGATAAAAAAATAATAACTTTGCAACCAAATAAAAAAAATTTAATGACAAGAAAACATGTAAGCGCAGATGAATTAATTGCGGTGATTATTAAGGCAATAGACGAAATTAAAGGTATTGATATTCAAATTTTAGATTTAAGAGATTTAGAAAATACTGTTTGCGACTATTTTATTATAGCTACCGGTACTTCTAATACCCACGTAAATGCCATTTCTGGTATTATTCAAAAGCACGTTGGCAAATTATGTAAAGAAAAACCTTGGCACGTTGAAGGTGAAGGAAGTGCTGAATGGATTTTAATAGATTATATTAATGTAGTTGTGCATATTTTTCAAAAAAATGCACGAGAATATTACGATATTGAAAGCTTGTGGGGTGATGCAAAAATCACATTAATTCCTACATCTAATTAAAAAAATATTTCAACTTATTGAAAACAACTAAATGAGTCAAGAGAAAAAAAATACTTCAAAAAATAAGAACATAAAACCACCTAAATTTAATTTTTACTGGATTTACGGAGCCGTTTTTGTACTTTTTATAGGTTATCAGATTTTTAATAGCGATAGTTTATCGACTAAAAATTTGAGTCAGAATGAATTTCTAAACATTCTTACAGAAAATGATATTGAACGCATTTCAATTATAAATAACACAATTGCCAACATTTTTATAAAAAATGAAGCACTAGACAAAGAACAACATAAAAAGAATAAAGGTTCCTTGTATACTGCAAATTCACCAATGTATTACTACAAATTTGGTGATTTAAAGAATTTTCAAGAAAATTTAGAAGCTTCAAAAGACGAATTTCAACTTGATTTTGATATTAAATTTGAAGAAAAAACAAACTTATTAGATCAGTTATTTATTTATTTACCATTTATATTTTTAATTGGTTTATGGATTTATTTTATGCGTCGTATGTCTGGCGGTGGTTCAGGTGGCGGTGGTGGTCAAATATTTAGTATAGGAAAATCTAAAGCTAAATTGTTTGATCAAGATCAAAAAGTAAAAACTTCTTTTAAAGATGTAGCTGGTTTGCTAGGTGCAAAAGAAGAAGTTCAAGAAATTGTTGACTTCTTAAAAAGTCCAGATAAATATACTTCACTTGGTGGAAAAATTCCAAAAGGAGCCTTATTGGTTGGGCCTCCAGGAACAGGTAAAACGTTGTTAGCAAAAGCGGTTGCTGGTGAAGCCGGAGTTCCTTTCTTTTCACTTTCAGGTTCAGATTTTGTTGAAATGTTCGTAGGTGTTGGAGCATCTCGAGTGCGAGATTTATTTAAACAAGCACAACAAAAAGCACCTTCAATTATTTTTATTGATGAAATTGACGCCGTTGGAAGAGCGCGTGGAAAAAGTAATATGACGGGTGGAAATGATGAAAGAGAAAACACATTAAACCAACTATTAACTGAAATGGATGGATTTGGAACTGACACTAATGTTATTGTTATTGCAGCAACCAACAGAGCTGATGTACTGGATAAAGCACTTTTAAGAGCAGGTAGATTTGACCGTCAAATTTATGTTGATTTACCTGATTTAAACGAGCGTGAAGCAATTTTTAAAGTACATATTAAGCCAATTAAAGTTCATAAAGATGTTGATGTATCCTTTCTATCACAGCAAACACCTGGTTTTTCAGGAGCGGACATTGCAAACTTATGTAACGAGGCTGCTTTAATTGCTGCTAGACAAGGTAAAAAAGCTGTACATCATCAAGATTTTTTAGATGCAGTAGATAGAATTGTTGGAGGATTAGAAAAGAAAAACAAATTAATCTCTCCAAAAGAAAAGAAAACAATTGCTTTTCACGAGGCTGGACACGCAACGGCTAGTTGGATGCTAGAACACGCTGCGCCTCTTGTAAAAGTTACCATTGTACCTAGAGGACAATCTTTAGGAGCTGCATGGTATTTACCAGAAGAACGTCAAATTGTACAAGCAGAACAAATGTTAGATGAAATGTGTGCGACCTTAGCAGGTAGAGCTGCAGAGAAAATAATGTTTGATAAAATTTCTACTGGTGCACTTAACGACTTAGAAAAAGTAACAAGACAAGCCAAAGCAATGGTTACTGTTTATGGTTTAAACGACAAAATTGGAAATATAACTTATTATGATTCTAGTGGTCAGTCTGATTATAATTTTACAAAGCCATATAGTGAACAAACAGCGCAAACTATTGACAAAGAAATTTCTCTAATTATTGAAGAACAGTACCAAAGAGCGATAAAAATATTATCAAAAAATAAAGATAAACTGGTAACTTTAGCTGAGCTTTTACTAGAAAAAGAAGTAATCTTTAAAAAAGATTTAGAAGTAATTTTTGGTAGCAGACCATTTGATAAAGAAGAAGTTATTGAAAAAATTGAAGAGATACATTCTTCTGAAGCACCAAATATTGAAAATTCATCGGAAACAAAGGAGTAGTTTCATAAGTTTTTCATAATTTTGAATTTATTCAAAGTAACAAATGAATTTATTCAAAAAATTATTTAATACTCCGAAAGATAAAGTAACTGAAGAAAATTCTTCAGAATTACAAAACTTACCCCTTGATCAAATTTTTGTACAAAATTTCATCAAGAATAATGGTAAGTTTTTGTATTGCAATACATTACAAGAGGTAATTGTAAATTTAAACAATATTATTGAAGAAAATTCTTGGGAAACGATTAGTTGCAATGACAATGATTTATTAAAGCTCATAAAATCATTAGATATTAAAACTACCGATAAACTAACAAAGCAGTTTCCTATATTTTTAAGTTGTGAACACTTAATTGCTGAAAATGGAAGTATTTTACTTTCTTCAAATCAATTAAAAGAACATAAAATCCCGGAATTATCCGAGCATTTTATAGTATATGCTACAACCAGCCAATTAGTAACATCAAAAGGAGAAAGTTTAACAGGTATAAAAGCGCGATACCAAGGCAATATACCTAGTAACATTAGTGCTATTAAAAATTACAATCTAAACAGTAAAGATGATGATTTTATGAATTATGGTAATACAAATTCAAAAAACTTATATTTACTACTTTTTGAAGATTTATAATTTATGGGAAAATTTTTAACAAGAGCACTCTCAGGACTAGTTTTTGTAAGTGTTTTAATATTTTCAATACTCTATAGTAAAATTACATTTATTTGTCTTTTTTTTACTTTAATGATGTTTTGTTTGTATGAATTTAAAAGAATGATTGCTTTAAAAAGTGTATTCCCATATTTAATTGGTTGCCTATTTTTTGTTTTTGGAAACATTTTAAATGTTGAAGACATTCCTGCCAGAATAATTTTTGAATATGTTGGAGTGGCTTTATTTTTAACAATATTTATAACATTTGCCTCGATTTTATTTGCTAAAAAAGAAGAAGTAATTAGTCATCTTGGCAAAATATTTTTATCTGTAATTTATATAGTAGTTCCGTTTACATTAATTGTTCAAATTCCCTTTTTAAATTCCTCCTTTAACTATGTGAACTCTACAATTTTAGGTGTTTTTATTTTAATTTGGGTAAATGATAGTTTTGCATATTTGGTTGGTAAAAATTTAGGAAAACATAAACTTTTAGAACGAATTTCGCCAAATAAAACTATTGAAGGGTTTATTGGAGGAATGCTATTTACTTTTATTGCCAGTTTTATACTAACACATCAATTTACAAGCTTAACACAAACACAATGGATTGTTATTGCCGGAATAGTTAGTATATTTGGTGTATTAGGAGATTTAATAGAGTCTATGTTTAAGAGACAAGCAGGAGTTAAAGATAGTAGCAATTTTATTCCAGGCCACGGAGGATTTTTAGATAGATTTGACAGCGTAATTTTTGCAGCTCCTTTTATTTTTATTTATTTACAATTAGTACATTAGTTATGTTTCATAAAGAAGGTTATAAAATAATTTTAATTGCAACCATAATAGTTGGAGTTGGAATAATACTTATTGAAAATTTTGTAAGTATAAACTGGGTAAATAAACTTTTAGCTGTTTTATTATTATTATTTTATATAATTATTTTACAGTTTTTTAGAAACCCAAAACGAAATACTACCTTAAATAATACCGCAATTATTGCTCCTGTGGATGGTAAAGTAGTTGTAATTGAAGAAGTATTTGAAAAAGAATATTTTAATGATAAAAGAATTCAAGTATCTATATTTATGTCGCCATTAAATGTCCATGTAACAAGATACCCATTAAGTGGAATTGTAAAATTTAGCAAATACCACCCTGGCAAGTTTTTAGTTGCCTGGCATCCAAAATCGTCCGAAGAAAACGAAAGAACTACGGTTGTTATTGAAAACAAGGTTTATGGAGATGTTTTATATAGACAAATTGCTGGAGCCTTAGCAAAACGAATTGTGAATTATGCTAAACCTTCTATGCAAGTAGTTCAAGGTGAAGATTGTGGATTTATTAAATTTGGATCTAGAGTAGATGTGTTTTTGCCTTTAAATACTAAAATTAAAGTAAATTTAAACGATAAAGTTAAAGGAGGAATACAAACTATTGCCGAAATATAGGATTGAAATAAGTAGTATGGAAAATAATTTAAATAAAGAGTTTGAAGCAGCATACCTAAAGGCGTCAACTACAGATATTAAATTACCACCAGATATAATGCTTCAATTCTATGCATATTATAAACAGGCTACAAAAGGCAATAATTATGAAAACCCATCAGGTGATATTGAACTTAGAAATGCTTTTAAATTAAATGCTTGGTTTCAATTAAGCCATCTCTCAGAAAAAGAGGCTAAAAAAGAATATATTAAACTTGTAAATAAATATCTATTATAATGAAAAAATATTTTTTTAACATCTTAATTCTTATAACATTAACAGTAGTTGTTTCTTGTAAGAATACTCAAAAAAAAGAATTAAAAAGCACCGAAGAAAAAGGATATACTGTAGAACCTAAAACTACAACTGTAAATTGGATTGCTTATAAAACCAACGATAAAATACCTGTAAAAGGACAATTTACGAAACTTAATATTGAAAATTCTTCTAAATCAAAAACTGCTTTAGAGGCTCTCAACAATTTAAAATTTAGCATTCCTGTAAGTAGTTTATTTACAAATGACACTATTAGAGATTCTAAACTAAAAAAATTCTTTTTTGGCGTTTTAAAAAACACTTCTTTAATCTCTGGAACCATACATATAAATAATGAAACATCTGGAACTGTTGATATTGTTATGAATGGTATTACGCAAGCCTTACCAATTACATTTATAATTAGTGATCAAATGGTTACTATGGAAGCTTTGATGGATTTAGATAATTGGCAAGCGCAAACTGCAATTGAATCGTTAAATGAAGTTTGTAAAGAGTTACACACGGGTACTGATGGTATTTCTAAAACTTGGAGTGAAGTAAAAATCGAAGTTGCGACTTATTTAAAATATGAATAAAAAAAGTTGTTTGGAATTTTTCTAAACAACTAAGTAATTATCTTCTACAAAATAAATAAACCTCAATTATTTGACTTTCAGTCAAAAATTGAGGTTCTATTCTTTAAGAAAAATAGTAATTATAAGTGATTCCTTATTCTAAAGAAGTTTGTTCATCTTCTTCACTTCCAGGTAATTCTAAGGCTTTTACAGATTGGATAGCATTACCAGCAATTCCTTTTATAGACCCATACATATCTATAGTGTTAGTAACAACTTTTTCAATTTGTTTGTCGCGCTGTTTCCAAATGCGCTGCATAGAACGCTTTTCGCTTTCTAAGTCAGATTTCATTTGAGTAAAACCTTCAACAATAGCTTCTATTTGCATTCTAAACGTGTTACTCGTTAGAAAATCATAAAGCATATCCATTTTATCCCCTTTGTTCTCTTGTGTACTTACAGCGTTATTAATTTTAATAATAGATTCTCTTAATACGGTACAAAGTCCTTTAAATTCGTCGTAATTACAAATCCAAATACCCTCTTTTAGTCCAAATCTATCCATATCAGATGGCATAACTTCAGTTACTAACACTCCAATATTTGCACCCTTATCTCTAATATCGGCTTTAAACTTTTCTATCCAACTTGGTTGGAAATCTTTAGTTCGCTTACTTTCATAATAAATAGAACCGCAATTTTGCTCGGTTCGTGTATGTACAATCTGTATACAATCTCCTCCTCTAGCTCCTTTCTTTATTTCTTCTATAGTGTCTAACGGAAATTTAGCCGCTAACCACTCTTCTATTGCCAATTCTTGCACTTCTCCTTGCATTTGCATAGACCCTTGGTCTTGCTTTCGCTTCATTTCTTCGGTGAGCTTTTTTTGTGCCTCTAATTGCATTTGCAATTCTTTAAAACGCAATTCGTTTTTATCTGCTTCAGATTTTTTAATTTTTTCTCTTTCAGACAACAATGTTTCACTCAATTTTTTTTGAGCCTCAACTTCTGCAATCTCTTTTAATTCTGACTTTTCGCGCTTTAATTTTTCAATTTCTGCTTTGGTACGATTTAACTCTTTTATTTGCTCAGATTTTTCGTTCAGCTCCTTCTGTAAAGCGTTAAATTGCTCGGATTGCTCCTCTTTTAATTTTGATTTTAAGGTTGCCTCAATAACCTTTTTCTCCTCTTTTATTTGTGCCTCTAAACGACTTTTAAACAATTCATTTTCTTGCTTTTTCTTTTCTTCAAAAGCCTCTTTAGCTCTATTTAAGGTTTCTAAATTTGCTTGATATTTTTGCTTTTCGGCTGCAATTCTCGATTGGTATTTATGTTTTATTTCCTCTTCTAATTGGTGCGATAAAATATCTTGAACATCTATTGATGTACCGCAATTTGGACATTTTATTTGAGTTTCCTTTTTCATTTTATATTATATATTATGTACTTGGTATCTTCTATTTATTTTTCTTCTTTATCCCAACCAGTCAGTCCAGCTGAAACAATAAATTTCATAACCTGACTTGAGTTTACACTTAAAGGTTTAATATTTTTTTTAGGAACTATAAATAATTCACCAGAAAAATTATACGAATGAGGAAAATAGACTGCAACTTTATCTAATTCATCTAAAATTTCAAGATTTTCTTCGGTAATAAAGCCCAGTTTTTCTAAATCTGAAATTGTATTAACCTTTACTAAAACTGGCTTACTGAATTTTTTTTCTTTGCCTACAAATGCCGAAAATAAATCGTTTAAAGCTGTGTAAATAAATTTTAATAACGGAATACGATCAATTATCTTTTTAAAAAGAATTTTTAGTGGTTCAGCAATAATTGTTCTCCCTATAAAACCAACAACAATTAAAAATAACAATAAAGAAAGTATGCCTAAACCTGGAATTTTTACATCAAAAAAGTTGGCTATTAACTTTTGCGATAAACCGTCCATAAACATAAAAACAGCATAAATAATATAAGCCGTAATTCCTAAAGGAGCAATATATAATATACCTTGAAGTAAATAATTAATTAATTTTTTCATAAGTTATACAATCTTAGACACTATTAAATATGTTATTTTTTTATAAGGACAAATGTATTTCTAAAAAATAAAGATACAAACTATTTTAGGTTGACTAAAACCAACTGCCCTAATTTGTTTTTTTAACCCAAAATAAAGAAATAACACCTTTGTAAACCAGTTGTAAATATAGTACCATACTATAAATATTCCCACAACAAACTAAAAAGCACTTATGATTATAAAAGGTGTTTTTTTTACAAACTTGATTATTATCAGTAATTTAAAAGTGATTCTAAACTTTCTTTTTTTTATTCTTACTTATATCATTTAAAAAAACGCTTTAATTGATTCGCATCATTTTATACTCTAGTTAATACTGCTAAATTTGGGTAATTGAAAGTTTAACTTAAAAAATTAAAATTATGTCACTTATTAACTTAAAAAAGAAAAATCCTTGGAATAACTTAATCACTTCAGATTTTTTTGATACTGATGATTTTTTTAATGATCGTTTTTGGTTAAAAAGAGCTGGTGAACCAGCTTTAAATGTTAAAGAAAAAAAAGATGAATTCGAAATTGAATTAGCAGCTCCTGGCTTTGATAAAAAAGATTTCAAAGTTTCTATTGATAATGGATGTCTAAATATTTCAGCTGAAAAAACTGAAAAAAAGGAAGAAAAAGACGAAAATTACACCAGAAAAGAGTTTAACTATAATTCTTTTGAAAGATCTTTAGAGTTACCAGATTCTATTGTAGATGAAAAAGTAAAAGCAACTTACAAAAATGGTATTTTAAAATTCAACCTAGCTAAAAAAGAAGAAGCTAAAAAGCACACGCCAAAAATGATTGAAATTTCTTAATTCAAGAAAAAACTAAAAATTGTTGAAAAAGATTGCACCATTTTAAATAGTTTTTAAAACACTATTTAGAATGGTGTTTTTTTGTACAAAATGTAACCGACTGTTTCATTCTGCAAAATTCAATTTGCAATGACAGTGACGTTTAAGAATTTTCACCAGGGAAACAACCGAAGTAATCTATTAAAACATTACTTGCACTTTTAGTTTTGCAGCCGAAGTTACAAATTGCATTAAATAAAAAATATCTGAGTTTTAACACCCAGATATTTTTTTTATTAATTCAAACTTACAACTAATGAATTATTTCCAATTCATTTTCTACTTCATAAACTCCTGGAGCAAAGTATGCAGTTCTTCTTGCTTCTTCTTTTTCTACATAAGAATGCACTTTACCTTTTAACTTAACCTTATGTCCATCTACTTCAACTTTTATATTTTGTGCATCTAAATCTGCCAATCGTTCAAAAGCTTTAGAAATCTTATTTTTAATTTCAGAAGGTTCAATGGCTTGTTTTAAAGTAATATTATTAACCACTTTTTTTACACCCAATAAATTTTCAGCAGCTTTTCTGGCAGCATCTTTTTGATAAAACCATTGCACTTCTCCAGATAAATACACCCAGCCATCTCGCACTTCAATTTCAACTTTGTCATCTGGAACAGAAGCATTCCAACTTAAGGCATTTACAACAGCTTTTGCAATTTCTTTATCTGTTTTTTTATAAGCATCGCCGTACTTAACTTCAATATCATCAGCAACTGCTTTAACACCTACTACATTTTTTACAGCTTTTTCTGCAGCCACTTTTTTAGCATAGGTATCTACAACACCCGTCAGTGTTACCACCCCTTTTTCAACAATAACACCTATTTGTGTTTCATCTACATTAGGTTGCCACATTAATTCATCAAGAACATCCTCTTTAATTTCACTATCAGTTTTCATAATAAAACATTTTTTAATTAAACAATAATTTATTTTGTGTAAAACTAATTTCTAGTAATGCATATTAAAATGATACTCCTCAAGATTTTGAAATTATAATAAGATAAAAATCATAAAGCTAAAATGATTTTTATCTAAACACACTTTTACTTAACTTTACAAGTATTAAATTTTAAAAGAAAATGTCTAAAATTCAACCACTACTTACTTCATATAAAATGGGAGATTTACTCCTAAAAAACAGACTGGTAATTGCACCCATGACGCGTTCTAGAGCTAATAATAAAGAAAATGCTCCAACAGATTTACACGTTAAATATTACAAACAACGTGCAAGTGCAGGACTTATAATTTCTGAAGGCTCTCAAATTTCCAAGCGTGCTGTTGGTTATGTAAATACACCTGGAATTTATTCTGAAGCTCAAGTAAAAGGTTGGAGAGCCGTTACAGATGCTGTGCATAAAGAAGAAGGTAAAATATTTATACAATTATGGCATGTTGGTAGAGTTTCGCATCCAGATTTTCATAACGGTGAATTACCTTTAGCGCCAAGTGCTTTAAATCCAAATTCTAAAAGTTTTACTCCAAATGGTTTTAAAGACACTGTTACTCCAAAGGAAATGACTTTGGAAGACATTAAAACTACTGTTGAGGAATTTAAACAAGCTGCAATTAATGCAAAAAACGCAGGGTTTGATGGGCTAGAAATACATTCTTCAAACGGCTATTTATTTCATCAGTTTTTTAATAACAGTTCTAACAAAAGAACTGATAATTATGGTGGGAGCATTGAAAATCGTGCATGTTTTTTCTTTGAAGTTTTAGATGAAATTAGTAAAGTTTTTCCTCAAAACCGCGTTGGTGTTCGTTTTAATCCGTCGATGCATAATTCACACGGAATTGACGTTGATCAAGAAACAATTCCATTGTTTGAACATTTAATAAAGAAATTAAACGATTATAATTTAGCCTACGTACATTTATCTGAACCATTTACAGATGTTTCTCAAGTTAAATATGCAGTTAAAAACATTGCAAAGCACTTTAGACCTTTATACAACGGAACTCTTATTATAAACAGTAATTTTGATCAAGAAAAAGGAAATAAAATTATTGAAGATAACTTGGCAGATTTAGTAGCTTATGGCAAATTATTTATTTCAAATCCGGATTTAGCAGAACGATTTGAAAAAAATGCCCCGTTAGCAGAATGGGATGTTGCTACTTTTTATTCAGATACAGGCGAAAAAGGATTAACCGATTATCCTAAATATAAGGACTAAAAAACAGAGAAATTATAGAGGATATAAGTTTATAGACTGGATTTTAAAAATTCAATTCCTTGTTCACTTTCTAAAACATTAATTGTTGCTTCATATCCTAGTTTAAATATTTCATCAAAATTATTCATATAAAAAGTACTATAATTACTTAAATCTTTTGGCGAAATAATTATATCACAAACTTTAAATTTTTTGATTGAATCATTTGCACTTTTAATTTTTAAAGCGCGTTCTAAAACATTATAAGAATGTTTTAACGTATTATTATTTGTAGTTTCAAATGAATTTACATAAACTCCAATAAGTTTATTACAATATGATGAAATTAAGTCTACTGGAAAATTGTTTAAAATACCGCCATCTATATAATACTCTTCATTAATTTTAACAGGAGTAAACACCCCAGGAAATGCTGCTGACGCTAGAATTGGTTTTATTAATTCTCCTGTACTAAAAACTTTTAATTGTCCGTTTAATAAATTTGTGGCGGTAACAAAAAGTTTTTTATTTAGATTATCAAAATTATCTGTTGGAAAATAGGATTTAAAATCATCATAAAATTTTTCAGTATCTATAAAACCTGGTTTATTAATTGCATATTTACTCAAAGTAAAAATTTGTACACTATTAAAAAACTGCATCATTTTATCACTGCTATATCCACTTGCATATAAAGCACCCACAATTGCACCTGCGCTTGTGCCAGCAATATAAGTAGGTATAATGTTATTTTCTTCTAAGGCTTGTATGGCTCCAATGTGCGCTATTCCTCTAACTCCACCTCCAGAAAGTACTAAACCTATGTTCATTTTTAATACTATTATACCTATTTAAATTATTAAATTTGTTAACATAATTCAATTTTAAACTGAAAAAGCAATAAAGCCTACAATTTTTTCTAAGACCTTGGAGTTTCTAATAAATTAAAAAAT
>CBDUKG010000049.1:0-17185 GCA_965367745.1 uncultured Flavobacteriaceae bacterium | reverse complement strand
TATATGAATTATTTTATTTACTTAATACAAACTGTAAAAAATTCTACCCTGTATTTTTCAACCCACTGGATAAAGAATTAATAATACTTAATAATTTGGTAAGGGCATTTTCTTTTTCGGTACTACTTTCATCTTTTATTGCCCGCCATTGTTTTATGTAATCAATGTGTAAATGATGTAAAACTTTTAATTTTTCATCTCGCCATAGAATGTTATCATATTGACCTTTTCTTCGAATAGTTGCTGGCTCTTCAAAAAGTTCTTCTATTAAACTAAAACAATTATCATAATCCGTTAAGATTTTGGACATAAAAACCTCTCGTTCAGCAATAGTTTCATCTAAATTCGCATACAAATCCATCATTTCTTTATTAGAAAGTATTAGATTTGTTTCGGTTTGTATTATTAAAAACTTAAGGAATGGCCAATCGTTTAAAGTTTTCTTAAAACTTTCAAATGCTTCAGGTCTTTCTGTTTTTAAGGTTTTTAAGGCATTTCCAAGTCCATACCATCCTGTTATGGTAATTCGAGAAAGATTCCAACTAAACACCCAAGGAATAGCCCTAAGGTCATCAAGGGATCTTGTTCCTGTTCTTCTTGATGGTCTTGAGCCAATTTTACTTTTTTCCAATACATCTATACAAGTTGCTTTGCCATAAAAGTTGATAAAACCTGGGGTTTCTATTAAATTTCGGTAATGCTCAAATGATTTTTGAGATAAGTAGTCCATTATTTCAACTGGAAACTTATTAATATCTGCATTTTGTTTGGTTAAAATAGTTTGTTTTGCTACTCCTGAAGCCAAAGCATTAAGGTTGTAGGTAGCTGTAAGGGGATTCCCGAATAACTGAGCAATCGTTTCACCTTGAACAGTAATTTTTATAGTTCCGTTTACCGTATTTGTAGGCATACTTTCTAAAAAGCGATGATATTTTCCACCACCTCTGCTTATCGTTCCACCTGCTCCATGAAAGAAATATACACTGAAATTATTTTTCACCGCAATTTCCGAGAGTTTTTGCTCTGCTTTATATAAATTCCATTTACTCGCAATGGTTCCTCCGTCTTTATTACTATCACTATATCCGAGCATAACTTCTTGCTGATAAGCTATTTTTGAAGCTCTATTTAAGGTTGTAGGATGTTGTAAGAATTTATCTAAAATGATAGGGCCATTGTGCAAGTCTTCAATAGTCTCGAATAGCGGAACAACTTTAATCGATGTGTTTAGTAACTGCGTTTCTTTCATCAAAAAGTAAACAGCGAGTAAATCACTAAGATTACGGGTCATACTTATAATAAACGAGCCGATACCTTCTGAACCATACTGATTGATATGATGACGAATTACACGGTAACAATCCAAAACATTATCCGCTTCGGGACCATAGTGAGACGTGATGTCGATGATAGGAGCATGATTCTCTAAAAGTTCGCTCAAGTAGGCTACTCGTTTTTCTTCGTTCCAATTTTCAAAATCATAATTTTCTTCACCTATAGATTTTAAGATTTGCGAAATAGCTTTGTCATGAAACGCACTGTTTTGTCGGATATCTAAAGTAGCCAAATGAAAGCCAAAACAACTTACTGCCCGCTCCAAAGAGAATAGTAAATCTTCTGCCAAACCTTTCATCCCATTTTCAATAAGAATTTCTCTGAAAAATTTAAGATCTTCTTTGAGGTCTTTACTGGATTTGTAATATGAATTAGAATCTGAAAAATTGTTAGAAATTGTATTTTCTAACTTAAGAATCAGTAAGTTAATATATTGCCTACAAGGTTCATAAGGATTTCTATTAACCACTTTTTCTCCTTTTGCCCCCAATGCTTTCGATTTTTTTTCAATAATTTCTGACAGCCTATACGGAACAGGATTGGTAATAGCGGAGACCGAAAATTTAATTGCAGCCTTGACCAATTGCTTCTTAATAAGTGAAAGCGCATTTTTTCGCAACAATTCTAAAGTTTCTTGTGTGATACTTGGAGTTACTAACGGGTGTCCGTCTCTATCTCCACCAACCCAATTTCCAAAATTAATTTTAGGGAAAACATCAGGGTTTTTTATTTTATCAGGGGTTAATCCTACTTCAATCCACGATCCTTTTAATTGTTCATCACTTTTTTCTAATACAGCAGGGAAAATTCTGGTAAAATAATATATTATATTAGCTCGCTCATCTTCAATATGTGGTTTTTCAAGGTATATTTCGCCTGTTCTCCACCATCTCTCTAAAAGGTTTATGATTTTTTCTTCTATACTATTTTTCTCAAGTTTACTTAGCGAAGTATTCTCTCTTTTTACTAAAAGTAAATATAATTCTCTATGAATTTCAATTACGGTAACACGTTTTGCCTCGGTTGGATGGGCCGTTAGGACAGGAATAACGTGGGTATCTGAAATTGATTGTAGCATCTCTTTTTCTGCAATTCCTTGGTCTTTCCAAAGTTTAAAAGCTTCTGCCCAACTACCTCTAATAGAATAAATATCTTCTTGGTTTTCCATTTTTCTTCGGTATTGAGTAGCCGCATTTTCCTCAACCATTGTCATTAACTGAAAATAAATACTCAAGGATTGAATAATTTTATCGCTTGAGAGTTTTCCATTATCTATTTCTGAAAAACTATTATTTTTAATCAGTTCGACCACGTTATGCTCATTAATTCTGGAAAGCATTTCAACATAACAATCAATAATGAAGTTTCGGTCGTTAATAATCTTTTGAAATGTGTTATTTTTATTCATGTTAAAATCCTAGTTTATTTGTTGTAATTTATTGAGAATAAATAGCAGAGAACGGTTTTGTGTATATTTTCGTTGCGATTTAAGCTGCGAAAATAACAAAATAAAATAGAACATGGGCCTGAAACGAGGTTTTACGAACAAAATTTTAGACTAGAAAAGAAACATATACAGTGTTACCAAAACTACTTTTTATTCAGGCTTAGATTCCGAGAAATTATTTTTCACACATTTTGAAATTCGGCATTTTCATTAATATAGCGACTCAGGTTTCAAAGGTTTTTTTAATCCACAAACTTACTCTTTCCTCAATTCCGAAAGTTCCCTTATCGTCTGATTACTCCTTTATTTTTGTACATAATTGTTTTGAATTATGTATCCTTATTTCAGGACGAGTCAGAAAGGCAAATGTTATACATAGTAATTAAATTTTAATATTTCAGAAAAAACAAAGTGTAAATAATACATTTATTACCTTTGAAGAATAAAATTTTAAAATCTCTTTAAATTAGTATGCAATTACTTAATAATAAAAATGCGTATAGAAATCAAGCAAAAATATTAGTAGCAGTTGATTGTGTTATTTTTGGTTTCGATTCTCAACAACTTAAATTACTGCTTTTTAAAAGGAAAGTAGCGCCATTAAAAGGAGCGTGGTCTTTAATAGGAGCTTTTGTTGAGGAAAATTTAAGTTTAAATGATGCTGCAAAACAGGTTGTTTTTGATTTAACAGGATTGCATAATATTTTTTTAGAAGAATTACAAACCTATAGCAATGTAGATCGTGATCCGGGAGAACGTGTAATTTCTGTAGCACATTATAGCCTTATTAGAATCGATGATTTTGATATAAACAGTGTCGAAAAATATGATGCCCATTGGTTTAATATTGATGAAATCCCAGAACTAATTATAGATCACAAACAAATGGTTGATGATGCAATATTAAAAATTAGAAAAAAAACACGCTATCAACCAATTGGTTTTGAGTTGCTTCCAGAGGGGTTTACCATTCCGCAACTGCAAATTTTATACGAATGTATCTATCAGAAAAAATTAGACGATCGAAATTTTAGAAAAAAAATACTATCGTTTGATATTTTAACAAAAACAACACAAAAAGATAAATCAAGCTCTAAAAAAGGAGCATTTTTGTATAAGTTTAATAAAGAAAAGTTTAATAACTTCATCTCTAAGGGATATAATTTTGAACTTTAGCTAACAAGTAGCAATTCACTTTTTAAACAAAAATTAATTATTTGTTAATTTTTAGTAATAGGTTTTAGTTTTATAAACTTATTTCTATATTTGTCGTTCAATAAAAAAGAATGATAATTACAAAATCTCATTTCCATCATTTACATACTTGCAATCAAGCGAGCTGAAGATGTATTGAGTAAACTATAAATATATTTTAAACCCGTTTGATAAATTCAAGCGGGTTTTTTATTGAACTCATTTTAATTTATCAAACATAAGAAATCTAAAAATGAATAAAATTAAAATCGCAATTCAAAAATCAGGGAGATTAAACGATGACTCTCTAAAATTATTAAAAGATTGTGGAATTTCTATAGACAATGGAAAAGACCAATTAAAAGCATCTGCAAGTAATTTTCCAATGGAAGTTTTGTACTTAAGAAATGGAGATATTCCTCAATATTTAAGAGATGGAGTAGTGGATATTGCCATAATTGGAGAAAATGTATTAATTGAAAAAGGAGAAGATATTAATATTGCAGAACGCTTAGGATTTTCTAAATGTAGAGTGTCTATCGCCGTACCAAAAGAAGTTGTTTACACAAGTATTCAAGATTTAGACGGAATGCGTATTGCAACTTCATACCCAAATACTGTGCGCAATTATTTTAAAAAGTTTAATATAAATCCAGACATTCACTTAATTAATGGATCTGTTGAAATTGCTCCAAATATTGGTTTGGCAGATGCTATATGCGATATAGTTTCCAGTGGAAGCACCTTATTTAAAAACAATTTAAAAGAAGTTGAAAAAATGTTGACAAGTGAAGCGGTTTTAGCGGTTTCACCAACTATTTCTTCAGAAAATCAAGAAATTTTAGATAAATTACAATTTAGAATTCAAGCAGCTTTAAAAGGTAGAAAATCTAAATATATTTTAATGAACGCGCCAAATAATAAAGTTGCAAGTATTATTAAATTATTACCTGGTATGCGAAGTCCAACAGTATTGCCTTTGGCTGAAGAAGGTTGGAGTTCTATTCACACAGTAGTAGAAAAAGATTCTTTTTGGGAAGTTGTAGATGAATTAAAAGCAAACGGAGCAGAAGGTTTGTTAGTAGTTCCAATTGAAAAAATGGTACTTTAAAAAAATTGTCATTCCTGCAAAGGCAGGAATCTCATAATTAAAAACAGAGATAAGAATGAAGACAATTATAAATCCTCCAAAAACGGATTGGTTAAAAATTTTACAAAGGCCAACACAAACTGTTGAAGCAATTGAGGAAACTGTAAACGCTATTTTCGATGATGTAAAACTTAATGGTAACGATGGCGTTAAACGATATACATCTATTTTTGATGGTGTTGAACTGGACAATCTTTTTGTTACTGAAGAAGAAATAATTGAAGCAAAAAGTTTGGTTTCTAGTGAGTTAAAAGCTGCAATTCAACTTTCAAAAGAAAATATATTTAAATTTCATAGCGCTCAAAAAACTGAAAAAGTTTTAATTGAAACAACAAAAGGCGTTTCATGTTGGCAAGAAAAAAGACCAATTCAAAAAGTAGGATTGTACATTCCCGGTGGAACTGCGCCGTTATTTTCATCGGTATTAATGTTGGCTATTCCTGCACAAATTGCAGGTTGTAGAGAAATTATATTAGCTACACCACCAAATAAAAAAGGAAAAATTAATCCAGCTATAATTTATGCAGCACAGCAATGTGGTGTTACAAAAATTATAAAAGTTGGAGGAATACAAGCCATTGCCGGATTAACTTTTGGCACAGAAACAATCCCTAAAGTTTATAAAATATTTGGACCAGGAAATCAGTTTGTTACGGTTGCAAAACAATTGGCGACAAAATATGGTGTTGCAATCGATATGCCAGCAGGCCCGAGTGAATTGTTAGTGGTTGCTGATGATAGTGCAAAAGCTGCTTTTGTAGCTTCAGATTTGTTAAGTCAGGCAGAACACGGAACAGACAGTCAGGTTATTTTGGTAGCAACTTCTATGCAAATTTTAAATGAAGTAGCCATTGAGATTGAAAAGCAGTTAGTAGATTTATCAAGAAAGAAAATTGCAACAAAAGCAATAGAAAATTCAAAGTTAATTTATGTTGAATCCAAAGAAATTGCGCTAGAATTAATTAATGAATATGGTCCTGAACACTTTATTGTGTGTACAAACGACAATGATTTTTATATTTCAGGAATTGAAAATGCGGGTTCTGTTTTTATTGGAAATTACACGCCAGAAAGTGCAGGAGATTATGCATCAGGAACCAACCATACATTGCCAACAAACGGTTATACAAAAGCTTATTCCGGTGTAAATTTAGATTCGTTTTTAAAAGCTATCTCGTTTCAAAAAATATCTGAGACAGGGATTAAAAATATTGGAAATGCGATTGAGGTTTTAGCAGAAGCAGAAGGATTAGATGCCCATAAAAATGCAGTAACTTTAAGGTTGAAAAGTTTAGAGTAAAATTACCACAGTCATTACGAGGAGAGATAACAACGAAGTAATCTGTTAATTAAAAACAAAAATGAACATCAATAATTTAGTTCGAGATAATATAAACTCTTTAAAACCGTACTCTTCTGCAAGAGACGAATTTAAAGAGTTAACAACGGATATGGTTTTTTTAGATGCCAACGAAAATCCGTTTGATAATGGTGTAAATCGCTATCCAGATCCACAACAAGTTAGTGTAAAAGAAGCTTTATCTGATTTAAAAGGAGGAATTTCCGTAAATCAAATTTTATTGGGTAATGGAAGTGATGAAGTGTTGGACTTAATTTTTAGAGCTTTTTGCGAACCAAAACAAGACAATATTATAACATTACCACCAACATACGGAATGTATAAAGTGTTGGCAAACATTAATAACATTGAAGAGCGAGAAGTGTTCTTAACCGAAAATTTCGAACCTTCAGTAGAGCAGATTATAAAAGTTGCAGATGCACAATCAAAAATATTATTTTTGTGTTCACCAAATAATCCTACAGGAAATTCTTTTTCAACCAAAACTGTTGAAGAACTTTTAACTAAATTTAAAGGCTTGGTAGTTATAGATGAAGCATATATAGATTTTTCTGTTGAAAAAAGTTGGCTGAATAGATTAAATGAATTTTCAAATTTAATTATAACACAAACCTTATCAAAAGCATATGGAATGGCAGGAATTAGATTGGGTATTTGTTATGCTTCTTCGGAAATTATTACAATTTTAAATAAAATAAAACCACCTTATAATATCAACGAATTAACGCAGAAAAAAGCATTAAAAAAATTGTTGAATAAAAATAAAGTACAACACGAAATTGAAAAAATTCTTGAACAGCGCAAAAAGTTGATTGAAAAGTTAGCATCAATTTCATTTATTGAGAAAATTTACCCAACGGATGCAAATTTTATACTCATAAAAGTAGATGATGCATTAAAAAGATACAACCAATTGATTGCAAAAGGAATTGTGATCAGAAACAGAACAACCCAACCTTTATGTGAAAACACATTGCGATTGACTGTTGGAACCATAGGCGAGAATAAGAAATTAATTGAAGCATTAAAAGCGATTTAAAATGAAGAAAAAAGTATTGTTTATAGACCGTGATGGAACAATGATTAAAGAACCTGCTGATGAACAAATTGATGCGTTTGATAAATTAATATTCTATCCGAAAGTATTCACATATTTAGGTAAAATAGCTAAAGAATTGGATTTTGAATTAGCTATGATAACCAATCAAGATGGTTTAGGAACGGATATTTACCCAGAAGATACATTCTGGCCAGTTCATAATTTTATTATGAAATCATTTGAAAATGAAAGTGTTGTGTTTAGTGATGTGTTTATTGATAAAACTTTTCCGCACGAAAATGCAGACACTCGCAAGCCGAAAACTGGGTTGTTAACAAAATACTTTTCAGAAGAATATGATTTGGAGAACTCTTTTGTAATTGGGGACCGGTTAACTGACATTGAATTGGCAAAAAATTTGGGAGCCAAAGGAATTTTTATCAACGATAATACAAATTTAGGAACAGATGAAATTTCAGTTAAAAGAAGTGAATTAGATGCTTTTATTGGTTTAGAGAGTAGCGATTGGGAACAAATTTACGAATATTTAAAGCTTAAAAATAGAACAGCTGAATTAACTAGAAATACCAACGAAACTAAGATTTATATCAAATTAAACCTTGACGGAACTGGAAAAAGCGAAATTTCAACAGGAATTGCATTTTTCGATCATATGTTAGACCAAATTGCACGTCACGGAAATATGGATGTAACAATTCAGGTGAAAGGCGATTTAGAAGTTGATGAGCACCATACCATAGAAGATACAATGATTGCTTTGGGTGAAGTTTTTGCCAAAGCGTTAGGTAATAAATTAGGCATAGAACGTTACGGTTTTTGTTTACCAATGGATGATTGTTTAGCGCAAGTTTCAATAGATTTTGGCGGAAGAAATTGGTTGGTTTGGGATGCAGAATTTAAACGTGAAATGATTGGTAAAATGCCAACTGAAATGTTTTATCATTTGTTTAAATCGTTTACCGATGGTGCGCGCTGTAATTTAAATATTAAAGCAGAAGGTGACAATGAGCATCATAAAATAGAAGGAATTTTTAAAGCATTCGCAAAAGCAATAAAATCAGCAGTAAAAAGAGATTCAGAAAAAATGATTTTGCCGAGTACCAAAGGAATGCTTTAAAAAGTGTTGAATTATAAATTTTTGGTTTTGAGTGAATTTCACTAAAAATTAAGCATTAAAAATTAAAAACTAATTATGAGAATCATAATTATAAATTACGGAGCAGGAAACATTCAATCTATAAAATTCGCCATTCAACGTTTGGGTTTTGAAGCGGTTTTAACAGATGACGAGACCGAAATTAGAAATGCCGATAAAGTTATATTTCCAGGTGTTGGAGAGGCGAGTAGTGCTATGGAAAAATTAATAACTACTGGTTTAGATAAAGTTATTCCAACGCTAACACAACCTGTTTTAGGGATTTGTTTAGGAATGCAATTAATGTGTAACCATTGTGAAGAAGGAAATACGCAAGGTCTAAATATTTTTGATGTTGATGTTGTAAAATTTGATGGTGCTGAAAAAGTTCCGCAAATAGGTTGGAATCAGATTGAGAATTTAAAATCGGATTTATTTAAAGGTATCTCAGAAAAAGAATATATGTATTTGGTGCATAGTTTTTATGTTCCATTAAATAATGAAGCCATTGCAACAACAAATTATGGAATTAAATATGCCTCAGCATTGCAAGAAAAAAACTTTTATGGAGTGCAATTTCATCCGGAGAAAAGTAGTAAAGCAGGAGCGCAAATATTACAAAATTTTTTAGAATTATAATATGAGAATCATCCCAGCAATAGATATCATCAACGGTAAATGTGTACGTTTATCAAAAGGCGATTATGCAACTGAAAAGGTGTATAATGAGCATCCACTTGAAGTAGCAAAAATGTTTGAAAACCACGGAATAAAACATTTACATTTAGTAGATTTGGATGGTGCAAAAGCAAGTCATATTATAAATTATAAAGTATTGGAAACCATAGCATCAAAAACAAAATTATCAATCGATTTTGGTGGTGGATTAAAATCTGATGAAGATTTAAAAATTGCATTTGAATCTGGTGCGAATCAGATTACAGGAGGAAGTATTGCTGTTAAAAACCCTGATATATTTAAAAACTGGTTACAAAAATATGGAGCGGATAAAATAATCTTGGGAGCAGATGCCAATAACGAGAAAGTTGCCGTTGGTGGTTGGTTAGAAGAATCAGGTAAAGAATTAATTCCTTTTATACAAAGTTATGTAAAAGAGGGTATTAGTTATGTTATTTGTACAGATATTTCAAAAGATGGAATGTTGCAAGGACCTTCTTTTGATTTGTATCAAAAAATATTGAATCAAACTAAAAATATGAATTCTAATGAAACAGAGAACATAAAATTAATTGCTTCTGGAGGAATTTCAACCTTTGATGAATTGCCACGTTTAGCAGAAATGGGCTGTGAAGGAACCATTATTGGAAAAGCCATATACGAACATAGAATTAGTATGAAGCAATTAGAGAAGTTTATTTTAAATAATTAGCAATTCGCTTTTAGCTGTTAGCTAAATGTCAAATGCCAAAAGCTATAAAAATGCTTACAAAAAGAATAATACCTTGTTTAGATATTAAAGATGGAAGAACCGTAAAAGGTGTAAATTTTGTAGATTTACGAGATGCTGGAGACCCCGTTGAATTAGCCGAAATTTACGCAAATGAAGGTGCAGATGAACTGGTTTTTTTGGATATTACAGCTACTGAACAAAAAAGAAAAACATTGGTTGAATTGGTAATGCATGTTGCAGAAAAAGTAAATATTCCTTTTACAGTAGGTGGAGGGATTTCTTCTGTTGAAGATGTTGAAATTTTATTGAATTCTGGAGCTGATAAAGTTTCTATAAATTCTTCAGCAGTAAAAAACCCGCAATTGATAAATGATTTAGCTGCAAAATTTGGGAGTCAATGTGTAGTAGTTGCTATTGATGCAAAACAAATAAACGGAGAGTGGATGGTGCATTTAGTTGGAGGAAAAGTACCTACTGATATAAAATTATTTGAATGGGCAAAAGAAGTTGAGCAACGTGGTGCAGGTGAAATTTTATTCACTTCAATGGATCACGATGGCACAAAAAATGGTTTTGCAAATGAAGCTTTAGCATATTTAAGTGTGTTGGTAAATATTCCAATTATTGCTTCAGGAGGAGCGGGAAATATGCAGCATTTTACAGATACCTTTATTAAAGGAAAAGCAGATGCGGCATTGGCAGCTAGTGTTTTTCATTTTAAAGAAATAGCAATAGTAGATTTAAAAAACGAATTAAAAAAGAATAATATAGCGGTTCGTTTATAGTGTTATTCCTTTTAAAATAGGAATGAATTATTAAAAATAATAGAAAATATTATAGTCAATTTAGTTTATGCCAAAAAACGACACATATAAGGATGCTTTAATCCATCCAATATTTGAATATATTTCAAAAGCAGCTGGAAACTTACAATTAGAAACGTATGTAATTGGAGGTTTTGTGCGTGATTATTTTTTAAAGAGAGGTGCACCTAAAGATATAGATATTGTTGCTGTTGGTAGTGGAATTGAATTAGCCCAAGAAGTAGCAAAATTATTACCAAATAATCCTAAAGTTCAGGTTTTTAAAACCTATGGAACTGCTATGCTGCGTTTTAATGACATGGAAATTGAATTTGTTGGCGCAAGAAAGGAGTCTTATAACGAAGCTAGTAGAAACCCTGTTGTTGAAGATGGAACCTTAGAAGACGACCAAAACAGAAGAGATTTTACAATAAATGCGTTGGCTTTAAGTTTAAATTCAACTGATTTTGGAGCTTTATTAGACCCTTTTAATGGATTACAAGATTTAGAGAATCAATTATTAAAAACTCCTTTAAATCCAGATATTACGTATTCTGATGATCCTTTACGTATGATGCGAGCAATTCGTTTTGCATCGCAATTAAACTTTACAATTGAAAAGGAGTCTTTAAATTCGATTACAAAAAATGCAGCACGATTGGATATTATTACGCGTGAACGTATTGTTGACGAGTTTCATAAAATTATACTTTCAGAAGTGCCATCTGTTGGTTTATTATTATTGCATAAAACAAATTTATTACAACGGTTTTTACCTGAACTTACCAATTTACAAGGCGTAGATGAAGTTGAAGGACAAAAACATAAAGATAATTTTTATCATACCTTGGAAGTGGTTGATAACATTTCAGAAAACACAAACGATTTATGGTTGCGTTGGGCTGCATTATTGCACGACATTGGAAAAGCACCAACTAAAAAGTTTGATAAAAATGTAGGTTGGACTTTTCATTCCCACGAATTTGTAGGTTCAAAGATGGTATATAAACTATTTAAACGTTTAAAAATGCCATTGAATAATAAAATGAAATTTGTTCAGAAAATGGTGTTTTTGAGTTCAAGACCTATTGTTTTAGCAACAGATGTGACCGATGCTGCTGTTAGACGTTTGGTATTTGATACAGGCGATGATATTGATAGTTTAATGACTCTTTGTGAAGCGGATATTACAACAAAAAATCCTGTTAAATTTGAGCGTTATCATAATAATTTTAAAAATGTCCGTGAAAAAATTAAAGAAGTTGAAGAGCGAGATCACGTGCGCAATTTTCAACCACCAATTTCTGGGGAATTAATTATGGAAACATTTAACCTAAAACCTTGTAGAGAAATTGGTCAGATAAAAGATGCTATAAAAGAAGCCATTTTAGACGGTAAAATTGCAAATGATTATAATGAAGCGTATGCTTTTATGCTAGAAAGAGCTGAAACATTAGGGTTAAAAGTTAGTAACTAATATTTTTTTATCTATTTAGTCTTCCCGTAATATTTCCTTCTAAAATTCCTAAAACTTCGTTAACAGTAGAAAAGTTAACGTCACCTTCATAAGTATGTTTTAAAGCACTTGCAGCACTAGCAAATTCCATTGCTTTTATATCATCGTAATGCTGTAAACCATAAATTAATCCAGCAGCAAATGCATCACCAGTTCCAATTCTATCTATAATATGGGTAATATCTAAATCTTTAGTTTCTCTAAATTCTTTACCATTCCACATTCTGGCTCTAATTTTATTCCAAGATGAGTTCACTGCGGTTCTTATTTTTTCAAATACTTTTTCAATAGAAGGAAATTTCAACATTAATTGTTGACTAGCTTCAATAAAATCTTCATTAGAATAGCCATAATTGGTTTCTAACATTTCATTAATTTCATCAATACCACCAATAAAAATTGTTGAATAATGTAATAAATCTACCAATGCATCTTTAGCATTTTCACCGTAATTCCATAAACCTTTTCTATAAGTTGGATCAGCAGAAATAGTCATTCCTTTCTTTTTGGCTAAAATTAGACCTTCTTTTAAAGTCTCATATCCACCTTTACAAAGTGCTGGAGTAATACCTGTCCAATGAAACCATTTCCCACCTTCTAAAGATTTTTCCCAATTCACCATACTTGGTTGAATTTCAGAAAATGAAGAGTGTGAGCGATTATAAGAAATTGTACTAGGACGCATAACTGCTCCAACTTCTAAAAAATAAACTCCTAATGGTCGATTTGAACGCACAACTGCAGAAGTATCAACTCCAAATTTGCGTAAATAAGAAATGGCAGTATCTCCAATAAAATCATTTGAAATACAACTTATGTGTTTCACATCACCACCAAAATTAGCAATTGAAATTCCAACATTCACTTCAGTACCACCAAAATAAAATTCTAATAAGTTTGCTTGAATAAATTTTTTATTTCCCTCTGGAGATAAACGCATTAATACTTCTCCAAATGTAATAATCTGACTCATAATACTAGTAATTTAAAGTAAAGTTACAAATTGAGCTAAAAATAGCCTAAATTATTATGAAATACGGACTAATTTAAGGGATATGTTAAATTTCAGTTACTAACTTGAACTAAAGTGCTTGCATAGTCACGAGTTTAAAATATTCACCTTTTTTGGCTAATAGTTCGTCGTGTTTACCTTGTTCTACAATTTCACCTTTTTGAAGTACTAAAATTAAATCTGCTTTTTGAATAGTAGATAAACGGTGCGCAATTACTAATGATGTTCTATTTTCCATCATTTTCTCCAATGCTACTTGTACTAATTGTTCACTTTCCGTATCTAAAGCAGAAGTTGCTTCATCTAGAATCATAATTGGTGGGTTTTTAAGTACAGCACGAGCAATACTTAAACGTTGTTTCTGACCACCAGAAAGTGTATTTCCACTATCTCCAATATTTGTTTCATATTGATGTGGTAAGTCTTTTATAAATTCGTGTGCATTTGCAATATTGGCAGCATCTTGAACTTGTTCTAAACTTGAGATTTCAACGCCCAAACTAATATTGTTTTTAACAGTATCGTTAAATAAAATAGATTCTTGAGTTACAATTCCCATTAAACCTCTTAAAGATTTTTGTTTAATGTCTTTAATATCAACACCATCAATCTTGATAACACCTTTATTCACATCATAAAAACGGGTTATTAAATTGGCTAAAGTAGATTTTCCGCTACCAGATTGTCCAACTAAAGCAACTGTTTGTCCTTTTTTAATTTTTAATGAAAAATCTTTTAAAACATAATCATCTAAATATTTGAAAGAGATGTTTTCGAAAGAAATTTCAGTATCAAAACTATTTTTATCTAAAGCATTTGGAGTATCTATAATAGTATTTTCAGTTTCTAAAATATCTATGATTCGCTCTGCGGAAGCATTTCCTTTTTGAATACTATAAAATGCTGTTGAAATAGCTTTTGCAGGATTTAATACTAAATAGAACAGTCCAATATACCCAAAGAACTCCTGTGGCTGCATATCGCTATTTTCACTTAAAACCAATCTTCCGCCAAACCATAAAATGGCAATAATGGTTGCTGAACCCAAAAACTCACTCATAGGGGAAGCCAATGTTTTTCGTTGAATAACACTGGTCATTAAATCTCTGAATTTTGTAGTAGATGCTTTAAACTTATTTTCAATTTTATCTTCGGCATTAAACCCTTTTATAACGCGTAATCCAGTTAAGGTTTCTTCCATAAAAGATAAAAAAGTTCCTGTTTCTTGTTGCGCTAGTAAAGACTTTGCTTTTAATTTTTTACTAATTGCAGAAATTATAAAACCAGAAACTGGTAATAAAATAAAAACAAATAATGTCAGTTTTGCACTAATAGCAAACATTGATATTAACGTTAAAATAATGGTTAAAGGTTCACGTACAATGGTTTCTAATGAAGTTAAAAAAGAGTTTTCAACTTCCTGAACATCAGAAGTCATACGTGCAATAATATCGCCTTTTTTCTTTTCAGAAAAGTAGGAGAGAGGTAATTCTATAATTTTATGATATAAACTGTCTCTTAAGTCTTTTACTACTCCATTTCTAAGAAATGCTAATACAAAAGAAGCTAAATAACGAAACAAATTTTTAAAGAAAAATAGACTAAAAGATAAAATACAAATAAAGAGTAAGGCTCTATCAATTCCTCCACTATCCATTAATTCGGTAACTTTATAATTTAAAGATCCAGAAACAAAGTCGTACAAAGTGGATATACCATTATAAACTGGTTTATCATAAGTTGGTTCTTCTTTTCCAAATAAAATTCCGAGCACTGGAATAAATCCTAAAACAGAAAGTACATTAAACAATGCATACAAAATATTGAAAAATATATTTAGGTATGCATATTTAATATAAGGTGTTGCATATTTTAATATCTTTTTGAAATAATTCATTAAGATAGATTCATTTCAGTAATAATTCGTTGAATTTTAGTATCTAATTCTGTTTCCACTTTTACTGCATTTTTGATATGATCTAGCGGTGCTTTTACACTAAAGTAAAACTTAATTTTTGGTTCAGTACCACTTGGTCTTGCAGCAATTTTTGTTCCGTCAATAGTCTCGTAAATTAATACATTAGATTTTGGAATCTCAATGGATTCAACAGTATTTGTTATTAGATTTGTTTTGGTTGATGCTTCGTAATCATATAAATACTTAACTTTAGAACCATCAATTTCGGTAACCGGATTCTCACGTAAATCTACCATCATTTGGGCAATTTGTTGTGCCCCATCCATTCCTTTTTTAACAATAGCAATTAAATGTTCTTTATAGAAGTTATTATCAACATAAATTTGTAATAATTCTTGATACATTGAACTACCTTTTGATTTTGCATCGGCAGCAATTTCACAAGCTAATAATGTAGAAGAAACCGCATCTTTATCACGCACAAAATCACCTATCATATAGCCAAAACTTTCTTCGCCCCCACCAATAAAATCAAGAGTTCCTTCAGCATCACGAATCATTTTAGCAATCCATTTAAAACCCGTTAAACTAACTTTAGATTGAACTCCGTAACGTTCGGCAATTTCACTCACTAAATTTGTAGAAACAATTGTAGAACCAACAAACTGTTTTCCATTTAATTTACCAGCTTCTTGCCATTTTTTAATCAAGAAATCAGTCATTAAACACATAGTTTGATTACCGTTTAACAGCACCATTTCACCTTCTAAGTTTCTAACAGCAATACCCAATCGATCACAATCTGGGTCTGTTCCAATAACAATATCTGCGTGTATTTTATCTGCTAAATCTGTTGCCATTTTAAGTGCAGCAGGTTCTTCTGGATTTGGAGAAACAACCGTTGGAAAATCTCCATTTGGAACACGTTGTTCTTCAACGATATGAACATCGTTATATCCAGCTTTTTCTAATGCTTCTGGCACCGAAACAATGGATGTACCATGTAAAGATGTAAATACAACTTTTAAATTGTCTCGACCTTTAGTACTTTTAAAAGTTCCATTTTTCACACAAGAATCTGTAAAAACGGTATCTACTTTTTCTCCTATAACTTCAATTAAATTTTCGTTTGAATTAAATTTAATTTCAGAGAATTTTAAACTATTAACTTCATCAATAATTTTTGAATCGTGGGGAGGGACAATTTGGCCCCCATCATTCCAATATACTTTGTAACCATTATATTCTGGTGGATTATGAGAAGCTGTTAAAACGATACCAGCATCACAATTTAAGTGTTTTACAGCAAAAGAAAGTTCGGGTGTTGGACGTAAATCTTCAAACAAAAATACTTTTATACCATTGGCTGAAAATACATCTGCAACAATTTTTGCAAATTTTTGACTGTTATGACGGCAATCAAAAGCAATTGCAACTTTAAGTTGTTTATTTGGGAAAGTTTGAATTAAATAATTAGATAAACCTTGTGTTGCCTTGCCTAAAGTATATTTATTAATTCGGTTAGTTCCTGCGCCCATAATACCACGCATTCCTCCAGTACCAAATTCCATATCTTTATAAAATCTATCTGCTAATTGGTCTTGATCAATATCAATTAATTGTTGAATTTCTTTTCTTGTTTCGCTATCAAACGTGTCTGTAAGCCAAAGTGTAGCCTTTTCTAAATAAGTGCTCATAATATTTTTAATGAAAATTTAATACAAAAATACTGTTATTCAACGTAAAATAATAGTACTAATTACTAAAACGTTATAAATTAATTTTGTTAGAAATTGAATATCTTTTTGTGTCGGATTTTGTACGCAGCATTATTTCTCCTAAAA
>CBDUKG010000048.1:0-18109 GCA_965367745.1 uncultured Flavobacteriaceae bacterium | reverse complement strand
AGCATCTAAATAATCTTTTCCTGAAGTTGAAATAGCTCTTAATTCGTCTAATTCTATTGAAACTCCACTTGCAATAGCGTTTCCTTTATTAATATTTACAGGCGCATCTTCATTTAAAATTTTAGCTATTTTTTCACGAAGTGTATTGCAGTTTTGTAATTGTTCTCCTATAATTTTTAATGATTCATTATCACTTTTTTCAGCCGCTTCTTTTATTGGAATAATAGCATTTAGTGAATTTTTTAACAACACGACTTCACGCGGATTTACTTTTCCTGTCGCCACTTTAGAAACCAAACGTTCAATATCACTAATTTGCTTGATTTGATAAGTCGCTAAATCAAAAAAGTCATCATTATCTATTAAATATTTAACAATATCATGACGCTTTTTTATACGATTTATGTCTTTTAAAGGCAATGCCAACCAACGTTTTAACAACCTTCCTCCCATTGGAGAAATTGTTTTATCAATTACATCTAACAGCGTAACTGCATTTACTGAAGTTGAATTGTACAACTCTAAATTACGAATGGTAAACCGATCCATCCATACATAATTGTCTTCAGAAATTCGATTAATAACAGAAATATGCTCTAATTTATTATGCTGTGTTTCAGATAAGTAATACAATACTGCACCTGAGGAAATAATTCCTTCATTTAAATCATCAACACCAAAACCTTTCAATGTTTTTACTTTAAAATGATTGGTTAATGTTTCCAGTGCATATTCCGATTGAAAAATCCAATCTTCTAAATAAAAAGTATAAAAACGGTCGCCAAACAACTCTAAAAACTTGTTTTTATGTTGTTTTTGAACCAAAACCTCACTCGGATTGAAATTTTGAAGCAGTTTATCTATGTATTCACTATTTCCTTGGGCCGTTAAAAATTCACCTGTTGAAACATCTAAAAACGAAATTCCTAAAAACTTTTTACCAAAGTGAATTGCCGCTAAAAAATTGTTCGTTTTTGATTGTAAAACCTCATCATTTAAAGCAACTCCAGGAGTTACCAGTTCTGTAACACCACGCTTTACAATGGTTTTCGTCATTTTTGGATCTTCTAACTGATCGCAAATTGCAACACGCATTCCTGCTTTTACCAACTTTGGTAAATAGGTATTCAACGAATGGTGCGGAAAGCCAGCCAGGGCAGTTTCAGTTTCACTTCCTGCACCACGTTTTGTTAAAATAATTCCTAAAACACGTGCAGCTTTTTTGGCATCTTCACCAAAAGTTTCGTAAAAATCACCAACTCTAAACAACAACATTGCATCAGGGTATTTCACCTTAATTGCATTGTATTGTTTCATTAATGGTGTGACTTTCTTTGGTTTTGCTGCCAATTTTTTAGGAAATTAAGTTAGTTTTGCGAAGTTAATTATTCCGTTTTAAAGATAAACGAATTTATGAGAAAATTAAAAAATAGTGAACTTGGAAGGTTAAATATTGAAGATTTTAAAAAAACAACTAAAATACCCTTAATGGTTATACTTGACAATATTAGAAGCCTAAATAATATTGGTTCGGTTTTTAGAACAAGTGATGCTTTTTTAATTGAAAAGATATATTTGTGTGGCATTACAGCGCAACCTCCTCATAAAGAAATTCATAAAACAGCTTTGGGAGCAACAGAATCTGTTGCTTGGGAATATGTTGAAGACACATTAACTTTAGTTGAAAAGTTAAAAGCAGAAAAAGTTAAAATTCTTGCTATTGAACAAGCTAAAGATAGCACAATGTTACAAGATTTTACAATAGAATCTAATCAGAAATATGCTGTTATTATGGGAAATGAAGTTAAAGGTGTGCAACAAAAAGTTGTTTCTGCAAGCGATTATTGCATTGAAATTCCACAATTTGGAACCAAGCATTCTTTAAATATTTCGGTGAGTTGTGGTGTTGTACTTTGGGATTTGTTTAAGAAGTTTAGGTTTTAAGTTACAATCAATCGTTGGTTTCTCGGACTATTACTATACTTGATACAAAATCCCTGATAATAGCAATTAAAATCCTAAAATTATTTTAGCGATATAAAAGAATAAGAAAATTCCAAAAATATCATTACTAGTTGTAATAAATGGCCCTGTAGCAATTGCTGGATCTATACCTCTTTTATCTAATATTATTGGTACAAAAGTCCCTATTAACGCAGCAACAATAATAACGCACAACATAGAAATTGCAACTGTAAAACTTAACAAAGTATCCATCATACTTGGCATAATAACACCAAAAAGCATAATTAATAATCCTAAAACCGTACCACTAATTAAGCTTAAACTAACTTCTTTAAAAAGTCTGCTAATCAAACTTCCTTTAATAATATCATTTGCTAAACCCTGCACAATAATTGCAGATGATTGCACCCCAACATTACCAGCCATTGCAGCAATTAATGGTGTGAAAAAGAATAATTTACCATATCTAGGATCAGACATAATATCTTCATATCCTTCCATAATAAAAACACTCCCTAAACCTCCAAATAAACCTAATACCAACCAAGGTAAACGTGCTTTTGTAAGTTCAAAAATACTATCATCGGCTTCAACATCATCAACCAAACCTGCTGCCATTTGGTAATCTTTTTCCGCTTCTTCTTTAATTACATCAACAATATCATCAATAGTAATTCTACCAACTAAATGTCCAATTTCATCAACTACTGCAATTGCCTCTAAATCGTATTTCTGCATAATCCGAGCAACATCTTCCGATTTTTCATGAACGTTTACTGAAGTAACATTTTTAATTAAAACATCTTTTATGGCCGTTTTAGTTGAAGTGGTTAATAGGTCTTTTAAAGAAAGTCTTCCTTTTAGCTTATTATTATCATCTACAACATAAATAGAATGCACACGTGTAACTTCTTCTGCTTGAGCGCGCATTTCTTTTACACAAGTAAGTACGTTCCAATTTTCGTTAACTTTTACTAATTCTTTTGCCATTAAACCCCCGGCAGTATCTTCATCGTAACGTAAAAGTTCTACAATTTCTTTTGCATGTTCAATATCTTCCAGATGAGAAATTACCTCCTCTTTTTGATTTTCAGAAAGTTCTGAAATAATATCTGCAGCATCATCGGTATCTAATTCATCTATTTCTTCTGCAATTTCTTTACTGGAAAGCTCTCTAAGTATTTTTTCACGAACATTTTCATCTAATTCTGCAATTACTTCAGAAGTTACATCACTTTCTAAAAGTCGAATTAAATAAACACCTTCATCAATATATAATTCTTCAACAACTTCTGCGATGTCGGCATAATGGACTTCTTTTAATAATACCAACAAAGAATCGTTATTTTTATCAGCAATTAATTGTTGAATATCTTCTACATACTGTTTTGTAATTTCAATTGGCATCTTTTTCTATTTTAGAAGTAAGATTAATAAATTCTTGAACCGATAATTGCTCCGGACGTTGCCCAAAGATAGTATCTTCTCTTAAATTATCCGATAAATTAAGCGTTTTTAAACTATTACGGAGTGTTTTTCTACGTTGTTGAAAAGCTGTTTTTACTACTTTAAAAAACAATTTTTCGTCAACAGGAAGTGTGTAGTTTTCTTTTCTAGTTAATCTAATTACTCCAGAATCTACTTTTGGAGGTGGATCAAAAACCGTTGGTGGTACTGTAAATAAATATTCCACATTATAAAAAGCCTGGGTTAAAACAGAAAGTATTCCATAGACCTTGCTTCCTTCGGTTTCAGCAATTCTTTTAGCAACTTCTTTTTGAAACATTCCTGAAAATTCTGGTATTTGATGACGGTTTTCAAGTGTTTTAAATAAAATTTGTGTTGAAATATTATAAGGGAAATTCCCAATTATAGCTACTTGCTCTTTCCCAAAATAGTCTTCAATATTAATTTTTAAAAAATCTTTTGAAATAATTCTATCCGCTAAGTTTAAATAATGAGCTTGTAAATACGCAACAGAATCAGTATCGATTTCGATAACATGAATTGTAGGCTTTTTCTTAAGCAAATACTTTGTTAAAACACCCATTCCCGGACCAATTTCTAAGACATTATTATAGCCACTTTCTGTTAAGCTATCTGCAATTTGCTGTGCAATTAACTCGTCTTTTAAAAAATGTTGTCCTAGGTGTTTTTTTGCTCTTACACTCATATTTTAATTTTTTACACTCATACTAAATTGTTCGCTAATCACTTTTAATTCGGTTCTAAAAGCAACAATTTTGTCTTTAAACAAATGCATAGCTTCTGCTCTTAATTTTTCTGCATCTTCTTGGTAATATTCTTGAAGCGTTTCTAAACTATCTGCAGTATATTGAACCGCATAAGTTGTTCCGCCCATTTCTTCTTCAACCATTACCTGAATCATTTTGGCATTGGTAAATTTTCCTAATGAAAGCATATTTGGAATGTGTTTTTCTTTCATCCATTTTAACCATTCTTGGTGAATTGATGCGTCTACATTTGTTGTTACGTTATATATGTACATTTTTTTTAGTTTAAAGGTTTGAAAGTAGTAAAGTTCGGGTTCAAAGATACAAAGTTTAGCAGTTTCTATCTTTATTATAGTTTTTTGAATTTTGCGTATCTCCTACTTTCAATTAATTACATCTCCTCGTAATTTTCTATATTTTTTTCTAGAATCTACCAAATAGATACTTGATGGATATTCAAAAATAATTTTTTGATAATATTCTTTGGCTTTTTCAATATTATTTATCTGGTTTAAATACAATTCCGCTAGATAATAAATAGCATCATCTACTAAAATATCATCTTTATTAAGTGCAATAATTTGTAAATAATTATTTTCTGCTTTTATTAATTCTCCTGATTTCTCTAATAATTTTGCCTGCTTAAACAAAGCTTCATCTTCTATAGCATGTCCTTTAAAATTTGTTAAAATTACTTGTAAAGTATCAATTGCGGCTTGATTTTTATTTTGAAATGCTAATAAATCTGCTTTTGCATAGGTTTTTAAAGCAATTTTTAAACTGTCTTTTACCACATTATCTGTAATTAATAAGTTTAAATCAAGTGCATCGTTTGCTATTAATTGTGAAGTAGAATTTTTTAACACTTTTAATTGTGATTGTGCCCATTCAAAATCTCCTTTAAAGTAGGATGTTTGTGCAATTTTAAAACGAGCCGTTTGTCCGATAGTATGACTTTTTAAGTCGTTTTGAACTTGAGTATAATAAATTAATGCAGTACTAAACTTATTGGTATACACTAAAATATCCGCAAGTTTAGTTTTTATACTACCTTTCTCAAATTCGGTAATAGGTAATTTAAGTGCATCTTTAAGCAGTGAAATCGCATTTTCAGGTTCATTTTTCCTAAACGCTAAAAATTCTGCATACACCAGTTGCACGCTAATTGTATATTGGCTTTTACCATACGCCGAAAAAAGTTGCTGAAATTGTTGTTCTGTACTGCTAATTTCTGCATTGGTTTTAATAGAAATTTGTAATAAATAAAGTTTAGCTCTTAATTGTTCTTCTACAATAGTAGTATTTTCTAAAACATAATTGAAACAATCTTGAGAGACTGCATAGTCTTTATCTTTAAAAGCAATTCCACCTAAATCTGTTATTCCCTTTAAACTATTAGTGGTATCTCTTTTAAACAATGCCTTTTCTTGTGTAAAAGCTTTTGCATATTCTTTTTGCTGCATATACAACCAACTCAAAAGCTGATTCCAACTATTTTGTGGATTGTTCTGCAATTTTTTAATTAACAGTTTTCTTAAAAAAATATTTGCCTCATTTTCAGAATCATCAGTTAAATACCTACCAATATATGTTTTTGCAGTTGGCAAATAGTTGACATTCGTTTCAACCAAATCTAAATAGGTTTTAAACATATTTTCTAAATCGGCTTTTTCACCGTAAATAGCAGCAATTTGTAGGTTAAAATTTGCATTAGGATTGGCTTCCATCGATTTTTTAAAAGCCGAAAGTGCATAATCTAATAAATGATTTTTTTGAAAAGACCTTCCTATTAAATAACCTTGATTTTTAGATTTTTCAATAGAATTTAACGCTTTTTCATAATAAAAAGTGGCACTATCTTGTTTGTATTGCAACTGGTAATTATAACCTAATTCAACTAATAAATAATATTGATCTGAGCGTTTTTCTAGTTGTTTATTAATAATAGATTGTACTTCATTAAAATTTTCTAATTGCTGATAACAATCTACCAAGTTGGTTAAATAATTACTATTTAAAGGGTTTTTTTCGTGCAAAGTTTTATAAATAGCAGCAGCCTTTTCATATTCACCATTTCTAAGATAAAGAAATGCTAAAGAAGCTTCCTGAGCCTGTATTTGCAAAGAAAAACAACAAATAAAAAGGATTAAAATTTTACGCATTTTCTATTTTTAATTCATTCAAAGATAACCAAACAAGTGTTAAAGTTTTTATAAATACCATCAATTTTGAAACAAGTACTGTTACATTTTGGCACAGAAATTGTCTTAACTCTATAAAACAACTAAATTTTTTATTATGAAAGAATTAATCAAACAATACGAAACTGCAAAAAAGAAAGCATTAAAATTCATGAAAAAAGGACAAATCAATAAATACTTTGATGCCTTAATTGAAATGAATCATTACAAAAAAATGATAACAGTTAGTGCTAATTAATTAGTTCAAATCCGCAATATGGCACCAATATTTTAGGAATTTTAATTCCTTCTGGTGTTTGGCAATTTTCTAACAAACTTGCCAATATTCTTGGTAATGCTAAAGAACTACCGTTTAGTGTATGCGCTAATTCACTTTTACCTTCGCTATTTTTAAAGCGAAGTTTTAAGCGATTTGCCTGAAATGCTTCAAAATTAGAAATAGAACTTACTTCTAACCAGCGATCTTGAGCTGTTGAAAACACTTCAAAATCGTATGTTAATGCAGCTGTAAATCCAATATCCCCGCCACATAGACGTAAAATTCTAAAAGGTAAATTTAATTCTTTTAAAATCCCTTTTACATGGTCTACCATACTATCTAAAGCTTGGTAAGATTTAGTTGGATGTTCAATTCTAACAATTTCAACTTTATCAAATTGATGCAATCTATTTAAACCACGCACATGCGCTCCGTAAGAACCAGCTTCACGTCTAAAACAAGGTGTATAAGCAGTATTTAAAATTGGAAAATCACTTTCTTTTAAAATAACATCTCTATAAATATTTGTTACAGGAACTTCTGCAGTAGGTATTAAATACAAATCATCTTGTGCATCGTGGTACATTTGCCCTTCTTTATCTGGCAATTGTCCTGTTCCAAGTCCAGAAGCTTCATTTACTAAATGAGGCACTTGAACCTCGGTATAGCCAGCTTCGGTATTTTTATCTAAAAAATAATTGATTAACGCACGTTGCAATTTTGCGCCTTTACCTTTATATACTGGGAATCCTGCTCCAGCAATTTTATTACCAAGTTCAAAATCTATAATATCGTATTTTTTTGCTAATTCCCAATGAGGCAAAGCACCATTATGTAATACTGGAATTTCTCCTTCTTGCAATACATTTAAATTGTCTTCTTCCGAAGAACCTCCAGGAACAATTTCGTTTGGGATGTTAGGAATTAAATACAACAACTCTTGTAATTCTGTTGCTTTATTTTGAAGACTCTCAGTTAAATCTTTAGATTTTTCTTTTAATAGAACAGTTTTTTGTTTTAAAATTTCGGCTTTTGAACGTTCACCAGATTTAAAAAATTGCCCAATATCTTTTGATAATTTATTAGATTCTGCCAATACTGCATCCAATTCAGTCTGAATTGCTCTTCTACTTTCGTCAGCAGCAATGGTTTTTGCAACCAAATCAGCAGCGTTTTTTAAATTTCTTTTTTCTAAACCTTTTAAAACAGCTTCTGTGTTTTCTCTAATAAATGCAACTTGTAACATTGTTATATCCTTTTATTGAACGGCAAATTTAAGAAATTGCTGATAAAAGAAACTAAATTGTTTAATTTGATTTTAAAGAAATAGTTGCTGAAATTTTTGAAATTACTTGAGGCACCTCAGAAATCTTAAAATTAAAGTCGATATTGAATGAATTTTTATCGTTTTTGGTAAGTTTAAAATGGCCATTTTTTATTGCGTAATAGCCTGTTTCGCCTTTGCAATAACACAGTCTCCCAAAATATAATTTTACATCTTGTAAGTCTTCATGAGACAATTCAATTGGTTTTATAGTTTCTGGCAATTCAGCATATATAATTTCAGTATAATTACCATCTTGTGTATTTAGAATTTCATTTCTTTTATAAGTGTACTTTAAAATTGTTTTATCACCTTCAGAAATAACTGGATACATAATGCCAATATTATCTGTTTCAAAAACAATAGACTTATTAGGAATTAGCTCAATGGAACAAGTGCCATTTTCAGGACAGGTTGTTATTTCTTGGTTGATATGTTGACTCACAGTGTAATTAGATTTGCAAGAAATCATAAACATCATAGATACTATTAAAATTGTTCTCATAACTTATATTTATTCAAAAAGAATGCCGTTAATATAATTTTCACTTGTTTTTTTATCTTTTGCCAATTGCATTTTTAATGCCTCTACAGAATCAAATTTATGTTCTTCTCTTAAAAATTTCAAAACTTCAATTTGAATTTTCTCACCATAAATTCTAGAATCAAAATTAAAAAAATGAACTTCAATAGTTTGATTTTTACCACTAACTGTTGGTCTAAAACCTATATTCATCATTCCAAAAATAACTTTATTTTGGATTTTAGATTTTACAATATAAGCTCCTGTTTTTGGTATAAGTTTGTAGGTTTCTGCAATATGCAAATTAGCCGTTGGAAACCCAATTTTTTCACCTAAATTTTTTCCTTCCACAACAATACCCGTTAACATAAAATTGTAACCCAAATAGCTATTTGCTTTTATTATTTCACCTTTTTCAATAGCATTTCTGACTTTTGTAGAACTTACTGTTATATCACTAATTTCTTTTTGAGAAATTTTTCTCACTTTAAAACTATAAGTATGTCCGTACTCTTGTAACTGTTCAAAATTACCTTCTCTATTTTTTCCAAAATGATGATCATAGCCAATTACCAATCTAGAAATATTTAAAGTATTTACTAGAACACTTCTTACAAACTCTAAAGCAGACAGTTTAGCAAATTCCTTAGAAAATTCATGAATCACTAAAATTTCTAAACCTAAATTTTCTAATAATTTTGTACGCTCTTCAATAGTATTAATTAATTTAATATCTACGTCTTTTTGTAGTACCATACGTGGATGCGGAAAAAAAGTAAGCAATACAGCTGTAGCATTATTATTTTTAGCACTTTTAATTAATTTTTTAATCACTTTTTGATGCCCAATATGAACACCGTCAAAAGTTCCAATGGTAACAAAAGTTTTATTGGTTGATTTAAAATTAGATAAATTAGTAAAAATTTTCAAAATTAGAAAACTAAATTAAGTGTTATAAAGTGGCAAAAATACTTTATTTAATTAAATATAAGTTAAATCTAATAATTAAAAGGCATTATAATTGTGTTCAAAATATTATAATTTATATTTGTAGGTTTCTAAAACACAAAAAATAAAAGCATGAGGTATTTACCCAATAGATTTTTTTTACTCTTCGTATTTTTCATAAGCTTATTTTATTCAGCTTCTGCTCAAAAATCGACTAATATTTGGTCTGAAAAATCTATATCAGAAAAAAGTTCAAATTTAAAAATAGCGCGAAAATCTATACCAAAACAATATAAAGTATATGATTTGGATTTAGAATCGTTAAAAAATAAATTAAAAAACGCTCCAAAAAGAAAAGATGGTTTAAACAACTCTAATGTTGTTTTAAATTTTCCAAATAGTAATGGAGAATTAGAAAACTTTCAAATTTTTGAAACTCCTATTCTAGAAGAAAATCTTCAAAAAAAATATCCAAATATAAAATCTTATATAGGTAAAAGTTTGGACAAATCTGGAACAACAATTCGTTTTAGTGTTACTGCGGCAGGCTTGAATGCTATGACCTTAAAAAATGCTTATGAATCAACTTTTATTGATCCTTATACGAAAAATAAAAAATCTTATTTAGTTTATAAAAAATCTGATGCACCAGCACCAGAAGAAGTTTTTGTATGTAAGTTTGAAGATTCAAAGACATCGAACATTACTGCTCAAAATACAGCTGCAAAAGTTGAAAATGCAAATGATGGTAAATTAAGAACTTATAGGTTAGCAGTGGCAACAACTGGAGAATATGCACAATTTCATCTTACACAACAAGGTGTTGCTGAAACAGAAACAGAAGCAGTTAAAAAAGGAGCTGTTTTATCTGCTATTGTAACAACTATGACACGCGTTAATGGTATTTTTGAAAGAGATGTAGCTTTAACCATGGTTTTGGTTGAGAAAAATACAGATATTATTTTTTTAGATGGAGTAATAGATAATTTTACAAATGATGATTCACAAGAACTAATTGATGAAAGTCAGACTGTAATTAACAGCATTATTGGAACTAATAATTTTGATATTGGACATACTTTTAGCACTGGTGGTGGTGGACTGGCACAATTGAATTCCCCTTGTACTTTTACAGGAAAAGCTAGAGGAATTACTGGATCAAGAAGTCCTATTGGAGATGCTTATGATATTGACTATGTTTCACACGAAATGGGACATCAATACGGTGCACGACACACATTTAATGCGGAAACAGGAGGTTGTGGAGGTAACAGAAGTGCAGCAACATCAGTTGAACCTGGAAGTGGCTCTACTATTATGGCTTACTCTGGTTTATGTTCGCCAAATAACATCCAATCTCTAGCTGATTCGTATTTTCATTATGTTAGTATTCAAGAAATGTGGGCAAATATTACGGAAGGAAACAGTAGCGTATGTGGAACACTCTCTGATACAAATAATAATACACCTATAGTTGAAAGTCTTCAAAACTATACGATACCTGTTTCAACTCCTTTTGCTTTAAAGGCAAATGCGACAGATGAAGATGGGGATTTGCTAACATATACATGGGAACAAATTGATACTGAAGCTACGGAATACCCATTAGTATCAACAGCAACTGTTGGTCCAGCCTTTAGATCACTAAAACCTAATGAAAATCCTGAAAGGACATTTCCAAATATGTCAACTATTTTAGGAGGGAATACTTCCAATCAATGGGAGGTTTTACCTTCTGTTTCTAGAACTATGACATTTGCTGTTACCGTTAGAGATAACAATGATAGTGGAGGTCAAACTGCCAGTGATGAAACTGTAATTACCTTTACAGATAGTGCAGCTAGTTTTAAATTAACTTCTCAAATCACTCAAGAAAACTGGGATGCTGGTACTGCTCAAATAATTACTTGGGATGTTGCAAATACAAATATTGAACCCGTAAACTGTTCTCATGTAAATATTTTATTTTCTAACGATGGAGGTCAAACATACCCTATTACACTAGCTTCAAATATACCTAATGATGGATCTCATACCATTGTAAGTCCAGATGTTACAACAACAACTGGAAGGATTAAAATAGAAAGTGTTGGTAACATATTTTTTAACGTAAACGTGGCAAATATTTCTGTACAATCTTCAGAATTCATTATGAATTTTGAATCCTTCAAACTTGAAACATGTGCGCCAAATGAGGTTATTTACAATATGACTTACAATACGTTTTTAGATTTTAATGAAGAAACTACTTTTTCTGCAACAGGAATTCCAGAAGGGGCAACAGTTACATTTAACCCGTTAACTGCAAGTGAGAATAATACGGCTGTTACAATGAATATAACTGGAATAAAAAGCAATACTGTCGGTGCATATAGTATTTCTGTAACAGGGACGTCTGCTTCAACTGCCAAAAATACAGTTACTGACTTAAACGTATTTTCCTCTGAAATTACAGCACCAATATTAAGTTTTCCAGAAAATGAAAGTAGCGGATTATTAGAACCTTATAATATAATTTGGGTTGCCAACGAAAATATTAAAAATTATACTATTGAAATTGCTTCTGATTTATTATTTGCAACTATTATAGAAACGGCCACTTTAAATTCCACACATTTTGCACCTGAATTGCTTGAATTTAATACAACCTATTATTGGAGAGTAAAAGGAATTAATAATTGTGGTGAAAGTGAATTTTCAAGTCCTAATAGTTTTACAACGGCAAATGTAATTTGCGATCCGGATATCTCTAAAAGTAAACCAGTTGACGTACCTGATAATGATGCAACTGGAGTAAATTCAATAATAAATATAACAACTAATAAAATAATTACAGATGTTAATGTAACTGTAACCGCACCTCATGAGTGGGTTGGTGATTTGACTTTATATTTAATTAGCCCAACAGGAACAAAAGTTCTATTATCGGCAAATAATGGAGATGAAGGCTTAGATTATACCAATACTATTTTTGATAATGAAGCTGATACATCCATAACCTCAGGAATCGCTCCATTTACAGGTATATTTAAACCTCAAGGAGATTTATCAACTTTTAATAATGAGGAATCATATGGGACCTGGATATTACAAGCCATTGACGGTGGCCCAGAAGATATAGGTAGTATCCAAACTTGGAGCGTAGAAATTTGTGGTGTTGCTGTAATTAGTGATGATGATGATAAAGATGGTGTTTCAAACGATGTTGATATTTGTCCTGAAACTCCGCAAGGAAGTGTTGTAGACAGCACAGGGTGTTCAATTTTTTCATTACCTGCAGATAATTTTACTATAGAAACTATTAGTGAAACTTGTCCTAATAAAAATAACGGTCAAATTTTAATTTCAGCTGTAGAAACGCATAACTACATAGTTACATTAAATGGAGGTGCCGCAACATTGCAAAACACAAATTTAAATCCTGGAAACTATACTATCTGTATTGGTGTAGAAGGGGAAGATTTTGAACAATGTTATGATGTTGTTATAGAAGAAGGAATTACAATATCTGGAAAAGTAGCGTTAGATTCTAACAAAGCTTCTATTGAAATTGAACAAGGAACTGGGCCATTTACGGTATTTGTAAATGATGAAATTGCTTTTGAAACAGCTTCACCGGTATTTACTGTTGATGTAAAACATGGAGATAAAATTTTAGTAAAATCGAATGTTTTATGTGAAGGCGTTTTTGCGAAAACAGTTAATTTATTTACTGAAATTATTGCCTACCCAAATCCTTCAAAAGGAAATTTTGAAATTACCTTACCTGTATCGCAAAACAATGTAAAAATTGAAATTTATAATATACAATCGCAGTTAATTTCAGTAAAAAATTATACAATTAATAATGGTAAAGTGCAACTAAATATTAATTCTAATGCAACTGGTTTATATTTTGCTAAAGTGTACTTAGAAGAACCTATTGTGCTTAAAATTATTAAAGAGTAACAAATTAGAAATTTTTAAATGGGAAAAAAACACCTTCAAAAAAATGAAGGTGTTTTTTTATTCAAGCCTTTTAAAATATAAGTTATTAAGATAAGTACCCAAAGTCAAAAATTAATAATAAATTTGTAGCCACATTATTTTTTAATAAGCACTAAAAATCACTTATCGTGAAAAAAACTATACTATCAATAGTACTATTTTTATCTTTTATTCCTTTTTATGGACAAATTCAATCGTATTACAACGGCCTAGATTTAACCAAAACAGAAAACGACTTGTTTATAGAATTATCTAATAGGCTTATTAATACACATACTGGCATACCATATTCTTCTAGCTCTACAGATACTTGGGATGTGCTAAAACAAGTAGATGAGGATCCAGATAATACTTCAAATGTATTATTAATTTATGGCTTTGATGATGCCGATGGAACAACTAGTACAGATAGAACAAGAGATAAAAGCTTACAAGATACTGGTGGAACTACTGGAACTTGGAACAGAGAACATGTTTTTGCTAAATCTTTAGCAAGCCCAAGTCTAGTTACCGATGACCCTGGTCCTGGAACGGATGTACATAATCTAAGACCCGCAGATACACAACGAAACTCAAGCAGAAGCAACAGAAAATTTACCGATGGTAGTGGAAACTCTGGAATAGTTTCAAGTAATGGAGGTTGGTATCCTGGAGATGAATGGAAAGGTGATGTAGCACGTGCTGTAATGTATATGTACTTGCGTTATAATGGAACTGGCAATCAAATTTCCCAAACGCAATGTTTGCCCATTAACAGTGGTTTTGGAAATACATTAACAGTAGATCCGAATATGGTAGATTTATTTTTAAACTGGAATATAGAAGATCCTGTTTCAGATTTTGAAAACCAACGAAACGATTATATTGAAACCGTTCAAGGTAATAGAAATCCTTTTATAGACAATCCGTATTTAGCAACATTAATTTGGGGTGGTGTTAATGCAGAAGATAAATGGAATTTAAACGACACTTCAGATGAAGAAGCACCAACTTCGCCAACAAATTTAGTAGCTTCAAATACAACATTTGAATCTGTAGAAATTAATTGGGATGCGGCAACAGATAATATTAGTGTTATAGATTACTTAATATATTTAGACGGCGTATATTTAAAAACTGCGTTTTCAACTTCTTCAACAATTTTAGCATTAACTCCAAGTACTACTTATAATATTACAGTTAAAGCTAGAGATGCTTCTTCAAATTTATCTGAAGTCGGGGCAAGTATAAGTGTGACAACATTAGAGGGTCCTTTGGTTTTATTTTCTGAAGATTTTAATAACTGTAGTGATTTAGCTTTTTTTACTTATAGCGAAGCAAGTAATAAAAACTGGGTATGCGAAGCTCAATATGGAGAAAACAATACGGGTTCTATTGGAATTAATGGTTACCAACAAGATGTTTCAAGTAAAGATTGGTTAATCACTAATACTCCTATAAACTTTGACGAAAATGAAGCTGAGAAAATTAGCTTTTATACTGACGCCGCTTATGGTGATACATTATTGGAATTAGTATACTCTTCAAATTATGATGGGACTAGTAATCCGAGTGATTTTACATGGATACCTGTGCCAAATATTAGTATTCCTTATCATTCTAATGGAAGCGGAACTGAAGAAGTATATAGCTTTTCTAATATAGATATTAGCTCAATTACCGGAACTGTTTATATTGCTTTTAAATATTATTCTAGTGCTGAACCTACACGATGGACAGTAGATAATTTTGAAATAATTGCTGAAAATAATGATGATATTGATAACGATGGTATAGATAACATAAATGATTTATGTCCAAACACTCCAGCGGGAGAGGTTGTTGATGCAAATGGTTGCTCATATGGTCAATTAGATGATGATAATGATGGTGTAGAAAATAGTATAGATACTTGTGAAAATACCCCAATTGGTGAAGCCGTAAATGCTACAGGTTGTTCTGAAAGTCAATTAGATGATGATAATGATGGTGTTAAAAATAATTTAGATACTTGTCCAAACACACCAACTGGAGAAGATGTTGATGCGAATGGTTGTTCAAACGGTCAATTAGATGATGATAACGATGGTGTAGAAAACAGTATTGATACTTGTGAAAACACACCAGTTGGAGAGGATGTAGATACGAACGGTTGTTCAGAAAGTCAATTAGATGATGATAACGACGGTATTATGAATAATTTAGATACCTGTCCAGACACACCAATTGGTGAAGCTATAGATGCAAATGGTTGTTCAGACAGTCAGTTAGATGATGATAACGATGGTGTTGCAAATAGTATTGATACTTGTCCAAATACACCAACTGGAGAGGATGTAGACGCAAATGGTTGTTCAGATAGTCAGTTAGATGATGATAACGATGGCATTATGAATAATGTAGATACTTGTCCAAATACACCAACTGGTGAAGCTATAGATGCAAATGGTTGTTCAGACAGTCAGTTAGATGACGATAATGATGGTGTAATGAATAATTTAGATAAATGTCCTAACACCACTTCTGGAGCAAATGTAGATACTTCAGGTTGCTTTACATTACCAGCAAACAACTTTACTATTGAAACAATAAGCGAAACTTGTCCTGATAAAAACAATGGTCAAATTTTAATCTCAGCACAAGAAAATTACACATACAATGTTAAACTCAATGGAGCTAATGCCAACTTACAAAACAATGGCCTAAACCCAGGGTCTTATGAAGTTTGTATAGGTGTTTCTGGAGAATCATACGAGCAATGTTTTGTTGTAGTAATAAATGAAGGAACAACTATTTCCGGAAAGGTAGCTATAGCCGCAGGAAAAGCTTCTATAGAAATTGAACAAGGAACTGCTCCGTTCACAGTTTTTGTAAATAATAAAATTACTTTAGAAACAGCTTCACCAATATTTACTGTTAATGTAGCACACGGAGATAAAATTGAAGTGAAATCCGACGTTTTATGCGAAGGTGTTTTCTCTAAATCAATTAATTTATTTGATGAAATTATTGCCTATCCAAACCCAACAAAAGGTAATTTTGAAATTACTGTTCCTGCTTCTAAAAGCAATGTAAAAATTGAAATATACAATATGCAATCTCAGTTAATTTCAGCAAAAAATTACACAATTAAAAATGGAAAGGTTAAGCTAGACATTAAAAACAATGCACCAGGTGTATATTTTGCTAAAATGTATTTAGACAAACCCGTAATGCTTAAAATTATTAGAGAATAATCAACATTTTATAATTTAAGAATATCAAAAAGGCGCTTTAATTAGCGTCTTTTTTTTATTTACATGTTATTCAAAAACGCATTGCAACAATTATTGAAAGCAATTAATGTTTCTCTAAAGTAAACATCTTATTTTAGTTATTGATCAAATGCTAACTACTGCATTTTACTTATAGATTATATCAATCAATTCATTGATAAGTTTCAAGTATCTATTGATTCTTATTTATTTAAAATTACATACGTTTTACCTTGTTCTCAAATTAGAAATGAATTTGAAAAATGAGGAATTATGCCAATTAAAAGTATTAACGGTTGTATAGGTTGCGAAGAATGCATTAAAAGTTGCCCAACCGATGTTATTCGGTTAAATCCAGATACTAAAAAAGCGGAAATTTTATATCCAGAAGATTGTCAAATATGTCATTTATGCCGTATGTATTGTCCAGTAGATGCCATTACTATTTCACCTGATAAATCTATTCCTGTAATTGTTTCATGGGGTTAATATTATGAAAAAAGATAATTACATATTTAAACTAACATTGCTTATCCTAGCATTTATTGCTGTTCCTATATTCTTATATTTCTTCGGAAATTTTGAAAAGAGAAGCATTTTAATGGAAACACTTTCAATAATAACCATTTTAGGTTTTACGCTATTACTATCTCAATTTTTTACCTCAAGATTAAATAAAACATTGGTTAAAAAAATTAGAATGGTAAATGTATTAGCCACTCACAAATTTGTGGGTTATGTATTTATATCCGTTTTATTGTTGCACCCATTTTTTATCATAGTTCCAAAGTTTTTTGACAATGGAGTAACACCAACCGATGCTTTTTTAATATTAATTACAACATTTAGCAGTACAGGTGTAATTTTAGGCTTAATAGCCTACACTTCTATAGTTATACTTTTAACTACTTCCTATTTCAGATTTAAATTGCATTTAAAATATAAAACCTGGAGAAATTTACACGGCTATTTAACCTTGCTATTTATTATTACAGCCACCTGGCATGTAATTAATATTGGCCGTCATAGCAATACTTCATTCTCCGCATATTATATACTAGCTCTTACAAGTGGCATATACTATTTACTAAGAAATTACTTATTTAAAGCTTCAAAAAAATGAAAAAGACAACCAAAAAAAATAATATGTCCAGACGAAATTTTATAACCTTAGCTGGAGGAGCAACTGCTGGTTTTGCTGCAATTTCAGCATTAGGAATGTCATCCTTAGATTGGGCAATAAATCATCATGAAATTGATATAGAATCTCTTGGAGTAGATAAAATAAGTACGGATGTATTAGTTATTGGAAGTGGAATGGCTGGTTTATTTGCAGTCGTAAAAGCACACGATGCCGGAGCAAATGTATTAATGGTTTCAAAAGGAAGATTAGGAGCTTCAGGTCAAACACCTTTTGCTAAAGGAATTTTTGCTT
>CBDUKG010000047.1:0-18557 GCA_965367745.1 uncultured Flavobacteriaceae bacterium | reverse complement strand
ATATAATTAACTAAATTCATTTTTTTAATTTTTGCACGGGCGGAGAGACTCGAACTCCCGACACCTGGTTTTGGAGACCAGTGCTCTACCAACTGAGCTACGCCCGTAAAGAAAGGTGCTTCTTTAACAGAAGCACCTTATTTATTCTTTAGGGTTTGATTAGTCTAACATTTCTGTTACTTGACCAGCTCCTACTGTTCTACCACCTTCACGGATTGCAAAACGTAAACCTACGTTTAAGGCAATTGCTTGGTGTAGTTCAACGTTTATTGTTAAGTTATCACCTGGCATTACCATTTCAACTCCATCAGGTAACATAATAGTTCCTGTTACATCAGTTGTACGTACGTAAAACTGTGGACGGTAGTTGTTGTGGAATGGAGTATGACGTCCACCTTCTTCTTTTTTAAGGATATAAACCTCAGCTTTAAATTTAGCGTGTGGAGTAACTGATTTAGGCTTACAAATTACCATACCTCTACGGATATCTTCTTTTGCAATACCTCTTAATAAGATACCTACGTTATCACCAGCTTCACCTCTATCTAATATTTTACGGAACATTTCAACTCCAGTAACTGTAGAAGTTAATTTTTCAGCTCCCATACCAATAATATCAACTGCATCACCTGTGTTAGCAACACCTGTTTCAATACGACCAGTAGCAACAGTACCACGACCAGTAATTGAGAATACATCTTCAATTGGCATTAAGAAATCTTTCTCAACATCACGCTTTGGTAACTCAATCCAAGTATCAACAGCGTCCATTAATTCCATTATCTTATCCATCCATTTTGGATCTTTATTCAATCCACCTAAAGCAGAACCTTGAATAACAGGAGTATTATCACCATCATAGTCGTAGAAAGATAATAAATCTCTAATTTCCATTTCTACTAACTCTAATAATTCTTCATCATCAACCATATCCACTTTATTCATGAATACAACTAATCTAGGAATTCCTACTTGACGACCTAATAAGATATGCTCTCTAGTTTGAGGCATTGGTCCGTCAGTTGCAGCAACAACAATAATTGCTCCATCCATTTGCGCAGCACCAGTTACCATGTTCTTTACGTAATCCGCGTGACCTGGACAGTCAACGTGAGCGTAATGACGATTAGCAGTTTGGTATTCTACGTGAGCAGTATTAATTGTAATACCTCTCTCTTTTTCCTCAGGTGCGTTATCGATTTGATCGAAATCTTTTACTTCAGAAAGTCCTTTCTCTGCTAATACAACAGTAATAGCAGCTGTTAAGGTTGTTTTACCGTGATCAACGTGTCCAATAGTCCCAATGTTTAAATGTGGTTTTGAACGATCGAAAGTTTCTTTAGCCATAATTATTAATTTTTAAATCTTAGTTATATATAGTGTTAAATTCAATTCTATTATTGAGCCAATGACGGGAATTGAACCCGTGACCTCTTCCTTACCAAGGAAACGCTCTACCCCTGAGCTACACCGGCCAAAAAAAATAGAGCGAGAGACCGGGCTCGAACCGGCGACAGTCAGCTTGGAAGGCTGAAGCTCTACCAACTGAGCTACTCTCGCAATAATTTTTTTTCAAATCATCATTGGGTAATGTATTCTTATTTTCCAATTTTAACGTGGTGAGAGAAGGATTCGAACCTTCGAAGCTTGCGCAGCAGATTTACAGTCTGCCCTCGTTGGCCACTTGAGTATCTCACCATTATTTTCAAAGATCTCTGCCAAAAAAATTGACAACGTTCAGCAAATACATTTAGATTTTACTATTAAAAGCCACATCTAAAAACAACTACTGAACTTTTTCTTTTATTTTGAGCCGATGGAGGGACTCGAACCCACGACCTGCTGATTACAAATCAGCTGCTCTAGCCAGCTGAGCTACATCGGCTTTTTACTCCATAAAAGAAGCCCGTTATTTCTAACGGACTGCAAATGTATTAAAGTTTTAATTTTAAACAAAACTTTTTAAACTATTTTTTATAAATTATTTCGCTCTTACTTTTTCTTTCTTTTGAGTTAGCTTTCTTTTTAATGAATCTACTGCTAACATCACTCCTTCTTCAAAAGTTTTACACTGTTTTTTTACTATAAGATCATTCCCTGGTATATTTAATTTCACATCTACATTTTTATTTTCCTTTTCACTAGTTTGATGCACTTTTAAATAAACTTCAGAATCAACTATTTTGTCATAGTATTTTTCTAAACTATTTACTTTTTTTTCAACAAATTCAACCAGACTTTTATCCGCATTGAAATTAACAGACTGTACATATACTTTCATAAAATTATTTTTTTTGGCTCCTTGGGTGAGCTTGATTATACACTTTTTTTAATTTACCCAAACTACTGTGGGTATAAACTTGTGTTGACGCTAAACTTGAATGCCCAAGCAATTCTTTAACAGCGTTTAAATCTGCGCCCTCATTTAACAAGTGAGTTGCAAAAGAGTGCCTAATAACATGTGGACTCTTTTTAACTTTTGATGACACAGTACTAAAATAATTATTTATAATTCGATACACAAGTGTATCATATATTATTTTACCTTTTTTTGTAATAAATAAATAAGGTTGTTCAGTTTTAATTTCATTTCTAAATTTTAGGTAGTTTATTAATGAAACTTGTACTGTTTTTATTAACGGAATATAACGCTCCTTATTTCTTTTTCCAACCACTTTAACAGTTTCGTTGTTAAAATCTATATCAGAAATTTTAATATGTATTAATTCACTTCTCCTAATACCCGTGGAATAAAACAACTCAACAATTAATTTATTCCTTACAGATTCAAAACCTTCTATTTTATCTTTTGTACTAAGTACATCTTTAATCTCCTTTTCTGAAAAAGGAACTTGGACCTGTTTTGATGTTTTTAAAGCCTGATGCTTTGCTAATGGATTAATTGTAATTTGTTTTGTTTTTTGAAGAAATTTAAAAAATGATTTTAGGGATGATATTTTTCTATTTATAGTTCTATTATTTATACCTGAATTTACCAACTCTACAATCCAACTTCTTATTTGAGCATAATTTATTTCTAAAATAATAACATCGCCATAATTAGTCTTGTAAAATGCAAAAAAATCATTTAAATCTTTTTTATACGCAGTTATAGTATGTATACTATACTTTCTTTCAATTAGTAAATAATCTAAAAAGGATTTTATAGGCATAAAAAAAACCGTTAGTAAACAAACATACAAATTGTAAATTGTTTTTACTAACGGTTTTAATTTTTTGGCTAATAATTAACCTTGCTCTTCGGCTGTTCTTAATCTTTGAACATATTGAGCTTTTATGTTTTGCGCACGATTTACAACTGATGGCTTATTGAATTGTTTACGATTACGTAAATTTTTCATTGTTTTGGTACGATCAAATTTTCTTTTATAACGTTTTAACGCTCTATCGATATTTTCTCCGTCTTTAACTGGTATGATTAACATGTATTAGCACCTCCTTCCAAGTTGTTCTCTTTTTAATTTTTAAGATTGCAAATATATAATTTATTATTGAAAAATAAATATTAAAAAAATAAAAAAAATAAATCTATTAATTTTCTTTTAAACCATCGTTCAAAACAACCTAAGTTACTGATTTGTACTCTTTTTTGTCAAAAATCATTTTTGCAAATTGGAAAACCATTTTCGCAAAAACAATTAATAAAACTATGTTACTGGCTTATATTCTTTTTTGTCGATAATCATTTTTGCGATAATTTCTCTCAAAATTTCAGAAGTACCACCTCCAATTGGTCCTAATCTGCTATCTCTTAAAAGTCGTGCCATTGGGTATTCTTCCATATAGCCATAACCTCCTAATAACTGAAGACATTGATAAATAACTTCATCGGCCATTTTTGTAGATACCAATTTAGACATAGTTGCCTCTTTTACAACATATTGACCTTTATCTAGCCTGTAAATAATAGAATAATTAAACTCTTTACACATTTCAACTTCACTTGCCATATCGGCAACCTTGTGCCTTAAAGCTTGAAACTGGTCTATTGTTTTTCCAAATGCTTTTCTTTCGGACATGTATTGAATCGCGTAATCCAAAGCAAATTCAGCTCTTGCATGTGCATTCACTCCCATAATTACTCTTTCTAAAGCAAAATGCTGCATTATATAAGAAAATCCTTTATTTTCTTCTCCTAATAAATTTTCTTGTGGAACAATTACATTGTCAAATGCAATTTCAGCGGTATCTGAAGCTTTCCATCCTAATTTTTCTAAATTTGATGCTGAAATTCCTTTAGTTTCTCTATCTAAAACAAAAATACTCATTCCTTTATTACCAAGTTCTGGACTTGTTTTTGCTGCTACCACTAAATAATCGGAAAAAACACCATTTGTTATAAATGTTTTAGATCCATTTATAATATAATTAGTTCCTTCTTTTGTTGCGGTAGTTCTCATTCCTGCCACATCAGATCCTCCAAACGGTTCAGAAATACAAAGACATCCAACCTTTTCGCCATTTATACTAGGAGCTAAATATTTTTCTTTTATAAATTCACTTCCTTCAGCATTTAAATGAGTCATAGCTAAATAAGTATGCGCCCACATTGCAGCAGCAAATCCACCTGAATTTACTTTCTGCATTTCTTCTAAAAAAATAACAGTATAAAAAAGATTTAAATTTAAACCTCCGAACTCTTCAGGATAATTTAACCCAAAATAGCCCATTTCTCCAAATTTTTTCCAAATCTGTTTATCTACAAAACCTTGCTTTTCCCATTTATTAACATACGGAACTACCTCTTTTAGTAGAAAATCTCGAAAACTTTGTCGAAACGACTCGTGTTCTTCAGTAAAATACATGTTATTCATTTAAAGGTTGACTGTTTTAATTATAAATTTATTCAGCCACCAAATATAAGGTTATTCTATTAAATTTTTCTATTGGAAAACCATCAATTTTTTTTAATTCTTCTAAAGATTGAATTTCTGCAACTTCGTCTCTATAATTAAAAATTTTCTTAGTTAGCTCATAGTCAATATAAACAATTGATAATACTTCTTTAAAAGAGGCTGTGTTTATATTTATTTTTTTAATAGTTGGTTTAGAAAGTACTTTAAAATATTCTAATGCTTTATCTGCAATCTCTTTATCTAAGTAATATACTTCATAAAGCTGGTCTTCGAATGTAAAACCTTGTAATTTATCTCTATAACTAAGTATTCTTTCTGCTGTTTTTTCTCCAATTCCTTTTATTTTAATTAAATCGCTACTGGTAACCAAGTTAAGATCTTTAACTTCTATAACTTCTTTTTTAGGTTGTTTAAAACTATCATTTGTTGTATTATTTTTGTTAGTAACCCAATCTGGAAATTTAAAAAATGGACTTATGCTATTTAATAAACTATCACTAACGTCAGTTACAACTTTAAACTCTTTTATTGAGTTTATAAATTTACCTGATTTTCTATAGGAAATTAACCTATCAATTTCATCAACATTCATTCCTAGTTGATAGCCTTTAAAATCGTTTATATAATTTGGGTTGAAAGGAAAAATTTTAGGTTTACTTTCTTTAATTGCTACATTAAGTAAAGAATCTTGTTCTTTTTTGAACTCATCAATTTCATTTTGAGAAAATTGAGCTGGTTTATTTGAAGAAAAATCTAAAAAAAAGAAACTAATTTGAAGTATTCCAATAATAAGCAACAAAAAGAAAATCCCATTTCTTTGGCGTTTGTTGTACCAGAAATGGGATTTAAATATATTCATATTTTGAAAAATCTTGTTTTTTTATTCTATAATTACAAATTTATTAAATTAACTTTAAACAAACATTATATCTAATATTTATAATTACTTCTATTATTTAAAAATAAATTCTCCTTTTTTCAAAATACATTTTTAATACTTACAATTTTATCAAGGGTCTACTCTTAATAAAAGTAGTTGAATAGGATCTTCAAGTGCTCTTGGTCCATTAATTATTGAAACAGGTTTTACTAATATACATGCGTAATCTCCTACAGTAGGGATAAAACCTGCATTAGCCATAGCATCTTGAGCTAACGGATTATTTACACCTTTTACTGAAGGAACACCAGTAGCTTCTCCAATTATATACCAAAGTGCATATTGCACATAGTCCCATCCATAAAGTATAGCTTGTTCTTCACAGTGATTTGCAAGCCAGTTTATAGAACCCCAAGGATAATCTAAATATTCTTCAGGGAAATATGGGTTTGGTCCAGGTGCATTTGGATTAGGAAGTTCTCTATCCATAGATGAATAAAACATAACTCTATAATCAAAATTTGGATTTATAGGAACAAATTCTTCACCACACAATGTGTTATACTCTTCCCCATCTTCAATAATACCCGGGATAGGCATCGGTAATATATTTGTAAATGTAGCATAAATTAACTCTGACGACAATGGGTCAACTGATCCTCTTATACTCATATCAGCACTTTCTGGAATTGGTATCCAAGGAAGTAATTCAATGTCGGCATCATTAGTAGGATCATCATCATCATAAGTACAATTTCCTATAACAAAATCAAATATTCCATCAGTTCCTCCAAATCCATCTGGATTTCCAGCATCTGCCATAGCAGTATCATCAAATGTATTTACATATATTAGGCGTTCACTTCCATCAGGCATTATAAGATAAATTTCAAATGTGAAAATTTCACCATCGATTTCAACTTGGTCTGGATACTCTATACAAAGTGGTTGTCCTATACCATAATTTTCAGCATTACTATTTTGTTCAAGATCATTTACAATAGCTCCTGCTTCATTTCTAACAATTACTTTAAAAATGGCTGGGAAGTCATAACCCATATAAGCTTGAAGTGAATAAGGATTTCTTAAATCACTTTGATAAGTATGCCATTCTTCGAAAAACTTAGTACAAATATCTCCATAGAAACAAACTGTATGAATTTCTGTTACAGCATATTTAAACCATACAAATCCAAAATTTTCATAGTCATAAGGTCTATAACATAGTACGTCAATTTCAACTCTAAGCTTGTCAAATACAGGAACTACAAACTCAAGATCAACACCTGTTAAATCCCAAAGTAATTCATAGTAACTTCCTTCTTCAGGTGAAGCCCAAAGCAATGTTCCATCAGCTGCTCTTACAACAAAATCTGTAACAATATAAACTCCAGGTGTTAATTTAAGAACCTCGGTCTCTGTTTTGTTGGCGAGTGTAACTAAATTTAACATATAAGTTGTAGGAATTTGATTTGGCCCTATAATTGTTACATCTACATAACCAGGTTCCATGTCTAAACAATTTGGCACACTATCATCGTTAGGACTATCCCCATTTTCTTTTGCATTATACATACCTTTTGAAGATAAAGTATTTGGCAAAAAGTTATTCACATCAAACACAACTTCTTGTTTTTCAAGCTGTTCCGTTAGGACTATATTTGAATCATCTTTATTACAAGAAAAGATTACAAGACCCAAAAATAATCCAATTACAATTTTTAAAAAATCTAATTTTTTCATAATACATTTTATTAAATTAATAATTGATTTTTCATAAATTTATGTAGCATTAAAAGCAATTATTAAATATTTTTTTACAAAATACTTACAATGCTAATTCTACAAAATTATGATCTGGGATGATATACAATTTTCTGAGGTGAAAACTATTTTTGAGGTGAAGTATTACCGAAGTAATATTTTAAAACATTGAAACAAAACAATTTCAATGACATAAATTTACATATATATTTTTAAAAATCAAAATTTAAGATGTATTATTTTAATTTATAAAAACTAACAATTTTAGCTATTAATTTTATATAACAAAATCCATTTTGCAAAACACCAAGGCTTTGTTAAAAGAGAATTCAATTTCGTTTATTTTTAATAAAGCTAGGATGTTATTTAAAATTTATTTATTGATTTTAGGTTTTTTGATTTTATCTTTTCGTCCTATTGCTATAAGGTATTTATTTAATTCCCGTTTTACTTTTGGTGCTAACAATAATAAGCCAATAATGTTTGGAAACACCATTGCAAAAATCATGGCATCAGAAAACTCAATTACAGATCCTAAACTTGAAGATGCGCCAATAACAACAAAAATTAAAAATAGTGATTTATATGAAATATCTACAAATTTACTTTTTCCAAATAAATATTTCCATCCTTGAATCCCATAATACGACCAAGATAACATTGTTGAAAAGGCAAAAAGAATCACAGCAATTGTTAATAAAATAGAAAAATTTGGAATTGCAGAATCAAAAGCAACTGAGGTTAAGTCAACACCTCCTAAATGTTTTCCTGTACCATTCATTATTACATTGTTTCCTTCATCTAAATTAGAATAGGTAAACAAGTTACTCTTTAAGTTCGTAACAACAATTACTAAAGCAGTCATTGTACAGATAATAACAGTGTCAACAAATGGGCCTATAGAAGCAACAATTCCTTCACTTGCAGGAAATCTAGTTTTAACAGCTGCATGAGCAATAGACGCAGATCCAACTCCTGCCTCATTTGAAAAAGCAGCTCTTTGAAAACCTACAATCATTACACCAATTACACCACCTACAATAGATGTTTGATTAAATGCACCGTCCCATATTTGAAGCAAAGCATCGGGAATAATAGTAAAATTCATAAGTATAATTACTAAAGATGCTCCAACAAACATAATTCCCATAATTGGAACTATTTTTTCTGTTACTTGCCCTATTCTTTTAATACCTCCTATAATAACAATACCAACTAATATAGCCATTAAAACACCAAAGAAAAATCCAGAATCTAGACCAAAAAGCAATTTAAATTGTGCAGCTGCCTGATTAGATTGAAACATATTTCCACCTCCAAAAGAACCTCCTATTACAAAAACAGCATACATTCCTGCTAAAACTTTACCTAGGCCTCCTAAATTCTTTTCTTTTAAACCTTTTTTCAAATAATACATTGGACCTCCATATATCTTTCCATCCTCACCAACTTCTCGATACTTAACACCTAAAGTAGCTTCAACCAATTTTGTAGACATTCCTAAAAATCCTGCTAAAATCATCCAAATTGTTGCACCTGGCCCACCAATAGCAATCGCTACTGCAACCCCTGCAATATTTCCCAAGCCAACCGTGGCGGAGAGTGCAGCAGTTAAAGCTTGAAAATGTGTTACCTCTCCTACAACTCCCTCACGTTGAGGGCTCTCAAAAACATCTCCCCCGGGTGTAGGATCTCCGGCACCTTCATCAACTGAATGATGATCTACACTATCATATTTTCCCTTTGCTGCTCTAATAGCAACACCTAATAAAGTAATATTGGCAAATTTAAAATACAAGGTAAAAAATAAGGCTCCAAGCAATAATATAATAATCACAATAGGAACCTCAATACCAACAATTGAAATTGGATAAAAAACTACTGAGCTCACAGCTTCTGCAAAAGGTTTAAATTTTGCTTCTATTTTTTCATCAATAGTTAATTCTTGTGCAAATGTTAAAAGAGGTGTTAAAACAAATAATAACGAGAAGTACTTATTCTTCATAATTTATGGTATTTTTAAAAACCTCTGCAATATGGAAAAAAAATGAGGTTACTACAAACTTTTAACAATTAAAAAGAATATTTAGCATCAATATAAATAATGAAATGGAAATTAAATAAGATACTTTAAAAAATTTCTCTAAGCTTTGATATTTGTTCCTTATTTCCTAAAACTATTAAATGTGTATCTTTTTCTAATTGTGTAGTAGCATCTGGATTGATGATATATTCGTTTTGTTGCGTTTTAAAACCAATTACATTACAACCTGTTTGTTTTCTTAAATCTAAATCTAAAATAGTTTTTAAAATATATTCTGAAGGCAATTCATTTACAGATATTTCTTCCAAATTAGCTTCTACATCACCCGTAATTGTTAACCTGTCCACAAATTCAATTAAATCTGGTGTAACAACAAGAGACGCCATATGTGCACCACCTAATTTATCTGGCATAATAACATTTGTAGCTCCTGCAAACTTGAGTTTCCCGTAAGAAGATTCATTTGAAGCCCTACTTATAATAGTAAAATCTTTATTAAACTGACGTGCAGATAACACAACAAATAAATTATCAGCATCTGAAGGCAATGCAGTTATTAGGCTTTTAGCCCTATCTAGTCCTACTTTAGCTAAATCTTCATCGTTTGTTGCATCTCCTTCTATAAATAAAATATTGTCTTTTTCTAATTCAGCAATTTCATTTACTCTTTTTTCAATAACAACACAAGGTTGATTAAATTGAATTAATTTAGCAACTGCTTGTTTTCCATTACGTCCGTAACCACAAACCACGGTATGATTCTTTAAATTCTGAATTTTTTGTTGCACTTTTTTTTGTTTTAATTGTTCAAATATTTTCCCACTTGCTAAATATTCGGTTAAGGCTGTTACAGTATACCCATAAACCATTATACTTATTAAAATTAAAAATATTGTAAAAAGCTTTTCGTTATAAGTAAGTGGATGAATTTCACCAAACCCAACGGTAGTCATTGTAATAATTGTCATATACAATGAATCTATAAAATTATCATCGGAAAGCGTCATGTAACCTCCAACTCCTATAGCAATTACTACAAGTAATAACCCAATTGAAACAACTAATTTTGATTTACTATTCATAGTATTTTATAAATCGAATACCGAACTTCGTTTAGTATAAATTAAATCTTTTAAGCGCAGTAAAAATGCTAATGTCAAATAAATACCAAAGGAAAATCCTAAAGTTACAAATGAAATATAAATAAAAAATAAACGCACATTAGATACGTTCATCCCTAATCTATCCGCAAATCTAGATGACACAGCAAACCCGTGTTTTTCAAAAAAATGTCTTAAAGAATTAATCCAGTTCAATGCTTACATATTTTAACGCAATATACTAATTTTCAAAATAAGATGTACTACTACATTAAAATTGTAGTTTCATTTTTTTAACTTTGCAACTTTCCAAAAATCTAATGACAAAACAACAAGAATATATTGAAGTATTAGGTGCACGTGTTCATAATTTAAAAAATATTGATGTTCGTATTCCTAGAGAAAAGTTAGTTGTTATAACTGGCTTAAGTGGTAGCGGAAAATCGTCGTTAGCTTTTGACACTATCTATGCTGAAGGTCAGCGCAGGTATATTGAAACTTTTTCAGCCTATGCCAGACAATTTTTAGGCGGATTAGAACGGCCCGATGTTGATAAAATTGATGGACTTTCACCAGTAATTTCTATTGAGCAAAAAACAACTAATAAAAGTCCACGATCAACTGTTGGCACCATTACAGAAATTTACGACTTTTTACGGTTATTATATGCAAGAGCTGCTGACGCCTATAGCTATAACACCAATAAAAAAATGGTTAGCTATAGCGATGAACAAATAAAAGAATTAATTTTAACTGATTTCAACGAAAAAAAAATAGCAATATTAGCACCAGTAGTAAAATCTAGAAAAGGACATTATAGAGAGTTATTTGAGCAAATTGCCAAACAAGGATTTGTAAAAGTACGTGTAGATGGAGAAATAAAAGACCTTGAAAAAGGAATGCGCCTAGATAGGTACAAAATGCATGATATTGAAATTGTAATTGACCGCTTATTAATTAATAAGGCTTCTGAAAAAAGACTGGAGCAAACTATTACAACTGCCCTATATTCTGGAGAAAATGTATTGATGGTTTTAGAACATAATACAGATGTACCCCGATATTTCAGCCGAGAATTAATGTGTCCAGAAACCGGAATTTCATACCCAAACCCAGAACCAAACTCCTTTTCATTCAATTCGCCAAAAGGCGCTTGCCAAACTTGTAACGGACTTGGAAGAGTTAATAAAGTTAATATTCAAAAAATAATTCCGAATACTGCAATTTCCATTAAAAGTGGAGGAATTGCTCCAATTGGCGAACAAAAAAATAGTTGGATTTTTAAACAATTACAACTTATTGCAGAACGATATAATTTTCAATTAACTGATGCTATTTCCAAAATTCCAAAAGAAGCATTAGATATTATTTTAAACGGCGGAAACGAAAAGTTTGAAATTGCCTCTAAAACTATGGGGATTACTCGAAATTATGAGATTGATTTTGAAGGAATTGTAAACTTTATTGAAAGTCAACACAAATCGAGTGATTCAACTTCAATAAAACGTTGGGCGAAAGATTTTATGGATGAAATTGATTGCGAAACTTGCAATGCCAAGCGTCTTAAAAAAGAAGCTTTATATTTTAAAATAAATAATAAAAATATTTCAGAATTAGCACAGTTAGACATCTCAGAATTAGCAGATTGGTTTTCAAATATTGAAGAAAAATTATCTAAAAAGCAATTAAAAATAGCTTCAGAAATACTAAAAGAAATTAGAACTAGAATTCAATTTCTACTAGATGTTGGTTTAGATTATTTAGCATTAGATAGAAGTTCAAAATCACTTTCAGGTGGTGAAGCTCAACGTATTAGACTGGCAACACAAATTGGCTCTCAATTGGTTGGAGTGCTTTATATTTTAGACGAACCAAGTATTGGTTTACACCAAAGAGATAATGCAAAACTAATTAAATCGCTTATAAATTTAAGAGATGTTGGTAATTCTGTAATTGTGGTTGAACATGATAAAGATATGATTGAACATGCCGATTTTGTGTTAGATATTGGGCCTGGCGCAGGTGTGCACGGAGGTGAAATTGTAAGCGAAGGTACTTTTGAAGAATTAAAAACACATGATACCTTAACTGCAGATTATTTAAATGGAACCAAAGAAATTGAAGTTCCAAAAAAAAGAAGAAAAGGCAATGGTAAAAAAATTACATTATCCGGAGCTACAGGAAATAACTTAAAAAATGTTACAGTAGATTTCCCTTTAGGTAAACTGATATGTGTAACTGGTGTTTCTGGAAGCGGAAAATCCACTTTAATAAATGAAACTTTATATCCTATTTTAAATAAACATATATATAGAGGTGTAAAAAAACCAATGCCTTACAAATCTATAAAAGGTTTAGAACATGTAGATAAAGTTATTGATATTGACCAATCTCCTATTGGAAGGACACCACGCTCTAATCCAGCAACTTATACAGGTGTTTTTAGTGAAATTAGAAGCTTGTATGCAAAAACTAGCGAAGCTGCCATTAGAGGTTACAAACCCGGAAGATTTTCATTTAATGTAAAAGGTGGACGTTGTGAAACTTGTCAAGGTGGAGGTGTTCGTGTTATTGAAATGAACTTTTTACCAGATGTTCATGTAGAGTGTGAAACCTGCCAAGGAAAACGTTTTAACAGAGAAACCTTAGAAATTAGATACAAAGGAAAATCTATTTCCGATGTATTAAATATGACTATTGAGGATGCTGTTGTGTTTTTTGAAAACATTCCAAAAATTTATAGAAAATTAAAAACTATAAACAATGTAGGTTTAGGTTATATAAAACTGGGGCAGCAATCTACTACACTTTCGGGTGGTGAAGCACAACGCATAAAATTAGCCGCAGAATTATCTAAAAGAGATACTGGAAATACATTTTATATATTAGATGAACCTACAACTGGACTTCATTTTGAAGATATTCGTGTACTTATGGAAGTTTTAAATAAACTTACCAATAAAGGAAATACAATACTTATAATTGAACACAATATGGATGTAATAAAATTAGCAGATTACGTTATTGATATAGGTATGGAAGGTGGGAAAAATGGAGGTGAGTTAATTTGTTGTGGTACACCAGAAGAAATAAGTTTGAATAAAAAAAGCTATACTGCCAAATTCTTAAAAAAAGAATTACATTAGTCAACAAACATTTTTAATCTTATATTTAGCAACTAAAAAAAAGATATTAGAATTTTATGATTCCAAATGAAGATAGAAAAATAAGAGAAAAGTTTCAACAAAGAACTTGGAACGAAATTAAAACCAACGATTCTTGGGCTATATTTAAAATTATGGCAGAATTTGTTGATGGTTACGAACGTTTAAGTAAAATGGGACCATGTGTAAGTATTTTTGGTTCTGCACGTACAAAAGAAGACCATAAATACTATAAATTGGCAGAAAGTATTGCTTTTAACTTAACACAAAATGGTTATGGAGTAATTACTGGCGGAGGTCCTGGAATTATGGAAGCCGGTAATAGAGGTGCAGCTAGAGGCAAAGGTACATCGGTTGGTTTAAATATTGAATTGCCTTTTGAACAGCACGACAATCCGTATATAGACTCCGATAAAAGTTTAGATTTCGATTACTTTTTTGTTCGCAAAGTAATGTTTGTAAAATATTCTCAAGGTTTTGTTGTAATGCCAGGTGGTTTTGGAACATTAGACGAGTTGTTTGAAGCTATCACCTTAATTCAAACCAAAAAAATAGGAAAATTTCCTATAGTTTTAGTAGGTACTAAATTCTGGTCTGGATTGTTAGATTGGATTAAAAACACCTTGCTAGAAGAAGGGAATATAAGCCCAAAAGATCTTAATTTAATTTCAATAGTAGATACTGAAGATGAAGTTTTAGAAGTTATAGATACCTTCTACAAAAAATACAGTTTAAGCCCTAATTTCTAAAATAGAAAAACCTTTGAAAAAGTACCCATATCTCTTTTTTATAATTGCTTTTATTTGTTTCAGTAAGGTCTTTGCTCAAACAAATAAAATTACGATGTATGCTACTTTATTTCCAGATACTAACGAAATAAAAATTCAACAAGAAACTACATTTTATAACAAGTCTGATAATCTATTAAATGAAGTTTACTTTCATAATTGGCCAAATGCTTATAAAGATAAACAAACACCTTTAGCCAAACGTTTTATTGAAAATTATTCTAAAACATTTCATTTTACAAACGACAAACATAGAGGAAACACAACGATAAGCGGAATCTCTGTAAATTTTGATGTTGCAAATTTTGAAATTACTGATGAAAATCCAGATTTCTTAAAAGTTAATTTAAATGAACCTCTGAAACCAAAAGATTCTGTTAAAATTTCTACCACATACTTAGTGAAAATACCGAATGATAAATTTACTAAATATGGAGTGCGAGAATTTGAATATAATTTAAGATACTGGTATTTAGCACCTGCAATTTTTGATACAAAATGGCAACTTTACAACAACTTAGATATAGATGATTTATACATAGATTTTACAGATTATAATATTAGTTTTAAAGTACCAAAAGAGTATGAAATAAACACCGATTTAAAAGCATCCTATTTTATTAAAGACTCAATAAAGAATTATGGGTTATCTGGTAAAAAAAGATTGGATATTGCTTTAAACATTTCAAAGAATAGCTATTATAAAAATTATTTTTTTGATGATATAAGTATAAGCACAGATATTCTTTCCGATGATATAAATCATGATGTTAAAGCAAACATTTTAAAAAGAGAATTCTATTTTATTCAAACATTTCTTGGTAAATATCCACACAATAAAATACTTTTAAATAAAATAGAATATGATAAAAATCCTGTATATGGGTTTAACCAATTACCCTCTTTTTTAGCAGCTTACAACAATGCTTTTGAGTGGGATATTAAATTATTTAAAGTCCTTTCTAAAAAATATATAGATCAGGTTTTTTTATTTAATAATCGAGAAGATTATTGGCTAGCCGATGGTTTACATGCCTATTTAATGATTAAATATGTTGAAAGATATTATCCTGAAATTAAAGCTATTGGTAACATTTCTAAACTTTGGGGTGTTAGAAGTTTTAGTATTGCAAAAATAGATTTTAACGAAAAGTATCATTTTGTTTATCAATTTGCAGCTCGTAAAAATTTGGATCAGGCACTTACAACTCAAGCTGATTCCTTATCAAATTTTAATAGGAAAATTGCAAATAAATACAAAGCAGGTCTCGGATTAAAATATTTAGAAAGTTATATTGAAGATTATTCTATACCTACGTCTATATTCGAATTTTCTTATGCAAATTCAGGGGAAATGGTTAAAAGTAATGCATTCTTAAACTACTTAAAATCAAAAACAGCAAAAGATTTATCTTGGTTCGAAAACGACTACCTTACAACAAATAAAAAAATTGATTATACCATTAAGAATATAACTCAGAATAATGATTCCATTAAAATTAGTATAGAAAATAAAAGAAACTTTACAGCTCCAATTCAATTATATGGAATTCAAGACAAGGAAATTAAATTTAAAAAATGGTTAACCGGTATTGATTCTTTAACAACCATAACAATTCCAAAAGATGGTTTCGACAAACTTTCGTTAAACTATGAATCACAATTACCAGAATATAATTTAAGAAATAATTGGAAAGATATAGACAACAAAATATTTAACAGACCTCTTCAATTAAAATTTTTTAAAGATATTGAAGATACATATTACAATCAATTATTTTATACTCCCGTTTATAAATTTAATTATTACGACGGCTTGGTTTTAGGAATGGCATTTTCTAACAAAACCCTGTTAAACAAAAACATCCATTACAAACTAACACCTTCTTATAGTACAAAAAGTAATACTGTATCCGGATCTGCTTCATTTCAATATGAATATTTACCTGAAAATAAAAAAATAAATAGACTCTCTTTAGGAATTTCTGGAAGCAATTATCACTATGCTCCAAATTTAACATACACTACAGTAAAACCCTATGCTTTTGTTGAATTTAGACGAAAAAGCTTAAGAGATGTTAGAAGCAAAGCCTTAGGCGCCTCCTTTACATTTATTGATAAAGAAAGATCGCCAACCCAAACAGAACATATTGAAACGAATAAATACAGTGTTTTTAATTTGGGATATGGGTATTCAAGTCCGGGAATAATAGATGATATTCGATTTTCAACAGGATTAGAAGTTTCTAGTAAATTTAGTAAACTTTCAGTAACAGCTCAATTTAGAAAACTTACAGACTCAAACAGACAGTTTGATTTTAGATTTTTTGCTGGTGCATTTATAACCAATAAAACCAAAACTAATTATTTTAGTTTTGCATTAGACAGACCAACTGATTATTTATTTCAATACGATTATTTAGGAAGATCGGAAACTTCAGGTATTTTTAGTCAGCAAATTATTATTAACGAAGGTGGTTTTAAATCTAAACTCCCAGTTTCTTTTGCAAACCAATGGTTGTCGACTCTAAACACTAGTATAGGAATCTGGAGATGGGTTGAAGTTTACAACGATGTTGGTTTTGTTAAAAACAAAAATGAAAAAGTTTATTTTGCACATGAAAATGGAATTCGTCTTAACTTTATTCAAGATATTTTAGAAGTATATTTTCCTTTTTATTCAAACTTAGGCTGGGAAGTTTCTGCACCGCAATACAGTTCTAAAATTCGATTTGTCTTAGTTATTAAACCTAAACGAATTTATAATTTTGTAAAAAGAGGTTTCTATTAAAATTAGCTATATTTTTAATTGTTTTTAATTTTCGTTAGGATATTATTAAAAATATATAGTATTTTATTAATTTTATTAGAAATAATTCAATGCATTTGAGTCATTTTTAAATATCACATAAATTTCGTACCTTTGCAAAACTAAAAAATCATAAAATATGCAGCTAGAATCTTCTTCAACAAGTCAAGAGCAACTTTCTTTTCAGCAATTTAAAAAAGAAGTATTACACGATTATAAGATTGCTGTAATTAGTAGAGAGTGCAGTATAATTGGAAGAAGAGAAGTACTTACAGGCAAAGCTAAATTTGGAATTTTTGGTGATGGAAAAGAAGTTCCTCAACTTGCAATGGCCAAGGCCTTTAAAAAAGGAGATTTTAGATCTGGTTATTATCGAGATCAAACTTTTATGATGGCAATTGGAGAACTTACACCACAGCAATTTTTTGCAGGCTTATATGCGCATCCAAGCATAAAAGCAGATCCCATGTCTGGTGGACGCCAAATGGGTGGACATTTTCAAACACATAGTTTAGATGAAAATGGTGAGTTTAAAAACTTAACAGAGCAATACAATTCAACTAGTGATATTTCTCCAACTGCTGGTCAAATGCCAAGAATGCTTGGTATTGCCTATGCGTCAAAACTATTTAGAAATATTGACGAAGTAAAGAACCCTAAATTTTCTAACAATGGAAATGAAATTTCTTGGGGAACAATTGGAAATGCAAGTACTTCCGAAGGACTATTTTTTGAAACCATAAATGCTGCCGGAGTCTTACAAGTACCAATGATAATTAGTGTATGGGATGATGATTATGGGATTTCGGTACCTGCTAAATTTCAAACAACAAAAGAGAGTATTTCTGAAGTTTTAAAAGGATTTCAAAGAGGTGAAAAAGCAGACGGATATGAGATTTTTGTTGTAAAAGGTTGGGATTATCCCCAACTTATAGATGTATACAATAAAGCTTCAAAAATTGCAAGAGAATCTCATGTTCCTGTATTAATTCACGTAAAAGATTTAACGCAACCACAAGGTCACTCTACTTCTGGCTCACATGAACGCTATAAAACAAAAGAACGTTTGGTTTGGGAAAAACAACATGATTGTATTGCCAAAATGCGCGATTGGATTTTTGAATTTGAATT
>CBDUKG010000046.1:0-19178 GCA_965367745.1 uncultured Flavobacteriaceae bacterium | reverse complement strand
TAATTCTTAGAAATTCTCCAATAAAAAAATACGATTATTAAAAATAGTACTATTGAAATAATCCAAATATTTTCCATATTGATATTTTTTAGTTTATATGCTTTTAATTGTTAAAAACGATTTTTTATAAGATTTGTGCGACTGGAAAATCGGAAATTTTTCTGCCCTAGCAAATCGTTTGTTGAATGTTTGTCGTTTGTACTAGTTCAAATTTAAGCATAAATTTTATGAGGTGTTGTACACAGTTTTTTTATCTCCATTGATATGCAAAGTAATTCGTTATTGCTTTAGCTAAAGTTGGAGTAATCCATTCAAATCGTTCTAATGCATATTTTTCAACCGTACTCAAATATTCAGAATATGTTTGAGTTTCCCAATTTGGTTGAGGAAATTTTGATAAAAAAGTATTTATGTCATTCAGTATTTCTTTATATTGAATTCCATATTTTTCCACTAATCTTTTTTTTCCATAAATAGGGTCATAGCCAATAGATAATCTATTTCCGTTAAGATATGTGATTAAAGCATTTTCTATATTTAGTTCAGTCAATATTTTGTCGTTTTTAATTGTGTACAACTTATTATATCATTCAATTTATCAACGTTTATCATCTTTAAATTCCTAATAAACGCAGTTTTTATATTTTTTTATTTACTGATACTGTTTACTATTCGGAAATACTTTTGCCAAGGTATTTAAAACGTTTTTAGCTTCAATAGTATCACCTCTGTCTCTATAAATAGAATATGCTAAGGTTAATAATTGCTCATTGTTCGTATAGGTTTTTAATGCTTTCATAATAGTTGCAATTGCTTCTTTACTTTTTCCTGAGTCATTTTGCATTAACGCATAATAGTAATGGTTTTGAGCATCATTTTTAACAATTGTTTTAGCAGTTTCTAATGTTTTAAATGCTTTTGGTTTATCTCCAATTCTAATATACGCAAAAGCCAATGCTTGATATGCAGCAGAAAATGTATTATCTATTTTAAGAACTTCTTTTAGTAAGGCAATACATGCTTCGTTTTCGCCTTGCATCCGTTTTAAATCGGCATAATTAATTTTCGCTATTAAATTTAAGGTATCTAATGCAATTGCTTTTTTAAAGTAGTCTTCAGCCTGATCTAGTTTTCCCAAACCTATAGCAGCGTTTCCTATAGATGATAAGCCTAAAGAACGATCTTGCCAATATAATAACTGATTAATGTATTCTTTTCTAGCTTTGGTAACTATCTGTTGTTGCTCAGCAGATAAATTTGTTATAGGCACATCAAATATTAAGCTATTTGCCATATGCCTAACACCATAAACCGTATCATTTGCTAAAGGTAACGCGTACTTAAATTGCTGTTCTTTTGGTAGATTTCTTAAAGATTCTAATCCAGCTCTTCTCACCAATGGGCTTGGAGATGTTAGCGTCATTTTTAAATTTTCAAAAGCCAAAGGATTATTCATATAATCTTGAAATCTGATAGCTGTTCCAACAACAATATTGGCCATGTTTTTATCATTAATAACCTTATTTAAGTCGGATTGCGCGTCAGGTTTATTCGTTCTTATATTATGAAAAACAAATCCATAATGTGAAATCGTATCATATTTATTGCCATACCATTTGTTAAATTCTGTGGATGCCCATTCATTGGATTTATCTGTATGACAATTATTACAAGCATTTACAGCTCCTGTTTTTACACTAATATCAGGTCTTGGAATACGCATACTATGGTCCGATCGAGGATCAACCACCATTAAGGTAATTTTTGGTAAATGGCAACTTATACAACTTGCTCCAGCGCCATTTTCATCATGTTTATGGTGCTCTTTTGTTTTATATTTGCTAGGCATATGGCATTGAAAACAAACATTTTCTTTGCCTCCTTTTAATTGTCCACTATGCACATTGTGACAATCTTTACAAGTAACCCCTTTTGCATACATTTTACTTTGAAGGAAGGATCCATATACATAAACCTCATCATTATTAGTTCCATCATCATTGTATAAAGGATAATCTAAATAAGCTACCTGATGCGTATGTTCTAACATTTTTCCAAATGTATATTCATCTGTTAACTGAGATCTTCTTGAATGGCAACGTCCGCACAACTCTACTTGCATATTTGAAGTTCTAGGTTTTGAACGGGTTACTTTTGCAGTTTCTGGATTAATATTCCATAGGCTTGGATCTCTGTCCATAATGTCAAAAATAAGTCCCATATTTTTTACTTTTTGAAGAGTGTCTTGTGCCCATTTTTCGTGCAAATCTCCAGGTCCATGACATGCTTCACAAGAAACATTTATTTCATCAAAAGTTGTATTATAAGTTTGCGCATTTGGGTCGTAATTTTTTTTAACATTGGTTGAGTGGCATTCTGCACACATATAATTCCAATTTTGTAATGGTCTTCCCCAATTTAATGCATCGTGTGAAGCAATAAATTCATCAGGGTATAAATGTTGCCATTTTTGTCCACCATCTTCTTTTAACCGTGTATCCCAAAAAGGAGTTAGTACTTGTAATTTTCCTTTAGGAAAAATAACTAAATATTGTTGCAAAGGATAAACTCCAAAGGTGTACTTTACTTCAAAATCTGAATACTTTCCATCAGGCCCTTGTGTATTGATAATAAACAAACTGTCTCTTTTAAAGAAAGTACTTGTTACTCCAAAAATTGTATATTTCGAGTTATTAAAATCACCCAACACAGTTTTATCTGTTGGTAACTGCATAGCCAATTGATGGTCGGAACCCATCCATTCATTGTACTCTGTTTTATGACACTCAATACAATTTGCCGAACCTATAAAACCCTCATCATGTTTGTGTTTATTTAGAGAAATTTGAAGAGGAGAGTACTCATCTTCTTTTTTGGAGTTGCAAGAAATAAAACTAAAAATGAGCAATAAGATTGAAAACTTACATAAAAAGTGAGTAGAAATAAATGGTTTAATTTTAATGTTCATTAAAAAGAAATATTAACACTTTAAGAAAAAATAATTTAATGAATTTATGACATACAACTAATACGAAGTTTAATAAAAAAACCCTTGTAAAACAACGTATTTACAAGGATTAAAGATAAGGTTAATTTAAGTAAAACTCTAGTGACCCCGACAGGATTCAAACCTGTAACCGCTGGAGCCGAAATCCAGTGCGCTATTCAGTTGCGCCACGAGGCCATAATATAAATTTATCCTAATAATTGTTTTACAGCGATAGAAATAGCTTTACCGTCGGCCTTTCCAGCCAATTGTTTAGATGCCATTCCCATAACTTTACCCATATCTTTCATAGAAGTTGCACCAACTTTAGCAATAATATCAGCAATAATTTTATTTAATGCCACTTGATCTAGTTGTTCTGGTAAAAATTGGGCAATAATTTCAACCTGTGCTAATTCTGGACCTGCTAAATCATCTCTACCTTGTTCCTTATATAAAACCGCACTATCTTTTCGTTGTTTTACCAATTTTTGAAGCAGTTTTATTTCTTCATCCTCAGTTAATTCTTCTTTAGCTCCTGTCTTAGTTTGGGCTAATAATATTTCAGACTTTATGGCTCTTAAAGATTCTAAAGCTACTTTATCTTTAGATTTCATAGCTTCTTTAATTTTAACCATTAAATTTTGTTGTAAACTCATACTATTAAATTTATTGCACGAAGATAAAAAAAAGAACCCGAAAACCTTTATTTTTCATAAAGATTTCCGAGTCCAAAACTTAGAAAATTAATCTAAGGGCTTCCGTCTTTGGGCAATATTTTTAATCTACATTGTCATGTAAAAAAGAATTGTTTGATCTAAATTTTAAATCATCATTCTCATCAATATCTAATGTAGTTCTTGATTGATTAACTTCAGATGAGTGTGCTGTTTGATCTAATTGAACTCCCATTCTTTTATAGGCTGGTTCTTTTTCAATTTCATCAATATTTTTATTTACTTTATTAATAAATTTATAATTGAAATTTTTCATTTTCTCTCTTCTGTCTGCTGCTCTTTTTTGCAATTCAGCTATTGTTAAATCTAATGGAGAAACTTCTTTATGGTCTATTACCACGTGATCATTTACATCAATCTCTGATTTCTTTGCAGAATGAAGCGTAAGATTTAACTCCTCATTTTCAATTTCAGTATCTATTTTAACAACTGGTTTTGTTGCTTTTGATAAATTCTCTTCTAATTCAGTATAGTCTTCTAAAGTAAAATATACATCTTCTTCAACCTTTTTTTCTGGTTCTATAACCTTATGATCTACAACTTCAATTGAGTTTATCGCTATTTCTGGCTCATCAATAATTCGTTTCTTTGGTTTTGCAGAAAGTGGCATATCAAATGTGAATTCAATTTGCTTTTCTTCTTCAACAGCTGGTAATTCTTCAATTTCAGCTTGCACTGGAGTAATTACAAAATCATCTTCATTAATAGTATCAAGAGAAACTTCTTCATAAACAACATCTATATTTTTTATAAATTCTGTAGTTGGAATAATTGAAAAATCATCTTCTTCTTCGTCTCCCAATTCAAATACAATTTTATCTTCAACAACCTCATCTTTATGATTTAAAGATTGATTTGTATTATTTGGAGTCGTTTTAGCGGTATTTTTTTCTGAAAAATCGAAAGAAGCTTCTTGCTCCTCTCCAAGGGTGTGAATTATTTTTTTAGCTTCGGTATTCGAAATTTCGTGTTGTTGGTCTTTATTAAACCCCGTTGCAACAACAGTTACTGCAACAGCATCTCCTAAATTCTCGTCTTCACCAACACCCATTATAATATTTACATTAGTCTTAGCTTCTGATTGAATATAATCATTGATTTCACCAATTTCATCAATGGTAATTTCTTCTGCTCCAGATACAATTAATAAGAGTACATTTTTAGCACCTGTAATTTTATTATCGTTTAATAAAGGAGAGTCTAAAGCTTTAGAAATTGCTTCTAATGATCTATTTGCCCCCGATGCAGTTGCAGATCCCATAATTGCTGTTCCACTATTAGAAAGCACCGTTTTTGCATCTTTTAAATCTATATTTTGAGTGTAATGGTGCGTTATAACTTCAGCAATTCCTCTGGAAGCTGTTGACAACACCTCATCTGCTTTAGAAAAACCTGCTTTAAACCCAAGATTTCCATAAACTTCTCTTAATTTATTATTATTTATTACTACTAAAGAATCTACATATTCACGCAATCTTTCTATTCCTTTTTGAGCTTGATCATTACGCATTTTACCTTCAAAAGAAAAAGGAATTGTAACCACACCAATAGTTAACAAATCCAATTCACGCGCAACTCTAGCTATAACTGGTGCAGCACCAGTTCCAGTTCCTCCACCCATTCCAACGGTTATAAATACCATTTTTGAATTAGAAGATAACATATCTTTAATTTCTTGGATACTTTCTAAAGCAGCTTGTTCTCCAACTTCTGGATTTGCTCCAGCTCCTAAACCTTCGGTTAATGAAGCCCCTAACTGGATTTTAGTTGGAATTGGACTGTTTTGCAAAGCTTGAGCATCCGTATTACAAATAACAAAATCAACTCCGTTAATCCCTTGGGAGTACATGTGGTTTACGGCATTACTACCTCCGCCTCCTACTCCTATTACTTTTATAACGTTTGACTGATTTTTTGGTAAATCGAATGAAATGTTGCTAAAATCTGAACTGCTCATATTATTAATTTATTGGTGTTATGTGTCTTTTCTTACTATTATATCTTATTCTGCGTTGTCTAAAAAATCTCTAAACCTATCTCCCCATTTTTCGAAAATTGATTTTTTTGGCTCTTTTGGCACTTCAATTTCTTCTTCAACTTCATTATCTTTTTCTATTGCTTCCTCCTCTTGAACTGCTTGTTGCTGTTTTGTTTTTAAGTTTTTCTTATCAAGTCTATTTAAACCATTCATTAAAAGTCCTACGGCAGTTGCATATTGTGGGCTTGAAAAAATTTCGTCGGAATCTCCAGCTAAATTTTCATTTGGATATCCAATTCTAGTATCCATACCTGTAATATATTCAACCAACTGTTTTAAATGTTTTAGATTTGCTCCTCCACCTGTTAAAACAATACCTGCAATTAATTTTTTCTTCGGTTCTTCGTGTCCGTAATTTTTAATTTCTAAAAATACTTGCTCAATTATTTCGACTACGCGAGCATGAATAATTTTAGATAAGTTTTTTAGTGTTATTTCTTTAGGTTCTCTTCCTCTTAAACCAGGAATTGAAACTATTTCGTTGTCTTTATTTTCACCTGGCCAAGCTGATCCGAATTTTGTTTTTAATAATTCTGCCTGTTTTTCAATAATAGAACAACCTTCTTTTATATCTTCAGTAATTACATTTCCTCCAAATGGAATAACCGCTGTATGACGAATAATTCCGTTTTTAAAAATAGCCAAATCAGTTGTTCCACCTCCAATATCAATTAAAGCAACACCTGCTTCTTTTTCTTCAATACTAAGTACTGCTTCTGCGGACGCTAATGGTTCTAATGTAATACCCGCTAAATTTAAACCTGCACTTTTTATACATCGCCCTACGTTTCTTATAGAAGAAACCTGACCAACAACTACATGAAAATTAGCTTCTAACCGACCACCATACATACCAACTGGTTGTGCAATTTCTGGTTGTCCATCTACTTTAAACTCTTGAGGTAAAACATGTATAATCTCTTCACCTGGTAACATTACCAATTTATGAACTTGCTTTTCTAATTTTTCTAAATCATCTTCATCAATTACATCTTCAGCATTTGGGCGTGTAATATAATCGCTGTGTTGCAAACTTCTAATATGCTGCCCTGCAATACCAACAACAGCTTCATCTATTTTAATCCCCGAAACAGCAATCGCTTCATCAACTGCCATTTGAATGGACTGTATGGTTTGTGTTATATTATTTACAACACCACGGTGTACACCTAAACTCTTGGCTTTTCCTGTTCCAAGTAACTCTATTTTCCCATATTCATTCCTACGACCAATCATAGCAACAATTTTTGTTGTTCCTATATCTAATCCTACCGAAATATCGTTATGTTCCATACCCTATATTTTTGTGCAAACAACCTGGTTGCTATATTTTAAATTTATTGATGTGTATTTATCTATTGTTTGATCAGCCATTGTTTTGTTAAAAAACGACTTTAGGTTTTTAAATTTTGAATCTAAATTTTCAATTGTACCTAATTCAATATTTTGTTCTCCAATTCTGGTTTTTAAAACATACTGATGTTGCTTCGTTTTTTGCACACCAATAATTTGTTTTTTTAAAAAATCATCTTCCAAAATTGTTGTTACCAAAAGATAAATTTCATCTATATCCTTTTCTGTTATATTTCCTGAAACTAATAAAACTCTAGCTGAGTGATTCTCTGATAATGGCATTATTGTTGCCTGTTTATCAATATAATAACTATTAGTGTTAGACATAACTCTGGCAATTGGTGTTCGCTGTTTTATTTTTGTTTTAAGCACACCATCAACCGTTAAAAAAACAGCCGCTTTCTCTACCATGGAATGTGATAGTACATTTGCTTCAAGTTTTTGTAAATCTATAACAGTTTTTGCTTCATTTAGAACTGATTTTCCTTTTTGTATTAACAATTTATTAACCATTTCATAATTCATAAAAAGGTTTTCTCCCTGTTCAAATTCAACAGTTATATTATATACTTTTCTAGCAATATGTTTTTGATGAGTAAAACCATACAAAAACACTACTAAGCCTAGTAATAAAAATCCTTTTATGTAGTTCCAATTAATTTTCAACTGTTAAACTTTTTTTAATCTTTTCTATTTCTTCACCTATATCTCCTGCTCCAATTACAACGATAATTTGAGCGTTAGATTTTAATATATTATCTACTAAATTCTCTTTTGAAGAAAGTTGTTTGTTTTTGCATGAAATCTTCTCCAACAACCATTTAGAATTCACCCCTTTAATTGGTAATTCTCTAGCCGGATAAATATCTAATAAAATCAACTCGTCAAAACGCGATAAACTTTGTGCGAAATCCGCTACAAAATCTCTAGTTCTACTATATAAATGTGGTTGAAAAACACCTAAAACATTTTGTTTAGGATACATTTCTCTAACAGAATCTACAACTGCATTAATCTCTGTTGGATGGTGTGCATAATCATCAATCAATACCAAATTTTCAGTATTAATTTTATATGAAAAACGTCTTTTTATACCTTTAAAAGTTAGTAAAGCTTTAGCAATGACTTGTATTGAAATTCCAAAACTATTTGCCATTGCCAAAGCTGCCACTGCATTTAGCACATTATGTTTTCCTGGTATAAATATTTTTATATTCTCAAATGTCTCAGTTGGTGTTTTAACATTAAAAATATAAGCTCCATTTTCTATTCTAATATTATATGCGTTATAATCTGCATTTTCTTCTATTCCAAAGGTTTGCCCATTTACCGGCAACCCTTTTCTAACAATCAGCTTATCTGAGACTTTACTGGCAAATTCTTGAAAAGATTTTTCTAATTCGGTATGTGCGCCATAGATATCTAAATGATCTGCATCCATAGAAGTAATGCAAGCAATATTTGGTGATAATTTTAAAAATGAACGATCAAACTCATCCGCTTCAACAACCGAAACTTCACTTCCTCCTAAAATTATATTTGAATTGTAATTTTCTGAAATTCCACCTAAAAAAGAAGTGGCATTTACATTGGCTTCTTTTAAAATATGACCTAAAATTGTTGAAGTTGTGGTTTTTCCGTGTGTTCCTGCAACTGCCAAACAAATAGTGCTTTTAGTTATTTCTCCTAATATTTCTGAACGTTTTAAAACCGTAAAATTATTTGTAATAAAATAGTTTAATTCCGTATGATTTTTAGGTACAGCTGGTGTATAAATTACAATAGTATTTTTAGTGTTTTTAAATGTATCATCAATTAAGTTTACAGCGTCTTCAAAATGAATTTTTATTCCCATTTTTTGAAGTGAACTTGTAATTTCAGTAGGTGTTTTATCATAGCCCCCAACATTTTTACCATTGCTTTTAAAATAGATTGCAATAGCACTCATACCGATGCCCCCAATACCTATAAAATAAACGTTATGTATGCTGTCTAAATTCAACTAATTATATATTAATTTTTCTATTTCTATTACAATATCTTTTGTAGCATTTGGTAATGCCAACGCTTTTATATTTTTACTTAATTTTTGCTGTAATTCAATATTATTTTTCAATTCTAAAAACATATTTTGAAATACATTCAACTCAGATTCTTTCAACAATAAAGCAGCATTTTTGTTGACTACAGAAAGTGCATTTTTTGTTTGATGATCTTCTGCTACATTAGGTGATGGAATAAAAATAACTGGCTTTCCAACAATACATAATTCTGAAATTGAACTTGCTCCTGCTCTACTAATAATAAAGTCTGCTGCCTCATAAGTTAAATCCATTCTGTTCAAAAATGCATGTGTTTGCACTCCCTCTAAAGCATCGTATTTCTTAAACTCATCGTAATACAATTTACCTGTTTGCCAAATAACCTGAATGTTGTTTTCTACCAACCAATTAATATGCTTTTCTATTAAATTATTAATAGCTCTCGCACCTAAACTACCTCCAATTATTAGTAAGGTTTTTCTATCTGATTTTAAATCGAAAAAATCTATAGCTTCATCTCGTTTACTTTCAATTGCTAATAAATCTTGTCTAACTGGATTTCCTGTTTTTACAATTTTATCAACTGGAAAAAATCGCTCTAAACCATCATATGCCACACAAATAGTATCGGCTTTTTTACTTAATAGTTTATTTGTAATTCCTGGGTACGAATTTTGTTCTTGAATTACCGTTTTAACACCACTAATGCTTGCTGCATATAATGTTGGTCCACTTGCAAAACCACCTGTTCCAATAACAATAGTTGGTTTAAATTTTTTAATAATTTTAAAAGCGCTCCACAAACTACTAATCAGTTTAAATGGAAATGCTAAATTTTTTAATGATAAACTTCTTTGTATTCCTGAAATCCACAATCCTTTTATTTTATAACCAGCTTGTGGAACTTTTTCCATTTCCATTCTATCCTTAGCACCCACAAACAAGAAATTAGCCTCAGGGTATTTTTCCTTTAGCTGATTTGCTATTGAAACCGCTGGATAAATATGTCCGCCTGTTCCACCACCACTCAATATGATATTAATCGATTGCTTCATGTAAAATATCTAAAGGGTTTTCTTCATTTTCAGAGTCTATAATTATTTCTTTTTCTGCCGTAACACTTAAAATTATACCAATTGCAAAACATGTCATCCAAATAGAGGTCCCTCCACTACTAATTAATGGCAAGGTTTGCCCTGTAACTGGAAATAAATTTACTGCTACAGCCATATTTATAATTGCTTGAAAAATAATTGGCAAACCAACACCAATTATTAACAATGTTGCAAAAATTGTTGAAGCCTTTTTAGCTGCTACCAATATTCTAATTAACAATAATAAATACATTAATATAACTGTTAATGCGCCAAATATTAAACCGTATTCTTCAACAATTATGGCAAAAATAAAATCGGAAGAAGATTGCGGCAGAAAGTTTTTTTGAACACTTTTTCCAGGTCCTCTGCCTTGTAATCCACCACTTGCAATTGCAATTTTCGCTTTTTCAACCTGATATCCTTCCTCCGCATTTTTATCAGAAAAATTTTCTATTCTACTAATCCAAGTATCTACTCTATTATGCATTGTATTTGGAAAGGCTTTTGCTATTATCACAAATAACACCAATGCAACAATTCCCATTCCTATAATAGATGCCAAATATTTTAAAGGATACCCACCTAAAAAAGTCAACAGTAATACCATTGAAAAAATTATAGCAGTTGTAGAAAAATTTGCTGGTAGAATAAATGCTAATGTAATTGCTACTGGCAACCACAATTTCCAAAGGCTCTCTTTAAAATTTATTGGCTTTTCTTTATTTTTAGCTAAGTATCTCGCTACAAAAATCATTAAAACCACACCTGCCAGAGTAGATGTTTGAAAACCTACACCAATAAAAGGTATTTGAATCCACCTACTTGCATTTGCGCCTCCAATAACAGTTCCTTTTGACAAGGTAACTATCAATAATACTATTACCAATGGAAGCATTAATACTGAACCTCCACTAAAATATCTGTAAGGTATCTTATGTACCCCATAAATTATTAAAAAACCGAAGAACAACAATATCACATGTTTTACCAAATGATAGGTTGTAGTGCCCGAATTTGCAACGTATACTAAATTAGTACTCGCACTATAAACTGGCATAAACGATAACAATGCCATAAAAACTACAATAGCCCAAATAGCACGATCACCTTCGATATGATTTAATATTTTTTTCATTACAGTTCTCTAACTGCCTGTTTAAATTGATTTCCTCTATCCTCGTAACTTTCAAATAAATCAAAACTTGCACACGCTGGTGACAATAAAACGGCATCACCCTTCTCTGCAATTTTATAAGCAACTTTTACGGCTTCTTCAGCTCCTACGGTTTCAACAATTAAATCAACTACATTGTTAAAAGTTTGTACTATTTTTTGATTGTCAACTCCCAAGCAAATAATTGCTTTTACTTTTTCTCTAACCAAAGGCATTAAATCTAAATAATCGTTTCCCTTATCTACACCACCAACAATCCACACTGTTGGAGATTTCATGCTATCTAAGGCATAAAATGTTGCATTTACGTTAGTAGCTTTAGAGTCGTTTATATATTGAACTCCATTAATTTTAAGCACTGACTCTAACCTATGTTCTGCGCCCTCGAAATCTTCTAAACTTTCTCTAATCGTATCTTTTCTAACCTTTAATAATGTAGCCGTCATTGCAGCTGCCATTGCATTCTTAGTATTGTGTTTTCCTTTTAATGCTAAAGTTTTTATTCCCATTATTATATCTTCGGTTTTATATTTTATTTGTATGTTATTGTCTTTTAAAAAAACGCCTTGCTCTAATTCTTTTTCTAATGAAAAAGGAAGCAATGTTGCTTTTACTTTATTGTTTTTCAACCAGTTTGTAATTACCTCATCATCTGCATCATATATTAAAAAATCGTTTTCAGTTTGATTTTCTGTAATTCTAAATTTTGAATTAATATAATTTTCAAACCTATAATCGTACCTGTCTAAATGATCAGGTGTAATATTTGTAATTATTGCAATGTGTGGCGCAAAACCTATTATACCATCCAACTGAAAACTACTTAGTTCCAAAACATGTATATCAAAGTTGTTTGCAGCAACTTGCTGTGCAAAACTTGCTCCAATATTTCCACCCATTCCAACATTTAAATTTGCCCTTTTCAAAATATGATTTACCAAAAGTGTTGTTGTGGTTTTACCATTTGATCCAGTAATACCCACAATAATTCCTTTAGTATATTTTGAAGCAAACTCAATTTCTGAAATTACAGGAATTTTTCTTTCAATCAATTCTTGAATTATGGCAACCTTATCTGGAATCCCAGGACTTTTCATTGCCACATCAGCTTCAAAAATTTTATTTTCTGAATGTTTTCCTTCTTCAAAAGAAATTTCATTATTTAAAAGAACTTTTTTATACTTTTTTGCTATTTCTCCTTTATCAGAAACAAAAACGTTATACCCTTTTTGTTTTCCCAGAATAGCTGTTCCTACTCCACTTTCACCTGCACCAAGAACTACTAATTTCATTTATCGCAACTTTAATGTTACTATTGTTAACACCGCCAACATAATGCCTACAATCCAAAATCGTGTTACAATTTTACTCTCGTGATAACCTGATTTTTGATAGTGATGGTGTAATGGTGACATTTTAAATATGCGCCTTCCTTCTCCGTATTTTTTCTTTGTGTATTTAAAAAACCCAACTTGCATAACAACCGACAAATTTTCAACCAAAAAGATGCCCGCTAAAATTGGGATTAACAATTCTTTACGAACTGAAATAGCCAAAACAGCAATTATTCCACCAATAGTTAAACTTCCGGTATCTCCCATAAAAACTTGTGCAGGATATGTATTGTACCATAAAAAACCAACTAAAGCACCCACAAAAGCAGCGATAAAAATGGTCATTTCACCCGAATTGGGAATGTACATTACATCTAAATAATCTGCAAAAATGATGTTACCAGAAACCCACGCAAAAATACCTAAGGTTAAAACAATTATAGCCGAAGTACCAGCTGCCAAACCATCTATTCCATCTGTTAAATTTGCTCCGTTTGAAACTGCCGTTATGATAAAAATTATAATTGGAATAAAAATTATCCAGGCATAATCTCTTAATCCATCTCCAAATAAATCTAGTACCCCTGCATAATCTAACTCGTTATTTTTTAAAAAAGGAATGGTTGTTTTTGTTGATTTTTGAGCTTCAGCAAATAAAACTGGGACCCCTTCTTCTGTTTCATATTGAAATTTTTGAGGTAATTTTTCTTTCATTGTAACATCTGGATGGAAGTACAACATTGTTCCTACAAAAACACCCAAAGTAATCTGACCTAAAACTTTAAATCTTCCTTTTAAGCCTTGTTTGTTTTTTCTGAAAATTTTAATGTAATCATCAATAAAACCAATTGTTCCCATCCAAATTGTTGTAACTAACAATATGATGATATAAACATTGTCAATTTTAGAGATTAACAATACAGGTATTATAGTGGCAAGAATAATTATAATTCCACCCATAGTTGGTGTTCCAGCTTTTTCAACTTGACCTTCTAAACCTAAATCTCTAACCGACTCCCCAACTTGTTTGTGTTGTAAATAATTTATAATTTGTTTTCCATAAATTGTAGAAAATAGTAACGAAAAAATAAAAGCTATTGCAGAACGAAACGAAATATACTGAAACAAACCTGCTCCTGCTAAATCGTAATGTGTGTCTAAATATTCAAATAAATAATATAGCATTGTTTTAGTTTTCTATAGCTTTTAATAATTGTGATATTTTTTCGTAATCATCAAAATGTGAGCGTTCGCCTTTCACTTCCTGATACGTTTCGTGTCCTTTTCCAGCAATTAAAATAATATCTCCTTTTTTTGCTAGTTTAGTTGCTGTTTTTATTGCTTGTTCTCTATCTAAAACCGATAGCGTTTTTTTATAATTTTGTGCATCTACTCCTGATTCAATTTCATTAATAATTGTTTGTGGATCTTCGTTTCTAGGGTTGTCTGAAGTAAATATTACCTGCGTACTAAGTTGAGATGCTATACGCCCCATAACAGGGCGTTTAGCTTTATCTCGATTTCCACCGCATCCCACAACGGTAATAACTTGTTCGTTTCCAGTTCTTATATCATTAATAGTTTCCAATACATTTTTTAAAGCATCAGGTGTATGTGCATAATCAATTATTGCAATAATTCCTTCATTAGAACTAAAGTGTTGAAACCTTCCAGTTACATTCTCTAATTCACTAATTAAGGTTAAAGCCTCAGTAGATTCCAGTCCTAATAATTGCGAAACTCCATAAACAGCAACTACATTATAGGCGTTAAAACTTCCTATTAATTTTGTCCAAACTTCATTATTATTTATAGTTAAAAACAATCCAGAAAACTGATTTTCTAAAATTTTAGCTTTATAATCAGCCATTGTTTTTAAGGCGTACGTATATTTTTTTGATGCTGTATTTTGAAGCATTACCATGCCATTTTTATCATCAATATTTACTAATGAAAATGCTGTTTTCGGTAAGTTGTCGAAAAATGATTTTTTTACATCTCTATATTCTTTAAACGTTGAATGGTAATCTAGATGATCGTGAGTTAAATTGGTATAAACGCCTCCTTCAAAATACAAACCTGCTGTTCTTTTTTGATGAATTCCGTGAGAACTCACTTCCATAAAACAGAAATCTACACCAACTTCTACCATTTTATTTAAATAACTATTAATTGCGAGGGAATCTGGAGTTGTATGTGTAGCATTAAATTGCTGATTATCAACAAATATAGTAACGGTAGATAATAAACCTGTTTTAAAACCTGCTTTTTGAAATAGTTTGTACAATAAGGTAGCAATGGTTGTTTTACCATTGGTTCCAGTTATTCCTATTAATTTTAATTTTGAAGACGGATTGTCATAAAAATTGGAAGCCATTATTGCTAACGCCTCATTAGAATCTTCAACTTCAATATAGGTAACATCAGCAACAAGATTTGTTGGAAACTCTTCACAAACAATAACCTTAGCACCTAATTCAATTGCAGTAGCAATAAATTTATGTCCATCAAATATTAATCCTTTTTGGGCTACAAATAAATCATTTGGTTGAATTTTTCTTGAATCAAATTGTATGGACTTAATTAACACTTCAGTACTTCCCTGAACTGCAGTAATTCTAACTTTATACAATATGTCTTTAACTACTTTCAACTATGATAATTTTATATTGATTGTTGCTCCTTTTATTAATTTTTCTCCTTCATTAAGCGATTGTTCTACTACTTTTCCATTTCCTGAAAAATTCACTTTTAATCCTAAATTTTCAAGTAAAGAAATGGCGTCCATAGCCGCCATTCCTTTTACATTCGGGATTGAATTAAATTCCTTATTAGCTATGGTATAATACTTCTCGAAACTATTTTTAACACTCTCAAAATCAGGTTTTTTATTTTCAATTTCGTTAATTATATGATTTGTGGTATAAATTTTTTGAGCAATATCTTTAAAAACTGGCCCTGAAACATCTGCACCATAAAAACCTGTTTTGGTATTTGGCTTATGAATTACCACAATACAAGAGTATTTTGGGTTCTCTGCAGGAAAATACCCTGTAAACGAAGAGATGTATTTCTTGTTTTTTAACCATTCTTCATAATTTCCATATTCTACACGTGCAGTTCCTGTTTTTCCTGCCATTGAAAAATCTTCAGAATATAATTTTCTTCCCGTACCTCGAAACACTACATTTTTAAGCATTTCCTGAATTTTAGCGACTGTTTCTTTAGAACAAATTGCTTTATTTATAACCTCTTTTTCAAAAGATTCTACGTGTTTATTCCAAGATCTTATTTCTTTTACGAACCTAGGTTTTACCATTTCTCCATTATTAGCAATGGCATTGTAAAATGTCAATGTTTGTAATGGTGTTAACTTTAAATTATAACCATAAGCAATAGATGGTAATGCATTTTTACTCCACAAACTGTGTTCTGGACCTGGAATTAAAGGAGCTCCTTCACCCTTAATTGGCAATCCTAATTTGTCATTCAAATTCATTTTGTATAATGAATTGATAAATTTTTCTGGATTGTCACCGAAATTTTCTTCAATTAATCTTGCAAATGCAATATTTGAAGACACTTCCAATGCACGAGCAGCTGATATTTCTCCATATCCACCACGTTTAGAATCGTTAATATATCTACCATGCATTCTATACCTTCCGGTTCCAGTATCTACAATTGTACTAGTGTCAATTGCTCCAGATTCCAGCGCCGCAACCATAGCCATTAATTTAAAAGCTGAGCCAGGTTCATGAGATTCATAAACTGCATAATTTCGCTTTTCATAGTACTTTCCTTCAGAACTTCTTCCTAAATTAGAAATCGCTTTAACTTCTCCTGTTTTGGTTTCCATTACTACCACACAGCCGTGTTCAGCCTCATAGTACTCTAATTGTCTTAATAAAGAATGATGTGCAATATCTTGAATATTCACATTTAACGTAGTTACTATATCTTTTCCGTTTATTGGTTCTTTTTCGTTTCTATCATTAATAGGTTTCCATTGACCTTTTGCTATTTTTTGTTTTAGCCTTAAGCCATTTTTACCTGTTAGGTATTTTCTATATGCTCCTTCAATTCCTGGCGCACCTCTATAATCATCATAACCAATGGTTCTTTCTGCAACTTTATTTAACGGATGTGCTCTAACAGTAGATTGTTCTGCTATAAATCCACCTTTATACATTCCTAAATTAAAAATTGGAAAACTTTTAATTTTTATATACTCTGTATAGCCCAATTTTCTGGCGATAAATAAATACCTATTTTTAGTGTTTCTTGCTTTTCTAATTTTTCGTTCCCAATGCGCGGTTGTATTTCCCAACATTTTAGAAAGCTCTTGCGATAAACTTCTTACGTTTTTTTCAAAAACCTCACTTTTAACAGTAAAGGCATCCATTCTAATTTCGTATTGTGACATTGAAGTTGCAAGCAAACTACCATCTGAAGAAAAAACACTACCTCTATTTGCATAAATGGTATCGTTTCTCAATGTTAATTGCTCAGATAAATTTCTATATTTATCTCCGTCTGAAAACTGAATATCTGTTAACCTAAAAATAATAGCCACCAAAAAAAGCGCTATAATAATAACTACAACGTACAATTTGTTTAATATGCTTTTTTTTGTTGTTGCCAATCTTATTGCTTATTTTTTTGAGATTACTTTTATAACTTGTGGTGGTTGTTCACTTGGTTTTATTCCTAAATCAATCACTTTTTTCCTTACTGTCGATTCCAATCGCATTCCCATTGAAATTGAACGTTTATCTAAAAATTCTGCCCTTAATTCTTTATTTTCATTCGTTAATTTTGCAATTTCCATTACTTTTTTATCAGAACTGTGAGCGCTTGCTATCATCAATAACAATAAGGCAACTACAAACAATATAAATCGCCAGTTTTTAAAGGAATCTTTGTTTACTAAAAAATCTCCTTTTAATAGGTTGAATATGCTAGATTTTATAGCTGACATTTATTTAATTGTTGCAATTCTTAATTTGGCACTTCTTGCTCTATTGTTTTTCTTTATTTCAGAAAAGCTTGGAATTATTAATTTTCCAACTTTTTTCATTGGTACACTTACATGACCAAACATGTCCTTTTCTGGCTCACCTTCAAACAATCCACTTCTAATAAATCTTTTTACCAATCTGTCTTCTAAAGAATGGTACGATATAACGCTTAGCCTTCCATTTTCATTCAATAATTCAGGTATTTGCAATAAAAACTCTTTTAACACTTCAATTTCCTGATTTACTTCAATACGAATACCTTGAAATATTTGTGCTAAAATTTTATGTTCCATCGATTTTGGCACAAACTCACTTAACACTTCTTTAAGTTGAAAACTTGTTTTAATCTTTTTTTCTGAACGTGCTGCTACTATTTTTTTTGCTATTGCTCTTGCGTTTCTAAGTTCACTGTATTGAAATAACACATCGCTTAATCTATCTTCTTCATATGCATTAACAACTTCAAAAGCAGACAATTCACCTGTTTGATTCATTCGCATATCTAAATCCGCATCAAACCGTGTAGAAAATCCACGTTCAGCTTCATCAAATTGATGTGATGAAACACCTAAATCAGCTAAAACCCCATCCACTTTCTTTACTCCATAAAATCTTAAATATCTTTTTATGAATCTAAAATTTTGAGGAATCAATGTAAATCTTGGATCGTCAATTTTATTTCTTTGCGCATCCTCATCCTGATCAAAAGCCAATAACTTTCCGTGTTCATTCAACCTACTCAAAATCTCTTTTGAATGTCCGCCACCACCAAAAGTAACATCTACATACACGCCGTCAGGTTTAATATTTAAACCATCAACACTTTCTTTTAGTAAAACCGCACTATGATATTCCATTGTTATTGTTTGCGTTTCCCATTACTTCTTCAGCCAAATCAGCAGTGTCTCCTGAAACATCATCAATTGCTGACTCGTACCTGTCTTTATCCCAAATTTCAATAATATTAACCGCCGAAGACAGTACAATGTTTTTTGATATTCCAGCAAATACTTGCAAATCTTTAGGTATTAATAATCTTCCAGATGCATCTAATTCAACAATTTTAACACCTGCTGTAAACCGGCGAATAAAATCGTTATTCTTCTTAACAAACCTGTTTAATTTGTTTACTTCTGCCATTAAAACATTCCATTCATTCATCGGATATAACTCTAAACACGACTGAAACAGCGAACGTTTTAGCACAAAACCATCTTGTAAAATTGGATTTAACTGCTTCTTTAAAGCAGCAGAAAGCAATAACCGCCCTTTGGCGTCAGCTTTACCCTCGTATGTTCCAATTAAATTTATCATTATGACTTTGTATGAAATCAAAAATAGAAATTTTTTCCCACATTTTTCCACTTTTACCCACTTTGTTGATAACTTTTACCAC
>CBDUKG010000045.1:0-19891 GCA_965367745.1 uncultured Flavobacteriaceae bacterium | reverse complement strand
TCAAAAAGTCTTTTACGTTTGCTGGATCCATAATAGCTTCTACAAAAGTATAAGCACCTGATTTAGGTGATTTTACCATTCTTATAGCTTTGGTTAATCTTTTTGATCCTGTTTGTAACGATGCTACTGATTTCTTTGCCATGGTCTTTGTTATTTGATGTTTTCTTAATGAAAACCTCTAATTATTTAATTTCTTTATGAACAGTCATTTTCTTCAAGATAGGATTGAATTTTTTAATTTCCATTCTATCAGGAGTATTCTTTTTATTCTTAGTAGTAATATATCTAGAAGTACCAGCTTGCCCTGAAGCTTTGTGCTCAGTACATTCTAAAATTACCTGAATTCTGTTTCCTTTAGTCTTTGCCATTACTTATTATTTTTTTAAAAAACCTTTTTCTCTTGCGTCTTTAATAACAGCAGAGATTCCTAATTTATTAATATTCTTTAAAGCAGAAGTAGATACTTTTAAAGTAACCCACTTATCCTCTTCAGGAATATAAAAACGCTTTTTAATTAAATTAGCGTCAAATTTTCTTTTTGTTCTATTCAATGCGTGAGAAACATTGTTTCCAACCATTGCTTTTTTTCCAGTAAGTTCACAAACTCTTGACATATTTCTGTACCTTTTTTATGTATTCTCAAAACGAGATGCAAAATTAATTTTTTAAATCTAAATACACAAACTTATTTGACTAGTTTTTTAAAATTTCTTTTCTAAGCAATTCTAATGCTTTATTTGAAGCCCTTTCTATTACCTTTTCTCTTGGCTTTCCAAAAAAGTATTCTTTAGAAAAAACTCCGGTTGGTGTAGCTATTGCAATAAAAACTGTCCCTACTGTTGTGTCTGTTAAATCGGCTGTAGGCCCAGCGTTTCCGGTGGTTGCAATTGCATAGTCTGTTTTATATTTTTGTTGAATTCCATTTGCCATTGCTACTGCAACTTCTGAACTCACCACAGAAAAACGCTCAATTAATTCTTTAGTTACATTTAATTCTGAAATTTTTATTGCTGCCTGATATGCAACAATTCCTCCCATAAAATAACCCGATGCACCTGGAATTGCAGTTAACATTTTAGAAATTGCTCCTCCAGTGCAACTTTCTGCCGCTGCTAAAGTTTGTTTTTTTTCTAGTAATAACTTACCAATAGCAACTTCAATAGTTTCTGTATCATCAAATCCTACAATTATTTCTGGAATTATTTTAAAGAGTTTTTCCACTTCTAAACTTATGCCTTTTTCTAAAACCTCTTTTTCTATTCCTTTGGCTGATAATCTTAACCTTAACTTTCCATACGATGGTAAATACGCTAGTTTTATAAAATCTGGTAAATTATCTTCCCAAGTTTCTATGCGTTCAGCAACCATACTTTCTCCCATTCCATAGGTAATTATGGTTTTATGAATTATAAACGGTAGTTTAAAGGTTTTTATCAATTTTGGCAACACGCTATCTTGCATTAATCCTTTCATTTCATTTGGAACGCCTGGCAAAGAAATTATAACTTTACTTTTAGAGTTAAACCACATTCCTGGTGCTGTCCCCCAATTATTTATTAATGGAATACATTTAGAAGGCACCAACGCCTGATCTCTATTTACAGCAGAGAAAGGATAGTTAAGCTTTGCAAACATTTCTTTAATAGCTGCAACAATCTCTTCATTAAGCACCAATTTATCATTAAAGTATTCAGCCAACGTTAATTTGGTAATATCATCTTTTGTAGGGCCTAAACCACCAGTTAAGATTACAATATCTGAATTTAATTGCGCTTCAGTTAAAGCTCTTAAAATATGTTCTTTTGAATCTTGAATGGAAGTTATTTGATAAACTGATACTCCAATTTTGTTTAATTCTTCTGCAATCCACTTAGAATTTGAATCTAAAATTTGTCCTATTAAAATTTCATCTCCAATGGTAATTATTTCTGCTTGCATTTTTGTAAAAATATTTTGATAAAAGTACTAATTCTAACGCAACCTTTTGTAAAAAAAATCATCTAACGTAATAAAGGGAAAGTATTAATTAACAACTATTTACAAAGCTATGATCTCACCTGATGAATTAAATGACAATGAACTTATTGCACAAATTGAGAATTGCACTTTAAGCCCATCTTACTTTACGCACGAAGTTCTTTTAAGAATGTCTTATATTTTAATTGAAAAATATGGACTTGAAACTGCAATTGTTAAAAATTGTGAATTGAAAGAAAATTATTTCAAAACAGCTTTAAATAGCAACAAGTTCAATTATACACTAACCAGAGCTTACACTGAAATTTTATATTACTTTATGAGTAATTCTAAAAACGGTAGCTTTAATAAATTATTAAGAAATTTTCCAAGATTACAATATAATTTTAAAGACTTAGTTAGAACTCATTATGGTTACGATATTATGAAAGATCATAGAAAAGAGGAAGAATACAAAGGTCCTATTTTGTTTACTTTCTAGTGTTTATTATTTTATTTTTATTGAAAAGGCTGGTTTACTCGCTATTGTTCCATTTAAAACATCGTTTTCAGTAACTTTTCCAACACCTGCTGGAGTTCCAGTAAAAATGATATCTCCTTTTTTTAAGGTGAAAAATTGCGAAACATAGGCAATTAATTCATCTATTTTCCAAAGCATGGCATTGGTATTTCCATCTTGAACAAGTTCGTTATTTTTAGACAAGGTAAATTTTAAATTGGTTAAATCTCCCAAACTTTCTTTTGGAAAAAATTCTCCAACTACGGCGCTTCCATCAAAACCTTTGGCTTTTTCCCAAGGCAATCCTTTTTCTTTTAATTTACTTTGTAAATCTCTTGCAGTAAAATCGATTCCCAAACCAATTTCATCGTAGTATTTGTGTGCGAATTTTTCTTCAATATATTTACCAACCTTATTAATTTTTACTAAAACCTCTACTTCATAATGAATGTCATTTGAAAAAGGCGGGATAAAAAATGGTTGCTTTTTAGCTAAAATAGCAGAATCTGGTTTTAAAAATACAACCGGATTTTCTGGTTTTTCGTTTTGTAATTCTTCTATATGTTTGGCGTAATTACGTCCTATGCAAATTATTTTCATATAAAATATTTAATTGTTGATTTGTGGAATTGGCGATTCGTAATTTACCTTTTACTATTTACAATTAATAATTATTAATTTAAAATTATACTACGGTAAATACTTCTTATCAAAGTTTGGTTTTCTTTTTTCTAAAAAAGCATTTCTACCTTCTGTTGCTTCTTCAGTCATATACGCTAAACGTGTAGCTTCACCAGCAAAAACCTGTTGTCCTACCATTCCGTCATCAGTTAAATTCATGGCGAATTTTAACATTTTAATAGAAGTTGGAGATTTTTCTAAAATCTCTTGAGCCCATTTATAAGCAGTATTTTCTAAATCGTCGTGTGGAATTACAGCATTTACCATGCCCATTTCAAAAGCTTCTTGTGCCGAATAATTTCTTCCTAAGAAAAATATTTCACGCGCTTTTTTTTGTCCAACCATTTTAGCTAAATATGCAGAACCGTAACCGCCATCAAAACTGGTAACATCGGCATCGGTTTGTTTAAAAATTGCGTGTTCTTTACTTGCTAAGGTCAAATCACACACTACGTGCAAACTATGTCCACCACCAACAGCCCAACCTGGAACTACTGCAATTACAACTTTTGGCATAAAACGTATTAAACGTTGTACATCTAAAATGTTTAACCTGTGATAATTATCTTCACCTACATAACCTTGGTGTCCGCGTGCACGTTGGTCGCCACCACTACAAAAACTATACACACCATCTTTAGTACTTGGTCCTTCGGCACTTAACAACACTACGCCAATATTTAAATCTTCCTGCGCATCGTGAAAAGCTTCTAACAATTCGCTGGTTGTTTTTGGTCTAAAAGCATTTCTAACATTTGGTCTGTTAAATGCAATGCGGGCAACTCCCCCACTTTTTTTATAGGTTATATCTTCAAATTTCTTTACTGTCTTCCAATTTATAGTACTCATTTTATAGGTTTTGAAAGGTAAAAATAATTCATTTTAATGTTTATTTACAAGCTATATTAAAAAATATTAAACACAATGTAACATAGGAAACTAGAATTCGTCATATTTACTGTAATTTTGAATGCTCTTGAGCGACAAAGTTTAAGCTTGGGTGCTGTTAAATTTAAGAGAAATGAAAATTATACCGTCAAACAATACAACTAAATCTGAATTACCTTTAAAACATAAAATTAGTTTTGAGGCAATTTTCGAATATTTAGAAACTATTGCTAAAGATGAAAATCATTTATTAAATAGTTTCGCAATTCAACTATTAAAGGAATACAAAAACTATCCAGAACTTAGAGATGGTTTTGAAGATTCTAGCTATTTAGAAAAATACAATGTTCAAATAGACCGTTTATTGGACCTGCTTTTTCCAGAATTATTGCAAGCTAACGAAATAAAAGCAGCAAGTATTCCTTTTGAATTTACCACCTTTAAATTATCGAAACGTTTTGAGCAAATTTTAGATGCAGCGGGCGAAGACTATAAATTGGAGTTGAGAAATTATGAAAATGAAAATTTATACATAATGGCTTGTACTTTTATTTTAGCCTATTGTTATGATACCGTTATAGACTTTAAAAGACCTTTTTATTACGATATTCCGAACAAAAATACAGGTATTGTAAAACACTACAGAACCTTATACAATGGCGATTTCTTTAAAGTAGAACCATCTGAAAATGCTCCAAAAATTACAGAGGGCGATATTAAAGTATTGTTAGATAATTTTGATAATATTGATCTTTGGAAAGAAAAATTCCCTCCAAACAGTTATAATTTTAGAGGTTTTGGAATTGTAAATTTATTTGATGTTACTCAAGATGAATCCTTGTCTAAAATAAAGCAAGATTTACTTAAAAAAGATGACAATACTTTTAACGAACTAGAAAAAAGTATTGGTAGTTTATACAATTCAAAAAACATAAAAATTGGTTTTTCTTCTTACAACTCGAAAGAAAGTGATATTTTATTTAAAAACTATAAAAATCAAAATAGCTATATTCAATCTGAAAATTCTAACATAAAATGTAGCGATTTCTTTTGTTCAGGAATTTTTAACAACTTGTTTAAAAAAGGTGAATTAGTTAGTATTTCTGATATTGAAAAATACGGAAAAGCAACCGATTATAACAAGTTTTACGAAGCCTTAAAAAAACACCAAATAGAAAGTATAATTTTAATTCCGTTAAAGATAAAAGAAGGATTGTTGCATGTTTTAGAAATTGTTTCTACTGAAAAATACGAACTTAATTCTATAAACGCCAATAAACTAAGAGACATCATCCCGGTATTTAAAATTGCGATCCATAGATTTATGGATGAATATGAAACTAAGCTAGAATCTATTATTCAAGAAAATTATACATCGTTACATCCTTCAGTAAAATGGAAATTTTATGAAGCTGTAGAAGCTATTCTATTTGAATCTGAAATAAATAATATAAAAGTTAATAATTTAAAAGATATTGTTTTTGAGGACGTAATTCCGCTATATGGCCAAAGTGATATTAAAGGTTCTTCAACCGCAAGAAATAATGCCATAAAAGCAGATTTAATAAAACAATTAAATTTAGCTCAAACAATTATTAATCAAGCGTTTGAAAAATATAAATTACCTATTTACAACGATTTATTGTATAGAATTAAAGAATGTCAGCAAAACATTAAAAAAGGCTTAAGTTCTGGAGACGAAAATATGTTAACCGATTTTCTTCAAAATGATATTTACCCTGTTTTCAATCATTTAAAAACAATAGATTCCGATTTAAAAGAAGCTATTTCTAGTTATATGAATGCCATTGATGACAAGCTTCATGTTATATATGATGAAAGAAAAAAATACGATGAAAGTGTAAATAAGCTAAATGAAACTTTGGCTAGTTTTATTGATGCAAAGCAAGAAGAAGCTCAGGCAATGTTTCCTCATTATTTTGAACGTTACAAAACCGATGGAATTGACCATAATATGTATATTGGTCAATCATTGGTTAAAAACCACAAATACAATACGTTATACTTAGAGAATTTACGTCTTTGGCAATTGCAAATGACGTGTGAGGTAGAACGCAAAGCACATGAGTTAAAAAATGTGTTGGAATATCCTTTAGAAATTGCCTCATTAATTTTGGTACATAGCAATCCGTTAGCCATTAAATTTAGAATGGATGAGAAAAAATTTGATGTAGATGGCGCATACAATATTCGTTACGAGATTATTAAAAAACGAATTGATAAGGTAAATATTAAAAACACCAACGAAAGATTAACCCAACCAGGTAAAATTGCTATTGTTTATAGTCAGCAAAAAGATATGCACGGATATTTGAAGCATATTAAATATTTACAATCTAATAATTTCTTATTAGATGAAGTTGAACATTTAGAACTGGAAAACCTACAAGGAATTTCAGGTTTAAAAGCTCTTAGAGTTAGTATAAATTTCAAAACAAATACTGAAAGTGATATTTCTTTAAAAGCAATAATGGATGTTATAAATAACAAAAATTAACCATTTTTCATTAATTCAAAAGCTATTACAAAAGCTATTACTGAAACAATAATACCCACCATAAAGATAGTATAGGCAATTCTTAAAAGTTTGTATTTTTTTTCCAAAACCAACCCTAAAAAATATAAGTCTTTCATTAAAGATTTATATAAGTAATCGCGATCCTTCATCATTTCTTGCATTCCTTCTTGAAATTCTTCTAAAGGCATTTTATGAAAATTTCCGAAAAATAATAAATTAACCTTTTTTTGAGCTACATCTTCCTTTGTAAACTTTCCTGAAGTTACTTTTGGCCTTGTAGATAAAATACTGAATACCATAGTAACAACCGTTATAAAAAGAAAAAATAATGTTGGATAAATTAAATAATAATTACTGGGTTTGTCTAATTTTGGAAACAATGTAGAAAGTGCTATTGACAAAATAATTGCACTCACAGATAATAAAATATTTGCTTTTGTATCTGCAATATCACTTAGTTTTATATGATTTTTAAGTGTAACTCGAAACATTGTTTCAATTCCTCTCTCGGGTCTATCAGCTTTTTCTTGTTTTCTTTTTAAGTCGGCTGTTTTTAAGCGTTGTTTTTCTTCAAGTTCAACTTTTTTTGAAATCGCTTTTTTTACATCTTTTTTAGCTCTTAACCAATTTTGTGTTTTCTGGTTATTTAGTTTTTTAAAAGCATAATCTGTAAAATAGGTATGATTACGAATAAAAATTTCATTCTGCTCAATCCACTCAATATCAGTAAATACTTTATTATTACAACTTTCCCATTCGCTTCGTAATAAATTAGATTTCTCTTTAAAATTATCAGTTCCTAGATGATATAAATCGGCATCGCAAATTATTTTCTCCAACAAAGATGTTGGTTTCTGTGGCATTTTTGTAGCATCTATAATTTTACAAATTTTCACTATTAAATCCTCAGGATAGTTAATCTCCTTTAAGTAGTTTGTCGCAATTTCCTTACTACTTTCTTCGTGGTTTTCTACATTTTTTATAAAACCAATATCATGAAACCAGGTTGCTAATAATAAAACTTCTAAATCTTTTTCTGAAATATTTTCTGCTTGTCCAATTTCTATAGCAGCATTCACCACTTCTTCGGTGTGTGTAAAATTATGATATACTATTTGTGAAGGAAGTTCCTTTTTAAAACTTTCAAAAATAAATTTTCTTACTTCAATAAATAATTTGTTGTCTAGCATCTGTAAAACTATTTTATTCAAAAATACATGTTTTTTTGTACATTTAGAATTTATTGGCTATACCTTATAGAAAACGAGCATGTTAAAAAATTTGTTATTTGATTTAATAACAAATAGCGACCAGTAAGTTTGTGCTGAGCGCAATCGAAATTAGACCTTTTAAAAAGTAATATAAACACATGAAACACGTTTTTTTAAAATTTATTACATTAACTATTATTATATTAACCCTTTATAGCTGTGCAACTTATAAGGTAAATTATAAAAATAACGAAGAAAACTGGAAAGCAGATTTCGAAAAACCTGATACTGAAATTGAGCATACTTTTTATTTAATTGGCGATGCTGGAAACGCTAACCTCAACGAACCATTAGATCATTTAGAAATTTTAAAAAACGAATTAAAAGAGGCTTCAAAAAAGTCAACTGTCTTATTTTTAGGTGATAATATTTATGAGAAAGGAATGCCCAAAAAAGAGCATCCTAACAGGAAAATATCCGAGCATAGATTAAAAGCACAAATTGACATTGTTAAAGACTTTAAAGGAGCTACTATTTTTATTCCAGGAAATCACGATTACTATTCAGCTGGTGTAAAAGGTTTAAAACGTCAGCAAGATTACATTACTAAAAAATTGCGAAAAAATTCATTTCTTCCTAAAAATGGTTGTCCGCTTGAAAAAATTAATATTTCAGATGATATTGTATTGTTGATTGTTGATACGCAGTGGTATTTAGAGGATTGGAATAAAAACCCAACAATGAATGATGATTGTGAAATAAAAACTAGAGATAAATTTTTTGATGAATTTGAAGGTTTAATAAAAAAGAATGCAACTAAAACGGTATTAATAGCATTGCACCATCCTATGTTTTCAAATGGAAACCATGGCGGACAATCTTCTTTAAAACAGCAACTTTATCCTGTTCATAATAAAATTCCTTTACCTATTTTAGGATCAGTTGCAAATGTATTGAGAAAAACAAGTGGTATTTCACCTCAAGACATGAACAACCCTTTGTATTTAGAACTCAAAAAAAGAATTGTTACCATTTCACAAAAAGCACCAAAAGCTATATTTGTTTCAGGACACGAGCATAATTTACAGTACATAGTAAAAGATAATAAACCTCAAATTATTAGTGGTGGTGGTTCTAAAATAAACCCTGTGAGAACAATTAATGGTAGTAAATTTTCTTTTGGTGGTTTGGGGTATGCAAAAGTTGAAGTATATAAAAACGGGGCTTCACAAGTATTTTTCTATAATGAAATATTAAATAAACAAGATTTAATTTACAGTACTGAAATTTTTGAGCCTGATGTAAAAAAACAACCTACAACATATCCTGAGAGTTTTCCAGCGTATAAAAAAGCCTCTATTTACAGTAAGGAAGAAATTACTAAGAATGGAGTGTTTAAACTTTTTTGGGGAGATCATTACAGAAAATATTATGGCACTAAAATAAATGCAAAAACAGTGTCATTAGATACCTTAATGGGTGGCTTAACTCCAATTAGAAAAGGTGGAGGCAACCAATCGAAATCACTACGGCTAGAAGATAAAAACGGTAGCGAATATGTAATGAGAGCATTGCGAAAAAGCGCCACTCAATATATACAAGCTGTTGCGTTTAAAGATCAATATGTTGAAGGCCAATTTGACAATACCTATACAGAAAGTCTGTTGCTTGATATTTACACAACTGCACATCCATACACACCTTTTGTAATTGGTGATTTGGCAAGTGCTGTTGATATTCTTCATGCAAATCCAATCTTGTATTATGTACCAAAACAAAACGCGCTAAAACATTTTAATTCTGATTTTGGTGATGAACTCTATATGATTGAAGAAAGAGCCACTTCTGGGCACGGTAAAGTTGCCAGTTTTGGATATTCAAACGAATTAATTAGTACCGATGATTTATTAAAAAAAATAAGAAAAACTGACAACAATATTTTAGATGAAGATGCATATATAAGAACCCGCTTATTTGATATGCTTATAGGAGATTGGGACAGACATGAAGATCAATGGCGCTGGGCAGAATTTGAAGATGGAAATAAGAATATATACAAACCAGTACCAAGAGATAGAGATCAAGCATTTTCTAAAAATGATGGGTTTGTACTCGGTTTTCTTACACGTGCTATTCCCGCTTTAAAGTTAATGCAAGTTTATGATGAAGATATTAGAAGCGTAAAATGGTTTAATTTAGAACCATATCCGTTAGATATGGCATTACTTAAGACTTCAACTTATAAAAATTGGGAAACCCAAATTAAATATATTCAACAAAACCTAACTTCAGAAGTTATAGAAAAAGCATTTAATAATGTACCAGATGAAGTAAATGATGAAACTATTTCAGATATTAAAACTAAGTTAAAAGGAAGACTTCAACAACTAGATGAAATTGGTAAAATATATTACAAACACTTAGCTAAATTCGCTGTTATTACAGGAACCGATAAAGATAATTGGTTTGATATTGAACGGTTAAACAATGGAGTAACTTCAGTAAAAATTTACAATATAAAAAACAATAAAAGGGGAAGTGAAATTTCTAAAAAACACTATTCAAAAAAAGAAACTAAAGAAATTTGGGTGTATGGTTTAGACGATAAAGATGTTTTTAATGTTACTGGTTTAAAAAAAGATGTAATTCCTTTAAGAATTGTTGGAGGCCAAAACAACGACGAGTATATTATAGAAAACGGTAAAAAAGTTACAGTTTATGACTATAAAACAAAGAAAAACACCTTTACCAAAAACAATGGAAAAACAAAACTTACAAACAACTACAAAACGAACACTTACAATTATAAAAAAATAAAATATAGTCAAAATCAGCTCATTCCTTCTATTGGTTCTAACCCAGATGATGGCGTTAAAATAGGAGTTAAAAATATTTTCACAGTATACGGTTTTGAAAGAAACCCTTTTACACAATTACACACTTTAAATGCCAGTTATTATTTCGTAAATAAAGGATTTGATATTGAATACAATGCCGAATTTGCAAATTTATTTACAAATTGGAATTTTTTAGTTGAGTCTAAATTCACAAGTTCAAACTACAGCATCAATCATTTTGGATATGGTAATGAAACCACAAATTTTGAAGATGATTTTGGAGAAGATTACCACAGAGTTCGCTTTAGTACTTATGCCATGGCGCCTACTTTAAAATGGAAAGGTCGTTTTGGAGCAACTCTAAAATTAGGAGCCACATTTGAAAGCAATGAAATTGAAGGCACTGACAATAGGTTTATAAACACACTTGATTATACTTTAGATAAAAGAAAAAACTTTGCTGGTTTAAAAATAGCTTACAATTTCGAAAACTACGACAACAAAGTATTTCCTACTCTTGGAATGCGTTTTTCTTTAGCCTCTGGTTGGAAAAGCAATATAAAAAACAATAAAGAAAATCATGCGTTTATAACACCTTCATTTGGTATTAATTATAAATTAAACTCGAAAGGTTCTATAGTTCTAGCATCAAAATTAAAGAGCAACATAATAATTGGTACTAATTTTGAGTTTTATAATGCAGCAAGTATTGGTGGACTCGACGGTTTACGTGGTTATAGAAATCAACGTTTTACTGGAAACAGCTCTTTTTACCAGAATAGCGATCTGAGATTTACGTTGCGAAATGTTAAAACAGAATTAGTACCTTTACAATTAGGCGTTTTTACTGGGTTTGATTATGGTAGAGTTTGGCTTAAAAATGAAAAATCTAACGATTGGAAAACATCTTATGGAGGTGGATTTTGGTTAGTTGCTGCAGATTTAGTTAATTTAAATGTTACTGTTTTTAATTCTAAAGATGGTGCTTATTTTAATTTAGGACTCGGTTTCGGTTTTTAAAAAATTATAAACACATGAAAAAAAATCTTTTATCAATTTTAATAATATTAAGTAGTACAATCCTTTTTTCTCAAAATATTGAAACTAAAAAATTTAATTCGGAGATACTTCAAAACGATCGGTATTTAAAAATTTATGTTCCACCAAGTTATACAATAGAAACTTCTAAACAATATCCCTTAACAATTGTTCTTGATGCAGAATACTTGTTTGATATGTATGTAGGAAATTCCATTTTATTTGCCTCTAAAGACAAAGCTCCAGAGCAAATTATTGTGGGGGTTAACCAAAATTACAACGGTGAAAGATACCAAGATTGCTCCTATCAAGAAGGAAATAGTTTACCAACACCAGAAGGTGAGGCATTTTATCAGTTTATTAAAATTGAATTAATCGATTATTTAGAAGAAAATTATCGAATTTCACCATTTAAAACTATTGTAGGTAACACTTTAACTGCAAATTTTACCAATTATTTTTTAATTGAGCAATATGCTACTTTTAATGCATTTATAAATATAAGTCCGTATTATGCATTAGATATTCCTGTTTTATTGCATCAAAAAACAACAAGTATAAAAGACGAAAACATTTATTATTACCTATCAAACAATAAAGATAATACCAAAGAAAAAGAACAAATTATAAAAGATACAGACACTATTTTAAAAGGTGTAAATAATGTTAAATTTAAATATAAATATGACGCCTTTGAAAATAGTTCAAAAGTAGCTGCAATTGGGCAATCTGTTCCAAGTGCGCTCGCTTTTATTTTTGAAATGTATTCATCTATTTCAGAAGATGAGTTTGAAAACAATGTTAAAAATCTCTCTCCGGCTGATGCCATTGCATATTTAGAAAATAAATATGTAGAAATAGAATATCTGTTTGGAAGTAATCTAAAAATTAGAGAAAAGGATATCTTTGCAGTAGAAGCCATTATTTTAGATAAAGAAAATGGAGATTATTTAAAAAATTTTGGCGAAATGATTAATAAATTATATAAAGAATCTCCCATTGGAGATTATTATATCGGACGCTATTACGAAACTGGTAAAAAATATAAAATGGCATTAAGATATTACAAAAATGGCTATATGAAATTGCCAGAAGGAGATCCAAACTCCGATGGTTATTATGAAAATATTGAACGCGTACTTCAAAAAAGAGATGGTATGTATATTGAACAAAACCCAAATAATTAACTGATGAGAAACATTTATTTAACCCTAATCCTGCTAATTACAACTACATTTTTTTATGCACAAGAAGACAATGTTGTAAACGTAAAATTACCAACCGAACAAAAATATGAATTTACTCCAATTGTAGATATTGAAGCTTCTGCAGTAAAAAGTCAAGGCAATACTGGAACTTGCTGGAGCTATGCAGCTTCTTCCTTTTTAGAATCTGAAATCTACAGAACTTCTGGCGAAATGATTGATATTTCTGAAATGTATAATGTTAGACACACTTACATTAATAAAGCTTGGAATTATGTAATGCGCCAAGGTAAAATTCAGTTTAGCGAAGGTGGTTTAGCACATGATGTTTTTAACTCAATTGCAATAAATGGATTAGTTCCTGAAAGTGCTTATTCTGGACTTCAAAATGAGGCCTTAAAACATGACCATTCTAAAATAGTTCCTGAATTAAAAATTGTTTTAGATGCATATATAAAAGATGATAAAGATTCTCCTTATCCAAATTGGAGAACTTCTGTAGATTCTATTTTAGATATTCATTTAGGGAAAATACCAGAAGATTTTTATTTTGAAGGAATGACCTATGACCCACAAACTTTTTTAATAAAAACCAATATACAAGCATCAGATTATGTTACTTTAACTTCATTTAAACACCAACCTTACAATTCAAGTTTTGTATTAAATATTCCTGATAATTTTTCAAACGGGCTTTTTTATAACATTACTTTAGATAAGCTAGTTTTAGAAACAGACAATGCCTTACAACAAGGTTATACTATTGCATTAGATTGTGATGTTTCTGAAAAAACGTTTTCTTCAAAATTTGGTGTTGCTGTAATTCCAAAAAAATTAGATGATCAAGAAAAATGCTTAACATATATTGTTGAAGAAAATACAATTACTCCAGAATTTAGACAACAAGAATTTGAAAACTACAATACCACGGATGATCATCTAATGCACATTATTGGTATTGTAAAAGACCAAAATGGAACTGAGTATTACAAAGTAAAAAACTCTTGGGGAAATAACGTTGAAAAAATTGGAAACAATGGCTATATTTATATGAGTAAAGCCTTTTTTAGACTTAAAACAATCTCTGTTTTAGTGCATAAAACCGCATTAAGTAACGACTTAAAAAGTGGATTAAAAATTTAACATTCTTTATAAACACAAAAAAGCATTCTAAAATATATTTTAGAATGCTTTTTTATTAAATATATAGTTATACAAACTTAATTCCTTCTTCAGAAATAACAATTAACTTCTGACGGAACAAACCTCCAATAGCACTTTTAAAAGCCTTTTTACTCATTCCTAATTGATGTTTTATATCATTAGGATCGCTTTTGTCATGTAAAGCCAAAGCGCCATCATTTTGTCTTAAAGCATTTAAAATTGCAATTTCATTTTTAACAATCGTATGCTTAAAACCAACTGCCTGTAAACTAATATCTAATTTTTCGTCGTCTCGTATTTTCTTTATAAATCCAACCAATTTTTGACCTTCTTCAATTTTTTGGTACAGTTCATTTTTATAAAGCATTCCTTCAAATTCTTCATTTACTAAAACTGTAAATCCTATTGCTATATTTCTTACAACAATTAAATCTACTTTTTCTCCTATTTTTAAATCCATAATATTTTTATTTTAAATTGTTGAAATATGCTTTTAATATTAAATCATTTTCTTCTCTTGGTGTAAAAACCTCTAATAATTTAGGAGTTTCACATTCATTATAAAAACCGTTAAGCTCCTTCTCTAATTCATCTTCATTCGCAGCAGTCGTATAATCAAAATTATACATTTTACATAAATGTTCTGCGGTTAAATTGTGCGGTGCTTCAAAATAATCCAAGGCACTAGATTCTTTTGGTCCAGGAATAAATCTAAAAATTCCCCCTCCATTATTATTAATTAAAATAATTCTGAAATTTTTCGGAATATACTTATTCCATAGTGCATTGCTATCGTAAAAAAAGCTAATATCTCCTGTAATAAAAAGCGCGTTTTCTTTTACAGCAGTTGCAGCTCCAATAGCAGTACTTGTACTTCCATCAATTCCACTAGTTCCTCTATTGCAAAATACAGGTAGCGTTTTATTAATATCAAATAATTGGGTATATCGTATTATTGAACTATTTCCAATTTGCAATTGTGTATTTGCTGGAATAGATTTTAAAACGGTATCAATAACTTTTAAATCTGAAAAATTACAATCAGAAATAAATTTTTCATGATTTCTTAAACGCTTTGCCTTTTTATGAAGCCAAAATTCTTGATAATCACTTTCTAAAGGTTTGGTTAAAAAGAAAAACTGACTAAAAAATAATTCTGGTGAAATTTTAAAATGATGATTTAAACTAAAAAAAGTGTCAAATGCCTTTATAGAATCAATATGCCAATGATGTTTCGGCTTCAATTTTCTAAGATGTTGTTTTATTTTTTTTGAAACAATTAAACCTCCTAAACTTAATAAAATATCTGGTTGAAAATGTGATAATTCGTCATCTTCTAAAGGAAAAATTAATTTATCTATACTATTAATAAATTTTGAATTTGAAACATTTGCGGTATTTTCTATCAATACCAGCACCGATGGATCTTTAGTTAAATGTTCCAATTGAATTTGCAGTAGTTCACTTGGATAATTAGCACCCACCAAAACCATTTTTCTTTTTGAAGTATTCCAAATTGCGGCAAATTTTTCTAAATAATCTACATCTAAAGGAGTTTCTTCAAAATCATTTAAAATTGGTTCAAAATGTATTAATTTATTTGTTGTTTCGTACAAAGGCTCATCAAAAGGTACATTAATATGTACAGGTCCTTTTTGTAGAAATGAGATTTTTAAAGTTTCATCTATCATTTCTTTAATAGAACCATCAATATTTAATTCTTCATTTAAACTAATAGACGCCAAAATATGATTTTCAAAAACGTGTTCTTGACGTATTGTTTGTCCATCTCCAATATCAATTAAATGCACAGGTCTATCTGCTGAAATAACCACCAACGGAATATTACTATAAAAAGCTTCTGCAATTGCCGGATAATAATTTAGAAGTGCAGAACCCGAAGTACAAACAATTGCAACAGGTTTTTGTAGTTGTTGTGCAATTCCCATTGCAAAAAATGCCGCACAGCGCTCATCAACAATACTATATGTTTTAATAGCAGAAGAATTTGTAAAACCTATAGTTAACGGCGCATTTCTAGAACCTGGAGAAATTACAACATGTTCAACTCCATTTGCAATACAAGATGCTATAACAATTTGAGCCAATTCGTTTTTAGGAAATTGTGGCATTTAATTTTAGGTTTTTTAAAAGTGCAAAGGTACATAAAGTTATTGTGATTTTTTATGAAATAAAACAAGATACTTTCTTGATTATTATCATTATAAATTGAGAAAGCTCAATGTAACTTATAAATTATAAAACAATGAAATGCTAAGTTTTTAGTTGAATTATTTGAAATTAATTGATGGAAGCTATTCTAATATGTTACCCCACAATATATTTAGAATATAAATGCCGTACAAAATACTTTAAATTTAGTGTTTCTTGTTTTACAAAACTAGTTTCATTATCTCAGCTTTTGCAACGGTTTCATCCCATTCATTTTCTGCGATACTTTTATTTGTAATACCGCCTCCAATATAAAGTGTTGCCTTGTTTTCTTTAATTTGCATGCATCTTAAGTTTACAAATAAATTGGTAGCATTATTTATGTTTAACTCTCCTAAATATCCCGAATAAAATGCCCTATTATAGTCTTCGTTTTTCAAAATAAAATCTGTAGCTATATTTTGAGGAATTCCGCAAATTGCAGGTGTTGGATGTAAAGCATTAATTAAATTACCCAATAGGTTTGGTGCTTTTAAAGTTGCAGAAATATCTGTTCGTAAATGCAATAAGCTTCCTGCTTTTGTTGTATTAGGACCTTTGGCTTCTATTTTGGTAGTTTTATCTTTTATTTTCTCTAAGATATACTCTGTTACATATTGTTGTTCTAGCAATTCTTTTTCTTTCCATTTTACTTGCAGCGTTCCATTAAATTTTTGTGTTCCTGCAAGTGCCATCGTTTTTAAATTGAGTTGTTTATCAATACTTATCAAGCGCTCAGGAGTTGCTCCCATCCACAAACCAACCTTCGGATGGAACCATAAATAAACAAAGGCATTTTTATAATTATTTAGCATTTTTTTTAGCACATTAAATACTTCAATCTTATTACAAAAAACTTTCTCTTTTCTTGATAAAACTATTTTTTTTGCTTGTTTCGTATTTATAAAATCTATTGCATCTTGTACTATTAATATGTGCAGTTTCTTCGCTTCTAAGTTTTTATCAACTCTAAATTTTGATTCTATATTAGAAACATTGAAATCCTTTTCTATAGTCGCAAAAACCTTATTACAGTTATCCGCAGGAAACAGTATTTTAGATTCATTTTTATTAAAAGGTGAAAAAATAAAACCGCTTTCTTCAAAAGATTTTAATGTATAAAGTGCTGATGAATCTTGACATAATGCAATTATCTTAGTGTCGTTTGGTTTTCTGTAAACAACAAAAGGCAAATTGGTGTTGTACACTTCACTAATTTTTTCAAAAAAAGTATCACTATTGTTGCCTAAGTCCATTAATTTAATTGTTGTATTAAACTATTTTTTATTTCGCTGAAATGAGTCCAAACTAACCCATGTCCTGTATTTTCCAAAGTTAGTAATTCAAATTTTTGTTTAAGAAAACTTTCTTTTAAAAGTAATGAATTTTCATAAGGAACTATGCCATCTTTTGTTCCGTGAATACTAATAACATCAGAAGGATTCGTGTTCCAATTATTTTCAAATTTCTGTAAATCATCTATATGTGATAATTTTTCTTTTGAAGCTGCTTTCCATACTTTAGGAACTAACCATCTTGTAGCTTCCCAAGAATATAAATTTAATGCCCAAGGCATCTTTTCGGATTTTGAATATAATGCTGGAGCTAATAATATTATTTTTTTATACTTTTTTTTAGATGCTAATGCAATTGGACCTCCGTAAGAATAACCTACTAAAATTATTTTTGATGCGTCTAAATCGACTACTAAATCTTCTAACAACGCAGTTTCAAACGCTATGGATCCCTGAGTATTTCCAGTTTGATGAATTCCATAACCAACTCTATCATAAGAAATTAAATTAGCTTTTGAATTTAATTCTTTATCAAACATATACTTCTTAAAATCTGTTGATGTACCAATTGCACCGTGGATAAAAACCAACGTTATTTTTGATGTATCAATTACTTTTTGAGTAGCTACAACGCGGTATCTAAAACTTTTAAATGTTTTATTTCTAATAAAAACTTCTGTATTATTTTCTGAAAAATCTTCTAAAATGTTTTTATTTGATTTTGGAATTGAAAAAAGGTAAAACAGTACTATTAAAACACTACATAAAATCAATAAAACAATGCCAAAAATCTTTAAAATTTTCTTTATTTTTTTATTCATAAATTATTTTTTGGCTAAAATATAATTGGTTATTTTACAAATAGAAATCACTCTACCTCTATCATCTTCAATCTTAATTTCAACCAAATGTATTGTTTTTCCTTTATGAATAATTTTTGCCGTAGCGGTAACAAACCCTTTTTTTACACTTCGCAAATGATTTGCAGAAAACTCAATCCCACGCACACTATATTTTTCCATGTCAATTGCTAACATTGATGTTGGACTCCCAACACTTTCTGCCAAAGCCATAGTTGCGCCACCATTTAAAATTCCATCTGGTTGGTGTACTCTCGAATCTACGGGCATTCTCGCAACTAAAAAATCTTCGCCGAGATCAATATATTTTATATTTAGAGTTTCGTTTAAGGTGTTTTCACACATCTTATTTAAAACTTTTAATTTATTTAAAGCTTCTTCGGTAGTATTCATAATTAAAAAAATTAGAATGGTAAAAATAAGAATTAAAACTTTAAATACTACCTTTGCAAATAAATTGTACAGTATATAATGGCATATAGAATTAGGGTGATATTAGATGTTGAGCAAGATGTTTTTAGAGACATTATTGTAAATGAAACTATTAATTTAGAAGAATTACACTTTATTATAGCAAAATCGTTTGGATTTAAAGGGCAAGAAATGGCTTCTTTTTATCTTACAGACGATACATGGGAACAAGGTGAAGAAATTCCTTTATTTGATATGTCTGAAGAGGAAAACTCTTTTTCTATGACAAATTGCATAACTTCAATGGTTTTAAAAAAGGAAGGTGATAAACTTATTTATATTTATGATTTCTTTTCTATGTGGACTTTCTTTGTGGAGTTAACTGAGATTATTGATGAAATTAATGAAGACTTACCACTAATTGCACTTTCTTTTGGAAATACACCAGACGAAGCTCCAGAAAAACAATTTATAGGTGAAGACACTGAAAAAGATGATTACGACGCTTTTGATGATGAAAGTAATTTTGAAGACTTAGATAATATTGATTTTGATAATTATTAACATGAAATAGCTTTAGGCGGTAGGCTGTAAACCTTCTAACTTTCAGACTTTTTCTCTTTACAACTTTGAACCTTTCATCTTTTAGACTTTTAGACTTTTAACGAATAATATACGTATTTACATTTTCGTAATTTCTGGTAACAAAATCAAAAGCAACTTTTAAGATTTCTCCCATAGTATTGCACTTTTTAAAATCCATATCTAAGGTATAGTCATAAAGATCCATTTTTAGCTGTTCGATTTTTTTTGGAGTAGAAATCTTATCATTTTTCATACAAGCTAATAAATCGCTGATCCGTTCTTGAGAACCTCTTAATCTTCTTGCAATTGCAGAACGTTCTTCTTTTTTGTATTGTTCTACAGATTCATTTTGTAAATTGTCGGAAACCATTTTTACAAACGGGTAATTTTCTTTAAAATATTGAGGGAAATACACTTTTAAATTACCTTCAAAACTTTGTTGATCAAAATCCATTGCTCTAATTCTATATTCTACTTGATCAAAATCGTA
>CBDUKG010000044.1:0-20140 GCA_965367745.1 uncultured Flavobacteriaceae bacterium | reverse complement strand
AAGAAAAAATAATGGAATATATATTTAGTCTAGAATTTATTTATTTAATAGCATCAGTAACTTATATACTAGGTTTAAAAATGCTTGGACATCCAGAAACGGCAAGAAAAGGTAATTTAATCGCTGCAGCTGGTATGACATTGGCAATTATTGGTACAATCTTTTTATACCAAGGTGAAGTAGCCTCTATTATTTACATTCTAATTGGAATAGCAATTTTAATTGGAACCGTAATTGGTTGGATGGTTGCTAAAAAAGTTGGAATGACCAAAATGCCAGAATTAGTTTCTCTTTTTAATGGTATGGGTGGAGCAAGTGCTGCACTAATTGGATTGATTGAATTTCATCATTATATTGGAGATCAGCTATCAATTTTAACCATTATTGCTGGAATGATTATCGGTAGTATTTCATTTTCGGGAAGTATGATTGCTTGGGCAAAATTAAATGGGACTATGAATAAACCAATCAGATTACCAAAATATAACATGTTAAATAATGTGTTTTTAATTGCTATACTTGGTTTCGGTGTTTATATGGTAATTAGTGGATCTAGTAGTGTATTATTCTTATACTTACTTTTCTTTGCAGCCTTGGCTTATGGTGTTTTATTTGTATTACCAATTGGTGGTGCAGATATGCCTGTTGTTATTTCATTGTTAAACTCATTTACTGGTTTAGCTGCTGCTTTTGGTGGTTTCTTATACGGAAATATGGTAATGCTTACAGGGGGTATTTTAGTAGGTTCTGCAGGTACAATTTTAACACTTGCAATGTGTAAAGCAATGAATAGACCTCTTTCTAATGTTATTTTTGGTGCTTTCGGAGAAGGAAGTGCTGCCGTTGCTAGTGAAGGAAGTAAAATTCAAGGAAATATTAAAGAAGCTTCACCTAGTGATGTTGCTATATTAATGAACTACTCTAACAAAGTTATTATCGTTCCAGGGTATGGTTTGGCGGTTGCACAAGCCCAACATATTATTCACGAATTAGAACAATTATTGGAAAGCAAAGGCATTGATGTTAAATATGCAATTCATCCTGTAGCTGGTCGTATGCCAGGTCATATGAATGTTTTATTAGCAGAAACTAATGTTGATTATGACAAATTAGTTGAAATGGAAGATGTAAATCCAGAATTCAAAAGCACCGATGTTGTTTTTGTTGTTGGAGCGAATGATGTTGTTAATCCAGCTGCGCATAATGACCCTTCTAGTCCAATTTATGGAATGCCAATTTTAGATGTTGAAAATGCAAAACATATTATTGTAAATAAACGTAGTATGAAACCTGGTTATGCAGGTATCGAAAACGAATTATTCTACAATCAAAAAACTTCAATGCTTTTTGGTGATGCAAAAGCTGCACTAACTAAACTAGTTTCTGAACTTAAAAATATGTAACTATAATTTGAATATATTAAAATAGGGTAGCAATTAAACTGTTACCCTATTTTTTTTGAGCCAAATTTATTTCATACTTTTGCAAAAAAGAAAAAAGATAATGGCTTTAATTTTAAAAGGTGATATAGAAATTAACGAGGTAAAATCCAGTAAGGCAAAAGCTTTAAAAGTTAATTTAAATAAACGTACGTACGGGACCTTTGCAGAAATTGGAGCTGGGCAAGAAACTGTACGTCATTTTTTTAGAGCCGGCGGCGCTTCCGGTACAATAGCAAAAGCTATGAGCGCTTATGATAAAGATTTTTCTGATGCCATTTATGGAATTGAAGAAGATGGACGCTACGTTACAGAAAATCGTCTAAAAAAAATGTTAACCTATGAAATTGAAGTAATTGAAGAACGGTTAAGCAGAAAAACACATCCTGACAATATATTTTTTACGTATGCCAATACAGTAACTACTATAGATTTTGTTAAAAAATTTAAAGGTCATGGTTGGGTTGGAATTAAGTTTCAATTAGATCCTTTAGAAGATTATAGTGAAATTATATTACACGTTAGGTTTAAAGAAACTGATGCCAAATTACAACAAGAAACTCTTGGTATTTTAGGTGTTAATTTAATTTATGGGGCTTTTTATTTAAATGATAAGCCTAAAGAATTATTAAAATCTCTCTACGATAATTTACATAAAGTACAGCTAGAAATTGATATGATTAATTTTTCTGGGCCTCGTTTTTCTTATGTAGACAACAGATTAATGAGCTTACTATTAGTGAAAAATGGTATGACAAATGCTGTAATGTTTGGGCCTGATGGTAACAACTTATTACCTGCACAACAATTATACAGAGCAAATATTTTAGCGCTAAGAGGTAGTTTTAGACCTGTTACAAAAGTAAATATGGACATGTATAAGTTGGCGCAACAAATGTTTATAAATGAGAGTAAAGTTAAGGAAGAAAATGCTAAAATTATTTTTGAAATTACCCTCACAAATTTAAGTTCCGAAGGTGAAATTGATGAAAGAGATTTCTTAGACAGAGCTGAATTACTTTGTTCATTAGGTCAAAATGTAATGATTACAGATTTTCAGGAATATTATAAATTAGTTGAATATTTCTCTGAATTTACAAAAGAAAGAATTGCTTTAGCAATGGGTGTTTACAGTTTTGTACAAATATTTGATGAAAAATATTACCGTAATTTAAGCGGTGGTATTTTAGAAGCATTCGGAAAACTTTTCTTTAAAGATTTAAAAGTTTACCTGTACCCTCTTAAAGATCAACGTACAGGAGAAATTAAAACTAGCGAAAATCTTAAAGTGCATCCACGGATGAAAGAATTGTACAAATTCTTTAAATACAACGGGAAAGTTATAGATATTGAAGATTTTGATCCTGAAATTTTAGAAGTTTTCTCTAAAAAAGTGCTAGATATGATTTCTAATGGAGAGCATGGTTGGGAAGAAATGCTTCCTAAAGGAATTGCTGAAACAATTAAAAGTGAACGTTTATTCGGCTATTCTAGAAGAAGATTTTTGAAAAAATAATTTTATTTTGGTCATCAATTAAACCTTTCTCAATTTTAAATGTCAAATAAGAAATATTCATAAGTGAACAATGAAGCATTATTAGTTTCGCAACTAAAAGATAAAAAAACTCAAGAACAAGCTTTTCGAAAATTAATGTCTTTATATAAAGAACGTTTATATTGGCATATTCGAAAAATTGTATATATACACGATGATGCTGATGATGTACTTCAAAATACTTTCATTAAAGTTTTTAAAAACATTCATTCTTTTAAAGAAGAAAGTAAATTATATTCTTGGATGTACCGAATTGCAACCAATGAAGCCATAACATTTATCAATAAAAAAGCTGCAAAACAACAAGTAGATTTAAGCGAATTACAAATAAACACTGTTCAAAATTTAAATAATGATATCGATTTTACGGGTGATGAAATTCAACTTTTACTTCAAAAAGCAATAATTACACTGCCACACAAACAGCAATTGGTATTTAACATGAAATACTTTGATGAAATGAAATACAAAGATATGTCCGAAATTTTAGACACATCAGTTGGAGCATTAAAAGCGTCCTATTTTCACGCGGTAAAAAAAATTGAAGAATTCTTAAAAAACCATTAAACCTTAAAGAATAAAGAAAGTCTAACTTATAGCAATGAATAAAAAAGAAGTACATATAATGGCACCAATACTAAGTAAAATAGCTCATAAAAACCACGGTTTTAATGTGCCTGATGCGTATTTTAATACAGTTGAAGATGGTGTATTTGCTGAAATTAATGCTTCGAAAATAAACATAGATAAAACAATTTATAAAACGCCTGATACTTATTTTGAGACTGTTGAAGACCTTGCAGTTACAAAACTTAAAGCCCAAACTTTTCAAAATGAAGTTACAAATTCAATTCCAGAAGGTTATTTTGAAACGCTGGAAGATCAAGTTTTAAATAAAGTTAAAGAGACTTCAAAAGTAAGAACCCTTAAAAAGATTTCAAAATATGTTGCTCCAATTGCAATTGCTGCTTCTTTTCTAATTATTTTTATTTTAAACAGCACGTCAAACAATATCACTTTTGAAACTTTAGCAACTTCAGAAATTGAAGAATTTATTGAAAGCGGAAATATTAACTATGATGCTGAAAGTTTAGCAAGTATTTTTCCAGAAGTAACTTTAGAAGACACTAACTATATATCTACATTATCAGATAGTGATGTTTTAAATTATTTAAACGAAAATGATTTGGAAACATTGATTATAGAAAATTAAATATTATTAAAATGAAAAAATTACTATTTATAACATTCCTTTTATTTCTAAGTTCAAGTTCTGTAGTTAGTCAGAAAATGAATAGACAAAAAATTACGCTCTTAAAAACTGCATTTATTACAGATGCCATTGTTTTAAAACCAAAAGAAGCTGAAAAATTTTGGCCTGTTTATAACCAATATTCTAATCAACTTCAAGAGTTAAAATTTAAAATTGAAGGTGGTAAAATGCGTGAAATTAAAGCGGCAGGTGGTGTAGAAAACATTTCAGAGGCTAATGCACAAGAAATTATTAACCAATCTTTAGTTTTTGAAAAAGAAATTTATGAAACAAAAATTAAAATGGTCAAAGAACTATCTAATATAATTTCGGCAAAACAAATTGTAAAATTACAAAAAGCTGAACGGGATTTTAATAAACGAATTTTGCAAGAATACGGCAGAAGAAAAAGAATGGGACAATAAATTAATACCATTACTTGCTATTGTTGCTAATTTAAAAATACGCCTACTGCCTAAATTAAAACCTTAGTAATATCTTTTTTATTTGGGTAATTTTATTTTAAGAGCTTCAACAATATTATATGCAGCAGGGCAAATTTCAATATTTTTTAATGTAAGGTCCGTAATCTGAATAAATTTCCGTCTATCGGTATGTGGATATTCGCCACAAGCTTTCGGGCGTACATCATAAATCATACACATATTATCATTCAAATCTAAAAAAGAGCAAGGTGCTGTTTTCAACACATAAAAATCATCGATATCCCGTTCTAAATATTGGGTTGTAAAATCCAGCACTTTCATTCTAAAATGTTTAGAAATACGCTCAATATCTTTATTTGTAAATATAGGACTTGTAGTTTTACAACAATTTCCACACGTTAAACAGTCTGTTTTTTCAAACTCTTTTTCGTGCAAATCTTGCATTACCACATCTAAATTTTTAGGAGTACGTTTCTTCAACTTTTGAAAATACTTTTTGTTTTCAACAAGTTTTTCTTCAGCCAATTTTGGTAATTCTTTTAAAAATTCTTCCATTGGACAAATATATAAATGTTATCGCTGTAAGTAGCTATTTAAACCTTTAATTATAAAAGTGCTAAAATTATTAAATCTAAAAATTTGCTTTAAAAAAACTCAATATGAACCTGATTTAGCTTCACTAGGCTCAATTAAAAATCTCAACGTATTTATATTAAACTAGAATTTTGACTCTGCTCAATAACCGAATACTGAGCGGAATTGAAACCTAGGTTGAATAAAGTATGGTTTTAATTAAACTTATAATTGAACTTTCACATAATTTGATTTTATAAAATCGTAAAAATAATTTGAAATTTAGTACTTTTGCACCTCAAAATAATTTAGCAAAAAATATGCACAATAGTTTAGAAATAGCTGTTAAAAAAGCTTTCAAAGAAATTTACGATACAGATATTCAATCTGTTGAATTTCAGGCTACTAAAAAAGATTTTAAAGGTGATATTACCATAGTTGTTTTTGCTTTCTTGCGCTTTGTTAAAGGAAACCCTGTTGACATTGGAACCAGAATTGGAATCTATTTATTAGAAAATGTGGCAGAAGTTGCAGATTTTAACGTGGTAAAGGGCTTTTTAAATTTAGAAATTGCAGATTCTTACTTTATTAATAATTTTAATTCAATATATAAAACTAATAATTTTGGAATAGTTACTCCTAGTAAAAATGAAAAAGCTGTAATGGTTGAATATTCTTCGCCAAACACGAACAAACCACTTCATTTAGGTCATATTAGAAATAATTTATTAGGCTATGCTGTTGCTGAAATTATTAAAGCTTCAGGAAAACAAGTTTATAAAACTCAAATTATTAACGATCGTGGTATCCATATTTGTAAAAGTATGTTGGCCTGGTTACGCTTTGGTAATGGTGAAACACCTGAAAGCTCAGGTTTAAAAGGCGATAAACTAGTTGGTAATTATTATGTTGCTTTTGATAAAGCATATAAAAAAGAAATTTCACAGTTAATTTCTGAAGGAAAAACAGAAGAAGATGCTAAAAAAGAAGCGCCAATTTTATTAGAAGCGCAACAAATGTTGTTGAAATGGGAAGCTGGAGACAAAGAGGTTGTTGATTTATGGAAAACTATGAACCAATGGGTTTATGATGGTTTTGATATTACTTATAAGGAATTAGGTGTAGATTTTGATAAAAATTATTACGAAAGTAATACCTACTTGCTAGGAAAAGATATAGTTGCAGATGGATTAGAAAAAGAAATCTTTTATAAAAAAGAAGATGGCTCTGTATGGATAGATTTGACTGATGAAGGTTTAGATGAAAAAATTGTATTACGTGCCGATGGAACTGCAGTTTATATGACTCAAGATATTGGGACTGCTATTGAGCGTTTTAAAGATTTCGACTTACAAGAATTGGTTTATACCGTTGGAAATGAACAAGATTACCATTTTAAAGTTTTATTTCTTATTTTAGATAAATTAGGATTTGACTGGGCTAAAAACTTGTATCATTTATCATACGGAATGGTAGATTTACCAAGTGGAAAAATGAAATCTAGAGAAGGAACTGTTGTTGATGCAGATGATTTAATGTTAGAAATGACAGATACTGCAAGAACAATATCTCAAGAATTAGGAAAACTTGAAGGATATTCTAATGAAGAAAAGGAAAGTTTATATAAAACCATAGGTTTAGGAGCGCTTAAATATTATATTTTAAAAGTAGATCCTAAAAAACGTATTTTATTTGATCCTGAAGAATCTGTTGATTTTGCTGGTAATACGGGACCTTTTATTCAATATACGTATGCTAGAATACAATCTATCTTGAGAAAAGCGACTTTTGATTATTCAAAAGAAGTTACAGCAATTAATTTAGATCCAAAAGAGCGTGAATTAATTAAACAAATACAACTGTTTCCTGAAATTATTCAGAACGCAGCTGAAAATCATAGTCCTGCAATAATTGCAAATTATACTTATGATTTGGTTAAAATATATAATTCATTTTATCAAACAGTTCCAATTTTAGGATGTGAAAATCAGGATGAAAAAATTATTAGAATACAACTTTCAAATAAAGTTTCAGAAATTATAAAATCAGCATTTAAGTTATTAGGAATTAATGTTCCTGAAAGAATGTAAAAAATAAAATATAGCTTTTAAATTCCGAAAATAATTATTTTATAAAAGCATCAATAAAAAAATAAAAATAAACGATTAAAAAAATAAAACACATGAAATACGACGTACTTATTATAGGAAGTGGCCCAGGAGGATATGTTACAGCCATTAGAGCTTCACAACTTGGATTTAAAGTTGGTGTGGTTGAAAAAGAAAACTTAGGTGGAATCTGTTTAAATTGGGGATGTATTCCAACAAAAGCTTTATTGAAAAGTGCGCAAGTGTATGATTATTTAAAGCACGTAGATCAATATGGTTTAAAAGCTGAAGCTATTGATAAAGACTTTGAAGCCGTAATTAAACGTAGTAGAAACGTAGCTGATGGAATGAGTAAAGGTGTTCAATTTTTAATGAAAAAAAATAAAATTGATGTTATAGACGGTTTTGGAAAAATTAAAACTGGTAAAAAAGTTGATGTAACAGATCCCGATGGCAAAGTAACTGAATACAGTGCAGATCATATAATTATTGCTACAGGTGCTCGTTCTAGAGAATTACCAAACTTACCTCAAGATGGTAAAAAAGTTATTGGATATCGTCAAGCAATGACACTTCCAACCCAACCTAAAAAAATGATAGTTGTTGGTTCTGGTGCAATTGGAGTTGAGTTTGCACATTTTTACAATGCTATGGGAACTGAAGTAACAATTGTAGAATTTTTACCAAATTTAGTACCTGTTGAAGATATTGATGTTTCAAAACAATTTGAACGTTCTTTTAAAAAATCAGGTATTAAAGTAATGACAAACTCTTCTGTTGAATCTGTTGATACTTCTGGCAAAGGTGTAAAAGCAGTTGTTAAAACTAAAAAAGGAGAAGAAATTTTAGAAGCCGATGTATTACTTTCTGCTGTTGGAATTAAATCTAATATAGAAAACATTGGTTTAGAAGATGTTGGTATTGTAGTAGATCGTGATAAAATATTGGTAAACGATTTCTATCAAACAAATATTCCTGGTTATTATGCAATTGGAGATGTTGTTCCTGGTCAAGCTCTGGCGCACGTTGCTTCTGCTGAAGGAATTACTTGTGTTGAAAAAATAGCTGGTTTACATACTGAAAAAATTGACTATGGAAACGTTCCTGGTTGTACATACGCATCACCTGAAATTGCAAGTGTAGGTTTAACCGAAGAACAAGCAAAAGAACAAGGTTACGAACTAAAAGTTGGTAAATTTCCATTCTCTGCTTCTGGAAAAGCGAAAGCTGCTGGAACACCTGATGGTTTTGTAAAAGTGATTTTTGATGCCAAATATGGCGAATGGTTAGGTTGTCATATGATTGGTGCCGGTGTAACTGATATGATTGCTGAAGCTGTTTTAGGTAGAAAATTAGAAACTACAGGGCACGAAGTTTTAAAAACAATTCACCCACACCCAACTATGAGTGAAGCTGTTATGGAGGCCGTTGCCGAAGCTTATGGTGAAGTAATTCACTTATAAAAAAATTAATTAGGCTGTCTAAAAACTTTAAAAGACTGTATATCTGATTTTATTCAGCATAACGTTATCTTTACTTTTTAGACAGTTTTTTTATGTTAAAAGTTGATACTAAAAATAAATATTAAAGAAATTTAATTTTTAGTATATTTGATTTTTTACATTTAAAAAAATAATATAAACATATGAAAACATTCAAATTACTATTACTTCTTATTTTTGTTACTTCAATTTCTTGTAAAGAAGAAAAGCAAAAACAAAATACTAATATAAATACTAAAGTAGCGGTAAAGCATTATATATGCCAAAATAAATGTGAAAATAGTGGTTCAGATTCAGAAGGTGTTTGCCCAAGTTGCAATACTCCATATACACACAATGTTGCTTTTCATAACGACGATTTGTTAAAAAATGGGCCTTTAAATGTACCAACTAATACACCTACTTCAACACAAAATAATGCAATCACTCCAGCTCCAGCTGCTGCACAAAATGCTGCTGGCGTTTACCATTATACTTGTACAAACGGATGTGTTGGAGGTGCTGGTTCAGTTGTAGATTGTAAATCTTGTGGAAATCCACTTGAACATAATCAAGCATTTCATAATTAATAAATCTTCAAATATAACATATGGCATTTTCATTTTCTAAACTTTTTAATAAACCAAAAGAAGTTCCTTCAAATTCAGAAATCATAGAAAAGATAGATTTTAAAGGAGGTACAAAATATGCTAAAAATGAAACTAATATTGTGTATGCAGATATTGAAGAATTAGGAGGATTTCCTTATCTTAAAACTGTAATTATTGGAGATACTTCTGTAAATATTAAAAGAACAGGATGTACAGTTGCATTTAATTTTAATAATAAATCTATTAAATTAAATTCTGATAATACCACTATAGAATCTAATAAAATTAAAAATACCAATGTTTATTTTACTGAAATAGATTTTGAATTAAATGAAGAAGAAGCTGCTAAAATTAAAGGCAGTAAAGTAACAACAATGGAATATGGTTTTAAAAATAAAATAATCCCTTTTAAACCAATTTAATATTCTAGTACTGTAAATTCCAATTTTAATGGTTGCAATGCTTCTAATAACATTGGAATTAAATCTGTACCTAATTCTAAATATATTTCTGAAAAATTTCGCGAACGCTCCTCTAAACTTTGATTTGGGAATAACTGATTTTGCAAAGATTCCATTCTAGAAACGACATCTGAAAGCTTTCTTTTTTGTGCTTTTAACAATCTTTTTTCTAAATTATTAAGTCCGTTTAATTGCTTTTTTTCTTGCGCTTTTACAGCTCCTAAAAATGATTTATCAGTTTGTTTTGCCAATTCTTTTAAATCTAAAAACTGCTCTTGTAAAAACAGTTTCTGTTCTGAAAAATCAATTGATACCTCTGAAATTTCTTTTACTTTTTTATTAATTAAAACTTCTTGCTTATAAAAAAGCTCTTTCAATGTTACTTTTAACTTATTTAACTTAACTATTTGTTTTTTAGAAGCTAACAATACAGAATTTCGTAATAATAAAATTGGGAATGGCGCATTCACTTTAGAAAAATAATCTTTTAACTGAAACCAATAGGCCAGTTCTCCTCCTCCACCGATATAACACAAATTAGGTAAAATTATTTCTTGATACAGCGGACGCATAATCACATTTGGACTGAAAAACTCTGGAGAATTAGTAACTTCACCCAATATTTCTTCTTCAGAAAAAACAATTGATGTGTTGTTTATTTTATATTCATTATTTTCAAAAATAATACGCTCTCTTAAATTATCTTTTAAATAAAAAAGATTAATTTCTCTTGGATTAACCTGAATATTATAATTCTCGACTAACTTTTTACTGGTTTTAGAAACCTGACTAAAAGAAGTATTATTTAGTAATTCATCTTTAACAATTGGAGCAAATTCATTTTTTAGTAAAGCATCATCACCATCAATAATTACCAAACCATATTCACCAAAAAGTTCGTTAACTAAATATCTGGTTGCATCAGTTAAATTAGTGTGTTGCAAGTATGCATTCTCAAACATTTTTTTTATTGAGTTTGCATTATTTGAGTTTCCCAATTCTTCAGAAAAAGCTTTAAAAATAGTATTGAAACCTTCGGTATTTAATCTTCCAACTGCGCCACTACTATTTCTATCCCAAACTACTTTCTTCCCTTTAAAATTAAAGTAATTAATTTCTTCAAAATCGTGATCTTCTGTGGCCATCCAATATATTGGCACAAAATTATGTTGTGGAAATTTAATTGCTAATTGTTTTGTTAGATTTATGGTAGAAACAATTTTATACAAAAAATACAAAGGACCAGTAAAGATATTCAATTGATGTCCTGTTGTAATTGTAAAGGTATTTTCCTCTGCTAAAGAACTTATATTGTTTTCGGTTAAATCACTTATATTAAAGTCATTATACTGTTTACAAAGTGCTTTAACTAAAGTATCTCTAGATGATTTTCCAAATGAAGATTGCTTTAATTCTAGTTGTTTTTTAAAACCTTCCATGTTAGGAAAATTTCCATAAAATTGAGATAATTCTGGACTTTTATCTAAATAATCACCAATTAAATTTGAAAAATATCCGGTTTCTTGAAATGGAATGTGATGTACTTTCATTAAATTTTAGTGTATTCTTTTAAATAATGTATAAACATATTCTCTGGTGTTTCCAGATGGCTGAGTATATGTGTAATCAAAAGATTTTAGTAATTTAAAATTTTCTCCTAAACCTTCTTGCAACATTTCTTTATTATAATTAAAGACATTTAATCCACAGCATTTTTTAGCCCCTTTCAAATTAAACTGAGCCAAAATTACATAACTATTTAATTTAATTACTTTTTTTAGTAACTGAAAATAGGCTTCTTGCTGGTGCTTTTCTGTAAAAAAGTGTAAAACTGCTCGGTCATGCCATATATCAATATCTTTTAATTTTAATAATGTTGTTGGTTTTGTTAAATCATCAACAATAAATTGTATGTTTGATGCTTTCTCATTTTTTAAATCTTTTTTTAATACTGCCAATGCAGTAGCGGCAATATCATTTATAATAATATTTTTATAACCTTTCTCTAACAGCCTGTTGATCAAAGATGTGGCACCAGCACCTGCATTGAAAATAACAGCATCATTTGATAAATTACAAGCTTCAATTAGTTCTAATGAAGGCGTTGGGTTTTCTTCGTACCAACCTAAATTAGTGATTGGAGTTTTTTGATATGCTTTATTCCAATGTTCTTCAAAATTATACTGGGGTAATTCGTTTTCAATATTTGAATTCATTTAAATTCTCTTTTATTTTATAAAAATACACAATTTAAATAGTTTGTCGATAGTACTTTAAATATCTAACAATTTTTTAACTAATTTTAATCAAAACCGGGTTCACTTTAGTACTATTTTAATTAAGTTAATTTAAGTACATTTGGCACTTTAACTTTTATAATTTATGAAGAAATTACAACTATCACTTATTATTGGCTTGTTTTTTACAATATTTAGTTTTGCACAAACAATTCAATCTCCTTCGGAATTTTTAGGATATGAATTAGGTTCTAGATTCTCGAACCATCATAAAGTGGTTGACTATTTTCTATATGTTAGTGAAGCTTCAAAAAGTGTAAAACTTCAAAAATATGGCGAAACAAACGAACATAAACCATTATATGTATCGTATATTTCTTCTGAAGAAAATATTGTAACCTTAGAAAAAATTAGAGAAGCTAATTTGAAAAGAACTGGGATTATACAAGGTACTCCTAATTCTGAAATTGGTATTGTTTGGCTGAGTTATAATGTACACGGAAATGAAGCTTCTAGTTCTGAAGCCGCAATGCTAACATTGTATAAATTAATTACCGAAAAGCAAGACTGGCTAAAAAATACGGTAATAATTATAGATCCTTGCTTAAATCCTGATGGTCGTGATAGGTATGTTAATTGGTACAACCAGACAAAAAGTACTCCTTTTAATACAAATCCTGATGTAACAGAACACAACGAACCTTGGCCTAGCGGAAGACCAAACCATTATTTATTCGACTTAAACAGAGATTGGGCTTGGGCGACACAGGTTGAAACTCAACAACGCTTAAAAGTTTACAATAATTGGATGCCACATATTCACGTAGATTTTCACGAACAAGGTTATAACAGTCCTTATTATTTTGCTCCTGCAGCAGAACCTTTTCACGAAATTATTACAGATTGGCAGCGAGATTTTCAAATTCAAATTGGAAAAAACCACGCAAGTTATTTTGATAAAGAAGGATGGCGTTATTTTACAAAAGAATCTTTTGATTTACTATATCCAAGCTATGGCGATACCTACCCAACTTATATGGGAGCAATTGGTATGACATACGAACAAGCAGGGCACGGAAGAGCTGGTTTAGGAATTATGACTGAAAACAATACCGTTTTAACCTTAAAAGATAGAATTGCACACCACACAACCACAGGACTTTCAACAGTTGAAGTAGCCGCTAAAAATACTGCAAAAATGGTTGATGAATTTTCAAAATTCTTTGATAATTCTAACCTAAAGTATAAAAATTATATTTTAAGAGGTACTCCTGGAAAAATTAAAAGTGTAATGAAGCTTTTGGAAAAACACGACATAAAATTTCATATTTCTGAAGGGAAAAGTGTAAAAGCATATAGTTATGATTCCAAATCAACTGAAAATTTTAAAACGAGCAAAAGCGATTTAATAATACCTACAAACCAACCAAAAGGAAAAATGGTAAAAGTGTTGTTTGAACAAGAAACGAAACTTTCAACTCCAATAACCTATGATATCACTGCGTGGAGTTTACCTTATGTTTATGGTTTACAAGGTTTTGCTACAGAAAATAATATATATTTTGAAGTTGATTTAACACAAATAGATAAACAACAAAACATAAATACGATTTCAAAAAACGCGTATGCATACCTGCATAAATGGAATGAAATATCTGATGCTGAATTGTTAGGAGATTTGTTAGAAGAAGGATTTAATGTGCGATTTAGTGAAAAAGATTTTTCTGTTGAAGGAAATCAATTTAAAAGAGGCTCATTAATTATAATGCGAGGCGAAAACGAACATATTGCTAATTTTGATGCTCCTATTATTGAAATTGCAAATCGTTTAAACAAAAAACTTACTGCAACTAATACAGGGTTTGTAGCAACTGGAGCAGATTTTGGTTCATCAAGCATAAAATTAATTAAAAATAAAAACATTGCTGTTTTAGCTGGTGAAGGTACTTCATCTTTAAGTTTTGGAGAAATTTGGCACTTTTTTGAAGCACAATTAAACTACCCATTAAATGTTATTAATACTTCAAATATTAGCCGACTTGATGCGACTAAATATCATGTTTTAATTTTACCAGATGGATTTAAAGCCAATGAACAAGCTTTAAAAAAACTAAGTTCTTTTGCAGATGAAGGTGGAAATATTGTCGCAATTGGAAGTGCTTTAAGTAATTTTGCTGATACAAAAACATTTGGATTAAAATCAAAAAATACTAAGGAGAAAGATACTGCAAAATCAACTCCAAATTTAATCCCTTACGACCAAAAAGAAAACCAATCTATAAAAGATGCAATTACTGGAAGTATTTTTAAAAGTACTGTTGATGCTTCACATCCATTAGCTTTCGGTTACAACAATAATTATTATAGCTTAAAAAGAAATTCTAAAGCATATGAGTTATTAGAAAATGGCCATAATGTTGCATATTTTTCAGAAGATTTTAATCATATTTCTGGTTATGCAGGTTCAAATGCTTTAAAAGATATTCCAAATTCTCTTTTATTTGGAACAGAAAGAAAGGGGAGAGGAACTATTATTTATATGGTAGATAATCCGTTATTTAGATCTTTTTGGGAAAATGGCAAGCTGTTTTTTGTGAATGCAGTATTCTTAAACTAACAAAAAAAAGCGAGCTAATGCTCGCTTTTTTTATGTTGTTATTTTAAAATTAACTTACCGGCTCTCCATATAAATCAAATTCTGTAGCTGAAGTAATTTTTATTTGAGCAAATTTTCCAACCTGAACATAATGCTTAGTTGCGTCAATTAGCACTTCATTATCAACATCTGGAGAATCAAATTCCGTTCTTCCAACAAATTCGTTTCCATCCTTTCTATCAATAATTACCTTAAAAGTTTTTCCAACCTTTTCTTGATTTAGATCCCAAGAAATCTGACTCTGAAGTTCCATTATGTCGTTAACACGTTGTTGTTTCACTTCTTCTGGCACATCATCTTCTAAATTTGCAGCATGTGTGTTTTCTTCGTGAGAATATGCGAAAGCTCCTAAACGCTCAAAACGCATTTCTTGAACCCAATCTTTCAATTCTTGAAACGCCGCTTCAGTTTCACCTGGATACCCAACAATTAAAGTAGTTCTAATTGCCATATTTGGCACAGCTTTTCTAAATTCTGAAATTAAATTAGTCGTTTTTTCGTGTGAAGTTCCTCTTCGCATCGATTTTAAAATTGCATCATTAATATGCTGCAAAGGAATGTCTATATAATTACAAACTTTAGGTTCATTATGGATTACTTCTAATACATCTAATGGAAATCCTGTTGGAAACGCATAATGCAAACGAATCCATTCAATTCCTTCTACTTTAGCCAATTCTTTTAACAAACCTGCCAACGCTCTTTTTTTGTAAATATCTAATCCGTAATAGGTTAAATCTTGTGCAATTAAAATAAGTTCTTTAATTCCTTTTTTAGCCAGTTTTGTAGCTTCAATAACTAGATTTTCAATTGGAGTTGAAACATGTTTTCCACGCATTAATGGAATGGCACAAAAAGAACAAGGTCTATCGCAACCTTCAGCAATTTTTAAATAAGCGTAATGTGTAGGAGTTGTTGTTAAACGCTCCCCCACCAATTCGTGTTTATAATCTGCGTCTAGTACTTTTAATAAATTTGGTAAATCGTGTGTGCCAAAATACTCGTCGACATTAGGGATTTCCTTTTGTAAATCTGGCTTGTAACGTTCACTTAAACAACCAGAAACATATACTCTATCAACTTCACCTAATTCTTTTTTATTTACGTAATGTAAAATAGTATTTACAGATTCTTCCTTTGCATCACCAATAAAACCGCAGGTATTTATAACTACAATATTGCCATCATCGTTAGCATCTTCATGAACAACATTTTTATTATTTGCTTTTAACTGTCCCATTAACACTTCACTATCGTAAACGTTTTTAGAACAACCTAAAGTTACTACGTTAATTTTATTTTCTTTCTTTGTTTTTGTACGCACAAATTTTATATTTAAATTTTTGCAAAAGTAAGTAAACCTTTTTAATTGAGTTTAGTCTAATTATAAATACCTAAATTTTAATTTTTTATATATGAAAAAATGCTTTCTATTTATTACGCTACTAATTAGTATTTTTTCTTGTTCTAAAAATGAAGATATATTAACAACTGAAAAATCTCTTTATTTCCCTTCAATATCTGAAAATTATTGGGAAACAATTTCTCCTTCTGAATTGAATTGGAACACTCAAGAAATTGAACCTTTACTAAATTATTTGGAAGAAAAAAATACCAAAAGTTTTATTGTTTTGTACAATGGGAAAATTGCTATTGAACAATATTTTAACAATCATTCAGAATCAAAGAATTGGTATTGGGCAAGTGCAGGAAAAACTTTAACCTCAATGGCAACAGGTATTGCTGAAGAAAATAACTTAATTAATTTAAACAATAAAGTTTCTAATTATTTAGGAACCGGCTGGACAAGTACACCTATAGATAAAGAGAACTTGATTACCTGTAAGCATTTATTAACCATGTCGTCTGGTTTAGACGATAGTTTAGGTGATAGTGTAAACCCAATAGATTTAAAATATAAAGCCGATGCTGGAACTAGATGGGCATATCATAATGTATATGTAAAGTTGCAAGATATTATTGAAACTAGTTCAGGACAATCGTTCACAGATTATTTTAATACCAATTTAAAAAATAAAATTGGTATGACTGGTATTTGGTTACAAACAGGTAATTTTAGTGTTTATTACAGTACAACTAGAAGTATGGCAAGATTTGGTTTACTTGCTTTAAACAAAGGAACTTGGAATACTACAAAAATTGTAAATGAAAGTTTTTTTAATGCATCTGTAAACACTTCACAAAATATAAATGAAGCATACGGGTATTTATGGTGGTTAAATGGTAAACAAAGTTACCATTTACCGCAGTCACAATACGATTTTCAAGGAAATTTAATCCCTAATGCACCTAATGACTTATATGCTGCTTTAGGTAAAAACGATCAAAAAATTTATGTTTCACCAAGTAAAAAATTGGTAATAGTTAGAATGGGAGAAAGTGCAGATAATTCAAATTTTGCACTCTCCAATTTTGATAACGAACTTTGGGAAAAAATTAATTTAATTATTAATTAAACATTATTTATAATCTTTTGGAAGCTTTCTTACCTTCGTTAATTTTTCAAAAGCATATCCTAATTGCAATAATTTTTGTTCTTGATAAGGTTTCGCAATAAAGGTTAAACTAATAGGTTCACCTGTTTTTTTATATCCCATTGGTACAGTTAAACATGGATATTTTGCAACTGCGGCATAACCTGCATGGTAATTATTTATAGATAAAATAGCATCTAAATTATGAGCCTCCATGGGATTATTTAAAAATTCAATACCATTCTTATTCAAATTTTCTTTTATCAAATCAAATGCTTCAGTTGATGTTGAATCATTTAAAATTCCTTCAAATAATTGTTGCCCATAAGGTGCACGCCTTGTTGAATCTTGTAAATTTAATTGCACAACATCCTCAACAGATGCAATTTCAACAGTTGTATCCGCATAATTTTTCAAATAAATTGGCAAATCTTGTTTCATATCAATATTTAACAAAGTTAAAAAGCCATTTAATCTAACTTCAGGTTGCTCAAATTCAACAAGCTCTGCTCCTGCTCTTTTAATAATTTGAATTGATCTTCTGTAAATTGAATCTGTTAATAGCTCTTTAATAACTCCAAACCTTTTTCCTCTTAAGTTTGAAATACTTAATGAATCTATATAAGCTAGTTGCTTGTTATTTCCTTTGGTTGCGACATCTTCTATATCTTCACCTAACATTGCCGAAAGAAAAATGGCATTGTCCTTAACACTTTTTGTCATTGGACCTGGTGTGTCTAAAGTACTTGAAATTGGTACAATTCCGGTACGACTTAACAAACCTATAGTAGGTTTTAATCCCACCACAGAATTTTGACTCGATGGCGATAAAATTGAACCTGAAGTTTCTGTACCAACGGCTGCAACAGCAAAATTTACAGCTACTGTTACACCGCTTCCTGAACTTGAACCTCCAGTTTCAAAAACTTTTCTTCCGTAAGGATTTAGAGTTTGACCACCAATGGAGCTATAACCAACAGGACATCCACTGCAAAAATAATACGCCCACTCACTTAAATTGGCTTTCCCTAAAATTAACGCACCATTTTCCTTTAATTTTTTTACTATAAATGCATCGTCCGTGGTAGTATTATTTTGTAATGCAAATGCCCCAGCAGTTGTTGGCATTCCAATAGTATTAATATTGTCTTTTAAAAGTATTGGCAAGCCGTAAACTGAGTTTCTTAAATTTGAAGGTCGTTTTCTATCTTTTTCACGTGCTTCTTTAACAATATTTGGATTTAAAGCAATAATACTATGCAATGCTAAATCAGAGTTGCTTTCAAATTTTCTAATTCTATATAAATAAAATAATACAATTCTTTCATAGGATAAAATTCTATTATTTACATATTCCTGAATACTTGGAATATCTTTCTCTAAAATAAAAGGAATTAAATTTTGATAATCTTCTTCAGAAAAATAAGCCAAATCCTCCTCAAATGGTTTAAAAACATCATTCATATCCAGATACTTAGACTGAATTAGTTTAAACCTCATTCTATTAATTTCGTGATTTTGTTGTGCTGCTATTTCAGAAGTTTCATCATATTTTGTAAAAGTAACAGGACTTTCTTTTTGTTTGCAGGAAGAAGCAAAAAGTACTAATAATACAATTAAGGAAAAAAGGTTTTTCATGTGATTTGTTTTTACGGAAAGTATAAAAATAAAAAAACCTCTTTAGATAAAGAGGTTTTAAATATTTTATTTATGCTATTTTATTTGAAGAAAGAATCTACAAATTCAATTTTATTAAAAACTTGTAAATCGTCTAATCCTTCACCAACTCCAATATATTTAACAGGAATTTTAAATTGATCTGAAATTCCAATTACAACACCACCTTTTGCGGTTCCGTCTAATTTTGTAACTGCTAAAGAGGTTACTTCGGTTGCTAATGTAAACTGTTTGGCTTGTTCAAAGGCATTTTGACCGGTTGAACCATCTAAAACTAATAAAACATCGTGTGGTGCATCTTCAATAACTTTTTGCATTACACGCTTTATTTTAGTCAATTCGTTCATTAAATTCACCTTATTATGCAATCTTCCAGCTGTATCAATAATAACAACATCTGCATTTTGAGCTACGGCCGATTTTAACGTATCAAACGCAACAGAAGCAGGATCACTTCCCATTTCTTGACGTACAATTGGAACATCTACTCTATCCGCCCAAACTTGTAATTGATCTATTGCAGCGGCTCTAAAAGTATCTGCAGCACCTAAAACAACGCTTTTACCAGCTTTTTTAAATTGCGAAGCCAATTTACCTATTGTTGTAGTTTTTCCAACACCATTAACACCAACTACCATAATTACATAGGGTGTATTTTCTGTTGGAATTGTAAAATCAGTTTCATTACCTACGTTTGTTTCCGATAGTAAACCTGCAATTTCTTCACGAAGAATTTTGTTTAATTCATCTGTTCCCAAATATTTATCTTTGGCAACTCTAGCTTCAATCCTATCAATTATTTTAAGCGTAGTTTCAACACCAACATCTGAAGACACCAGCACTTCTTCTAAATTATCAAGTACGTCATCATCAACTTTAGTTTTACCTGCAACCGCTTTAGATAGCTTAGAAAAAAAAGTTGTTTTTGTTTTTTCTAAACCCTTGTCTAAAGATTCTTTTTTCTCTTTTGAAAATATTTTTTTAAATAAACTCATTTTCTACAATTTTATGCTATAAATATAAAACAGAAAAGCTACCCTCAATAGTTTGAAAGTAGCTTTATAATATTTTAAAAACAAAAATTTATTTTTTGTTCAAAAAGTCTTTTACGTTTGCTGGATCCATAATAGCTTCTACAAAAGTATAAGC
>CBDUKG010000043.1:0-20528 GCA_965367745.1 uncultured Flavobacteriaceae bacterium | reverse complement strand
CACAAACATCGCCTAAACCATCACCATCGAAATCCTCTTGATTTGGATTTGATGTAGTAGGACAATTATCATTAACATCTAGTACGCCATCTCCGTCACTATCACCTCCCGATTGCACAGATAAGTCTCCATAAAATTCAATTTCTCCAATGGCGTTCCAAGCGCTTTTTCGTGTATCTCCATCACTATTAAACCTTCCATAACCTATTAATTTAATATAACGAGCGGTTGAGTTTACTTCATATTGATTAAAATCTGTTGTACTCGTTGCTGTTAGTAATAATTCTCCAGAAACTGGCAGAATCATTGAAAAATCTCCACTATTTGTTCCTGTTGTAGAAACCAAAATTTGATACCCAAAAGGGTCAGATTTATTTGTTGTGCTAAACTGAATTAAATCAAGATCATAAGTATCTCCCAAATCATAAATAATATATTCTCCATCACCTTTATAATCCCCTGCTAAAACAGCTCCATCATCTGCAGCCCAAACCGTACCATTATCTTTATCTAAAGTGTTTTTTGCGTAATTGAATTTTGTCGAACCGTTTACTTCTTCTTTTGAAAAAGAATCTACCGTAACCTTATCTGTATCTAATCCAGTACCTGTATTAATAAGGTTGTATAATTCTGTTAATTCTACACCTTCTTGGGTTATATTTAAGGTTCTTACAATATCATCACCTCCTGCATCTTGTGTAAAAGTTACAGTACCAATTCTATCGCTTACAACTTCATTTTTAGTTACCGTAATTGAAACTGTTACACTGCCACTCTCCCCTGAATTAGTATCAATAGATATCCAAGAATCATTTGACACTGCTGTCCAACTTACATTAGCATTAACAGAAACATCATAGCTACCTGCAACTGAAGTAAGCGTTGGTAAACTACTAACCGTTATATATTCTCCTACAACAATAGTGCAAACACCATCAGTTATATTAGCTCCTAAATTATTTAAAAAGCAGGCTCCAATTCCGTAACCAACCATATCATCTGTTGCAGGTGTATACGCACCCATATCGGCACCTTTACCCTCAGAACCATTTCCTGAAATAGTAAAAATTTCATCATTAGCAGTAGCAGTAATACCTGTCTCTTTTGTAAAACCCGTATTTGTTACACCCAATTCAGTTCCAGTGTACACATTTCCACTGTAAGTTAATGCAGTTCCGAGATTATTATATGCAGTTCCACTATCACCCGAAATAACATCTGATAAATTTGAATCATTCGCAGCAAAATAAATTAAGTTATTTGAAACTGTTCCGGTTGGATCATTTGAACCTTTATCTTCGTTAAAAAACAAAGGTGCATTTGTATTTATAATTGTATTGTTTGAAACATTAATATTTTGAGATTTCTGGTATCCGTTTGACACACTATTAGAAGTACACGCTACGGCAGCTGCATCTCCACCGCCAATAAATGTTATTCCATTATTCCATTTTGCTTGACTAACAACTGTAATACAATCTTGAATATAATTATTTGTAATTGTGTGGTCACTATCTGTAATTCTAATTCCTCCAGTACCATCAACATCTTCACCTAAAAAGTAATTTCCATCAACTGTAGCATTAGAACCGTGACGAAGCACTAAAGATCCTCTACTTCTTCTAAAAGTATTATTTGTATAAATATTATTTTTACTTTTATTTGTGATAATTTCATTTTCACCATCAGCTTCAACAAAATAATTATTACTAACTGTAGCGCTACTATTTACATTTTGAAATTCACTAGTACCAATACGAATTGTTTCACTATCTCCAGAATTACTTAAATTAGAATCCATTTTAGCATATTTATAGAAATAATTATTACTAATGGTATGACCAACAATATCACAACGGGTATTTGTAACTCCTTCATCAGGAGTTGCATTATATGCATATTCTGCTAAAATCAGAGCCCCTGCACTATTTTTATTCATAAATGAACAGTTAATTACTGTATTGTATGTTCCATATAATACAATCCATCTGTGTTTTGTAATCGAACCATCCGCTATATCATCTGCTTTATCGTCTGGACTTATTTCTAAACCATCAATTGCACAATTTTGAATTGTACTATGATTGGCATAGTCAGTACCATTTCTGAATTGAATAAAATTACTAGCTCCATAACCACCTTTCCAGTGAAACCCATCAACAACAACATAATCTCCACCAATATTCATTTGCAAACCTCCAGTAAATGTAACACCTCCTGGTGATTCTGCTCTAAAGGTAATTGGACTGTCTGCTGTTCCATTGCCAATAAAATCTATTCTCTCATCACTATCATAAACACCATTCTCTAATATAATCACATCTCCTGCCACATAAGTTTGATCCTCTAATGCTTCAGGGTCAGAAATAGTATAGGTAGTTTGCGATGCTATGCTGTTAGAGAATAGTAGCATTAGTACTAAAACACCAAAATATGTGAAAGCTTTTAAGTTTTTCATTTTTACAATATATTTTTTGGTTTATCAAATTGGTTAACCAGTTTGGTTAACCAAATATAATAAAATTATTTAAGATATTGTTTATAAACAAAAAAACTATTCAACTTCAACCATTCCACTCTATAAAAGCCGAGTCGAAATATTTATTCGGCATCTATTTTTATTAGGTATTTATTATTCTACATAGCCTGAAATCTATTTTTAAAATAAGAGAATACCAGACAGAAATAATTAAATAAAAAAGCTGGCTAAAAGGTAATTTTTAGCCAGCTTTACAAAAATTAACCAAACAATTATTTAAATATATAGCGTTCTGTCTCTCCTTCTAAATTTAACATTTCAATTCTTAAAACTTCTCCTTTTGTTTTGGCTGAAATAATTGAATTTACAGCATCTACAGAATACATTTTTTCACCATTAATTGCGGTAATAATATAGCCAGTTTTTACACCATAGTAAAGCAATTCTTTATTGGTAATATCTGTAACTTTAACACCATTATTAATTTTTAATTTTTTTAATTCTTTTGTATCTAAATTTTTCAGTTCTAAGCCTAAAGAACGTACTTCACTAATTTCATTTTTACTTAAAACTACACTTGTTTTATTTTCTTCACCATTTCTAACAAACGTTACATTTATAACATCACTAGGTCTTTTTGTATTTAAAAACCCCGTTAAATCTGCATATGATGTAATTCTAACACCATCTAAATTTACAATAATATCATCTTTTTGTAATCCAGCGATAGCTGCTCCTGAATTTTCAACAACACTTGAAATATAAAACCCTTCAGAGATTTCTAAATCTAAATCTTCTGCAACTTTTCCATTTAACTCGCCTCCACTTACACCTAATATTGCTTTTTGCACATTTCCAAATTCCATTAAGTCTTCAATAACTTTTTTTGCAATATTAGATGGAACGGCAAATGAATAACCAATAAATGAACCCGTTCTAGATGAAATTGCCGTGTTTATCCCAATAAGCTCTCCTCTGGTATTCACCAACGCTCCTCCACTATTTCCAGGGTTTACCGCTGCATCTGTTTGTAAAAATGAATCTACGCCACTATTTCCATCTAAATCTCTTCCTTTAGCGCTTATAATTCCAGCTGTTACGGTAGAAGTTAAATTGTATGGATTTCCAACAGCTAGCACCCATTCACCTACTTTAACTGCATCGGAATTTGCAAAAGTTATATAAGGTAAATCATTCTCTTCAATTTTAAGCAGCGCAATATCATTTGTAGCATCGGTTCCAACCAAATTGGCCTTATACACTTTTTTATTGTTTAAAGTAACTTCTATATCTGTCGCACCCTTAACTACGTGATTGTTAGTAATTATATAACCATCAGAAGAAAAAACGACACCACTTCCAGTACCAACCTGAGAATATTTTTTAGTACTATTTCCCTGACCGTAAAAAAACTCAGCAAACGGATCTCTAACTGTTTTGTATGAAGTGTTTTTAACGTGAACCACGGCATTCAAAGTTTTTTCCGCCGCAACTGTAAAATCAGTGTTTTCAATTGAATTACCAAAAGCATTTGTATAATTAGCTGCAACCGTAACAGGACTTTCATCTTTAGATTTTTCAATTACTATTTGTGGCTTTTCTATAAATAATTTATAAGCGCCTAAAGTTAATGCTCCTCCTAAAGCCGAAAACAAAACAATACTTAATATTTTTTTCATTTTTTTATAATTTTATTTATTAACAGTCAAATTTAAAAATTTATTGCATCCTAAAAATAGCTTTAACGCTTCGTTAACGCTCATTTAACCAATTTTAACAATCTTGGCTACAGCTTTCTTTTTTAGGTATTAAAAACTACTTTGAATTTACTACATTTGTAACAATGAAATTAAAATTTTACAAATATCAAGGTGCTGGAAACGATTTTATAATGGTGGACAATAGAGACCTTCCTTTTCCAAAAACAAACACACATTTAATAAACAAACTGTGTGATAGACGTTTTGGAATTGGTGCAGACGGACTTATTTTATTAGAATCTTCAAAAAATGAAGATTTTACTATGGTATATTTTAATGCTGATGGAAACGAAGGAAGTATGTGCGGTAATGGAGGTAGATGCATAGTGGCTTTTGCAAAACAGTTAGGAATTATTAAAAATGAAACTACTTTTAATGCTGTTGACGGATTGCATTATGCAACCATAGAAAATGAGATTGTAAGGCTTAAAATGATTGATGTTAGCGAAATTAAGGTTTCAGATAGTCAGGCATTTTTAAATACTGGTTCTCCGCATCATATTGAATTTTGTAAAAACATTGCTGAAATAAATGTTAAAGAATCCGGTGCCAAAATAGGATATAGTTCACCTTACTTTGAAACAGGAACAAATGTGAATTTTGCTGAAAAAATAACGACCGATTCATTTAAAGTTAGAACCTTTGAGCGTGGTGTTGAAGATGAAACTTTAGCTTGCGGAACTGGAGTTACTGCCGTGGCAATTGCTGCTCATAAATCAAATATGACTGCTAAAAATTCAATAAAAATTGAAGTTTTAGGTGGTAACTTAGAAGTTTCTTTTGAGAAAGTGAAGGACAAATACACAAACATTTTTTTAAAAGGACCTGCACAATTTGTATTTGAAGGTAAAATAGCTATATAATGGCAACTTTATTAGGAAAAAATATAAACTTACGTGCATTAGAACCTACAGATCTAGATTTTTTATTTACAACTGAAAATAACGAGCAATTTTGGAATATTAGCAGTACTCAACTTCCATTTTCTAAATACATATTACAACAATATATTAAAAATGCCCATCAAGATATTTATGAAGCCAAACAGTATAGATTTGTTATTTGTAACGCCGAGAATACGCCTATTGGTATGATTGACTTATTTGATTTTAACCCACAACATAAGCGCGTTGGAATTGGATTATTAATTCTTCCTGAACACCAAAAAAATGGCTACGCTTCTGAAGCATTGGAAATGGTTATAGACTATGCGTTCAGTTATTTAGACGTGCATCAAATTTATGCAAATATCACTTCAAATAATTTAAAAAGTATTGCGTTATTTAAAAAAAACAACTTCAAACAAGTAGGAATTAAAAAGGACTGGTTGTATTCCAACGCTACTTTCAAAGATGAAATTCTATACCAATTAATAACTAATTAAAATGAATTTAAAAAAAGGTATTCTGCTAATTGTTAGCTTATTATTTATTCTCGCAGGTTTTTTAGCCTTTAACTATTATTCTAAAATATACAAAGCCAATACTATTAAAGAAGGTGATCTATTTATTCCAACTTCAAGCGAATTTAGTGATGTTAAAAACTTAGTACGTCCGTTTTTAAAAAGGGTAAAACCTTTTGTTTGGGTAGCAAATAAAAAAAATTATCCAAATACTATAAAACCTGGAAAATATAAAATTTCCAAAGGAATGAACAATAATAATTTGGTGAATTTATTAAGAAGTGGAAAACAAACACCTATAAAATTGTCTTTTAACAACCAAGATACTTTTGAAAAATTGGCTGGTAGAATTTCACAACAGATTGAAGCAGATTCTGTTGATTTACTCAATTGTTTTAAAAATATATCTTTTATTAAAGAAAATGAATTTTCTGAAAATACAGCAATAGGAATGTACATTCCAAACACCTACGAATTTTATTGGAATACTTCTGCCGAATCATTTAGAAAAAAAATGCTAAGTGAATATCATAGCTTTTGGAACAATGCCCGATTAGAAAAAGCTAAAAAATTAAATTTGAGTAAGAACGAGGTTATAACATTAGCTTCAATTGTTCAAAAAGAAACGGCTTCTGTTGGCGAGCGACCAATGGTTGCTGGATTATATTTAAACAGATTAAGAGATAAATGGCCTTTACAAGCAGATCCAACAATAATTTTTGCCTTAAAAAGAAATTTAGGTCAAGAAACTGTTATTAAAAGAGTTTTAACAAAGGATTTAGAAATAGACTCTCCTTATAATACTTATAAAAATAGAGGCTTACCTCCAGGTCCTATTGCAATGCCAGACATTACTTCTATAGATGCTGTATTAAATCCAATAAATCACAACTATTATTATATGTGCGCCAGTGTAACCAAGATCGGAACACATGAATTTGCGAAAACGTTGTCGCAACACAACAAAAATGCATTTAAGTATCAAGTTTGGTTAAATAAGCAAGGAGTTAATAGGTAGTTCACATACCATATCTCTTAGGCTGATTATATTTATTTCAATAAAAATAACATATCTCTTTAGAAAATTTAAAAAAATGAAGGATTTAATCAAATTTGTTAATTTTTTATTAAAAAAAATTATTTAACACAAATTACTTGCCTACTTCGAAATAAGTCATACCTTTGCACCCCGAAATTTATAAGGATTAAAACCTTTAAATTATGAGAAAAGTAATAGTATTTTTAAGTTTACTTGTTATTATTGTTATAGCGTCAGCTTTTACAGAAGAAAAAAATAACTTGAATGAATCTAAAAACTTTCAAGCAGAAATTAGTTCTGTTCCTACCCAACAAGAAGCCCTCTTAACTTTAGATATAAATATTCCTTTTATTGGAAATTCATTTAACGGTTTTAGAGAAGCAGTTGCTTTTAAAGAATCTCAAGGAAGGTATCACGCTGTTAATACATTGGGATATTTGGGTAAATACCAATTTGGTAGATCAACTTTAGAAAGATTTAATATTTACAATACACACAACTTCTTAAAAACACCTGAATTACAAGAAGATGCATTTGTTGCACTTTGCTCTTTAAATAAATGGATTTTAAGAAAAGATATTATAAGAAGTGTTGGGAAAAAAATTAATGGTATTGTAATTACAGAATCTGGAATTTTAGCAGCTGCACATTTATCCGGAGCAGGTAACGTTAAAAAATATTTGAGAAGCTACGGGCAAAACACCTTTAAAGATGCCTATGGATCTTCTATTCAGCATTATATGAAACTATTTTCTGGGTATGACACTTCATTTATCCAAGCAAACAGAAAACCTACAGTTTAAATTGGTTTACGAGTTTTAATTCAATCTTAACCTTGTCGTTAACCATTCATTTTTAAAACTTAATACAAACAGTATTTACTCTGTTTCTAGTAATCCTTTTAGAAATCCGATACCATAACCCGTAAATTGTATTAAAGTTGTTGCTATACTTAATACAGCAACCCCTAAATTTTTATTTTTCAATAAAGAATCTAGAAATATAATTAGAAAATAAACCCCAAAAAATACAGCACTTATCTTTATATTAACAAGTACTAGCAGCATTGATAAAATGAATGCCAAAATAAATAATGATGGAAACCAATAAGTAATTCTTGCAGTTTCAGGATATTTTCTATTTAAAAAAGGGCGTCCTTTTCCAAAAGCGAAGGTTTGTTTAAAAAATTGTTTAAAGGTTGCTCTTCTTTTATGATACACAAAAGCATTTTCTATAAATTGGGTTTCAAAATTACGCTCCCACAATCTAAACGTTAAATCAATATCTTCACCAATCTTCATTTTACTAAAACCTTTTGTTGCTTCAAAAGCTGTTTTAGAAATTCCTAAATTAAAACTTCTTGGCTGGAATTTATCAACAGCTTTTTTACTTCCTCTAATTCCACCTGTTGTAAAAAAAGAAGTCATACTATAATTTATAGCCTTTTGAATGTTTGTAAAAGAATCATGTGCGGCATCGGCACCACCATATGCATCCGTATAATTTTGAGTTAAAGCTGCTTCAACTTCAACCAAATAGTTTGAAGGAATAATGCAATCGGAATCAAAAATGATAAAGTAATTTCCAGAAGCTCGTTGCATTCCATAATTTCTACTTGCTCCTGCTCCACTATTTTCTTTAAAAAAATATTTTAGATTTATTTTTTTTGAATAATTTTTGATAATTTCTTCAGAAGAATTAGTAGAACCATCTTCAACCACAATAACTTCAAAACTATTAGCATAAGTTTGTTTTACCAAACTATTCAACAATTCATCAATTTCATTTGGACGATTATAAACAGGAATAATTAACGAAAATAGTAACTTCACAAAATTTTACTTTATAGTTTCAAATTTACTTTATTTATTACAATTAACTTTCTTTTATAAAAAGAAAAAACCTACTCTGATATTTTCAAAATAGGTTTTTATTTAATTTTAAAATTTAAGATTAGTGCTTTAAAGCTTCTAAATCTACATTTTTATACATTTCTAAATTTTCAACGCTAAATCCATTCATATAATCAAATTTTTCCTTGTTTTCAGATCTCACTAAATTTACATATAATCTAGCTGTTTTTATAAATTTATCATCTTTCTGACTATTTAATACCAACAAATAACCCATAATAATATTTCCTGCCATTTCAACAAGTCTGGTTGAATGAAAATCAATCAACTCGTTATTTTTGAGCTCTATTACTGTTCTAGTAATTGATTGGTATTCTTCTGTCATTTTGTGAAGTTTCGTTCTAATTTCACAATTTTTATCTAAAACTTCAGCATCATAAGCTTTAATTTGTTCGAAGTAAACTCCCGTTGTTACGCCTTTTATAGCTGCAACAGCCTGCAACTGAGATGTACCCTCATAAATTGAAGTAATACGTGCATCTCTGTAAATACGTTCTATTGGGAAATCTTTCATAAACCCAGTACCACCATGAATTTGTAAAGAATCGTATGCTATTTTATTACACGCTTCACTTGCAGTTAATTTAATTAGCGGTGTAAATACATTAGAAAGTTTCCCGTAATGCTTCATTTCCATACGTTCTTCCTTTTCTAATTTTCTATCTTTCATCACTTCTTCGTAAGCCTTGAAAATATCCACAAAACGAGTTGTTTCATATAATAATGAACGAAGCGCATCTATACGAACTTTCATATTGGTTAACATTTCATAAACCGCAGGAAAATTCACAATTACTTTCCCAAATTGTGCTCTTTCCTCTGCATATTTCAATGCTTCTCTATATGCCGCATCTGCAATACCAACCGACTGAGCACCAACACCTAAACGTGCAGAATTCATTAAAGACATTACATACTTAATCAACCCAAAACGCTCTTTCCCTACCAATTCAGCAGGAGCATCTTTAAATACCAATTCACAAGTTGGTGAGCCTTTAATTCCTAATTTTTTTTCTAAATGACGTACTTCAACAGCATGGTCGTTTCTATCGTAAATAAACATTGACAACCCACGTGCATCACTTGTTCCATCTTCTGAACGCGCCAATACTAATGAAATATCTGCATCACCATTGGTAATAAAACGTTTTACGCCGTTTAAAATCCAAATATTTTTTTCTTCATTAAAAACAGCCTTTAATTTTACTGCTTGTAAATCTGAACCTGCATCTGGCTCTGTTAAAACCATTGCCGCAGTAGCTCCATCTCTATTAAAGCGTGGTAAAAATTTCTCTTTTTGTTCCTCTGAACCAAATTCATAAATAGTTTCAGCACAATCTTGTAAGCCCCAAATATTTGCAAAACCTGCATCTGCTCGAGCTACCATCTCTGCAGCCATAACATAAGGCAATAAAGGGAAATTTAATCCTCCATACCTTCTAGGTAAAGACATTCCAATTAAACCAGCTTCATACAAAGCTTTATAATCTTCTGTTGTTCCCTTTGCATAAATTACTTCATTATTCTCAATATGCGGCCCTTCTAAATCAACACCTTCTGCATTGGGCGAAATTATATTGGCACAAATATCACCTACTATCTCAAGTACTTTTTCATATGAATCAATTGCATCTTCATGATTCAATGGTGCATAATCAAATTTTTCAGATTGTTCAAAATTTTCTTCTTTTAACTTTACAACCTTTTTTAAAATTGGATCTTTTAAATGAAATTTAAAATCCGGAGTATCTTTGAAAAAATTATCCATTTTTTTCTATTTTATTAATAGAGTTTTCTTAAAAACTCTTCATTATATTTTTAATCTATTTAGCGTTCTCCTTGTAATATTTAATCATTTTAGGAAGAACAACTCCTAAATCACCTGTAATTACATAATCTGCAATAGCATTAATTGGTGCGTCTGGATCATTATTTATAGAAATGATCATAGAGGCGTCTTGCATACCTGCGGTATGCTGAATAGCTCCTGAAATACCTGCTGCTATATATAATTTTGGTCTTACCGTAGTTCCGGTTTGTCCAATTTGCCTATTGTGATCAATAAATCCGGCATCTACAGCAGCTCTTGAACCGCCAACTTCTCCTCCCAAAATGTTTGCTAGATTTCTAAGCAAATCGAAATTTTCTTTTGATCCAACACCGTATCCACCAGCTACAATAATTGGAGCATCTTTTAAATTTACGCTCGACTCTTCAATATGACGTTCAATAACCTCTATAACAAAATCTTCATCTTTTAAAACTTCATTGGCATTAATTTTAATGATTTCAGTTTTATAATTTGCGTCAATAATTTCTTTTTTCATTACACCTTCTCGAACTGTTGCCATTTGAGGGTGCATATCCCAATTTATAATATTCGCCATAATACTTCCTCCAAATGCTGGGCGAATGGCGTACAATAAATCGGTATATTCTTTCTTTTCTTTTTTTACAAAATGATCGCCAATATCTAATATTGTGGTATCAGCTGTTAATCCACAGTTTAATTTTGAAGCCAAACGTGGCGCTAAATCTCTACCAACAGAGGTTGCTCCAAACAATACAATTTGAGGATCTTGTTCTTTTAATACTTTATGAGCTAAAGCTGCATGTGGTAAAGTAGTATAAGGTTCTAGCCTTGAATCATCAGAAATAAATAATTTATCAACTCCATAAGGTGAAATTTGACTTTCAATTCCGTCTAAGTCTTTTCCAAAAAGCATTGCGTCTAATGGACATCCTAACTTCTGAGCTAATCGTTTTCCTGCTGATAATAACTCCTGACTTATTTCTGCTACTTCTTTATTTTCTACTTCGCAATAAACAAATACACTTTTCATTTTATTCATTTTAAGTTATATCAACTACCCAATGGTGTGATGTTTAATTAATTCTTTAATCATTCCTTCTATATCACTATCTGAATCAGTTAATACCTTAGATTCATTTGCAGTTAATACAATGCTTGAAACACTTTTAACTTTAGTTGGCGAACCTGCCAATCCAATTTTAGTTTCATCTGCTTCAATATCTTCTACACTCCATTCTGGAATCACCAAATAAGGTCTTTTTTTATGCAATTCCTCTAGAATAGGGTCTCCTTTTCTCATTTCTGTATGTGTTCTTGCATATTTGTATTTCATTACATTTTTCGCATGTCTTGATCTACATTCTTGAGAAGAACCATGAACCGTCATTAGGCAAGGGTATGGGGCTGAAACTACCTCAACGCCATTCTCTAACCTTCTTCTTGCAATAATTTTATCTTCATTAATTTCTAAAACTTCTTCAACATAGGTAACTTGAGGAATGTTTAATTTATCGGCACATTGTGGACCAACTTGCGCTGTATCTCCATCAATAGCTTGTCTTCCTCCAACTATTAAATCATAATCGGCTATTTTTTTTATTGCTTGAACAATAGTATAACTTGTTGCCAACGTATCTGCACCTCCAAAACGTCTATCGGAAATCATAATTCCATCATCAACACCACGATAATACCCTTCACGGATAATATCAGCTGCTTTTTGTGGCCCCATAGTTAATATGGTTACATGTGTTCCTGGAATTCGATCTTTTATATTTAATGCTAATTCTAAGGCGTGTAAATCGTCCGGATTAAAGACTGTTGAAAGTTTTCCTCTATTTACAGTACCATCTGGTTTCATGGCATCGGGACCCACGTGACGTGTGTCCGGCACTTGCTTTGCAAGCACTACAATTTTAAGTGGTCTCATAGAATAATATTACTTGTATTTTTTTGATTGTCTAAAAATAATGCAATTATTTCACGAAAACGATGACAATACTCATACTTCTAAAATTTAAGCTTGAAGGCTCTTAAAAATAAATTTTTTAACAAAAAAAAGCGATGATTTTAAAAATCATCGCTTTTTTAATATATAAATAAGTCTTAAGCTTATTTTTTATCTTTCATAATTGGTTTTTCAGTCACCACATCTTCTTCTTGTTGAAAATCTTCCATAAAATTTTCCATAATAGCCGTACTTACACCCATATTTGAGAAGCCACCATCGTGAAATAAATTTTGTAGTGTCACTTTTTTTGTAAGGTCTGAAAACATTGTAATTGTATAATCTGCACATTCTAATGCAGTTGCATTTCCAAGAGGTGACATTTTTTCTGCATAAGCAATAAAACCATCAAAACCTTTTACACCGCTACCAGCAGTAGTTGGCGTTGGAGATTGCGAAATAGTATTTACTCTTACTTTTTTATCACGTCCAAAGAAATAACCAAAACTACGTGCAACAGATTCTAAATATGCTTTGTTATCTGCCATATCATTATAATCTGGAAAAACACGTTGTGCTGCCATATAAGATAAAGCTACAATACTTCCCCATTCGTTCATTGCATCTTTTTTGTACAACATACTCATAACTCTGTGAAATGATAATGCAGAAACATCAAAGCCTGTTTTTGTGAAGTTATAATCTTGATTTGTGTAATGATTTCCTCTTCTTACATTTACAGACATTCCAATTGAGTGTAATACAAAATCAATTTTACCACCCAAAATTTCCATAGATTTATCAATTAAATTTTCTAAATCCATCATAGATGTTGCATCAGCTGGTACTACTTGTGAGCCTGTTTTTTCAGCCAATTCTGAAATAGTTCCTAAACGCAATGCTACTGGCGCATTTGTTAAAACAAATGTTGCTCCTTCTTCATGTGCTCTTTCAGCAACTTTCCAAGCTATCGATTTTGAATCAAGTGCTCCGAAAATAATTCCTCTTTTTCCTTTTAATAAATTATGCATAGTCTAAATGTTGTTTTCGATTTAATTTAATAGGCTGCAAATATAGTGAATTCTTAATTTAACAGTTCTTTTGCGTGTTCTATGGCAGTTTCTGAAATATTCTTACCACTTAACATCTCTGCAATTTCTTTAATACGTTCATTTATATTCAGTCGCGTTAGTTGCGTACTAATATTATTATCAATATCTTCTTTATAAACTTTATAATGATGTTGTCCTTTTGCAGCAATTTGAGGTAAGTGCGTAATTGTAATTACTTGCATATTAGCACTCATTTGCTGCATGATATCTGCCATTTTTTGTGAAACATCACCAGAAACACCTGTATCAATTTCATCGAAAATAATAGTAGGTAATTTTGAATATTCTGAAAGAATTGCTTTTACAGCCAACATTATTCGAGATAATTCTCCACCTGAAGCTATTTTTTTAAGTTCACCATAGTTAACTCCTTTATTTGCCGAAATTAATAAATGTAATTCATCTTTTCCGTTGGACAAATAATTTTTTGTATGATTGATTTTAAACTGAAACCTGGTATTTTCCATTCCTAAGTTAGAAAGAAATAATTCCAACTTTTTTATTAAAACTGGAATTGCTTTTTTTCGTTCATTAAAAATTGAAAGTGAAAGTTTATCAATGCCTTCTGCTATAGATTTTATTTCAGTTTCTTTAGCTTTAATTTCTGCTGAAGAATTTTGAACTGCATCAACTTTAATAGAAAGGTTTTCTTTAACAACCGATAATTCTGAAATTGAATTTACGGAATGTTTCTTTTGTAAATTATAGATTAATTGCAATCTATCATTAAGTTTTTCTAATTCTAATGGATCGAACTCAACATTTTCATTTAAATTTTCAATTTCAGTAGTAATATCTTCTAATTCAATTTTTAAGCTTAAGACCCTGTCATGCAATTCTTTATATTCTATAGCAAACGATTTTATTTTATTTAAATTAGATGTAAATGAAACCAATAATGCTTGTATTCCAATTTCCTCATTTAAAGCCAATGCCTGAGCTTCAGTTAAATTTAATTTAATTTCTTCTATATTATTTTCTTTATCTAATTGCCGTTCTAAAGTTTCTTGCTCATCTACTTTTAAATTCGCTTTTTCTAATTCTGTGTATAAATGCAAATTGTACTCGTACTGTTCTTTTGCAGCTTCCTGTTCTAGCTTAAGCGTTTTTAACTCTTTAGTTAATTTGTTAAAAACAATTAGTTCTCTTTTATACGATTCAATTTTTGCTGAATTTGCAGCAAGCGCGTCAATTATATAGAACTGAAAATTACCATCTGATAATTGCACTGTTTGATGCTGAGAATGCACATCAATCAATTTTTCACTCAATAATTGTAATGTTTGAATTGTAGTTGGTGTATCATTTATAAAAGCACGTGATTTTCCACTTGGTAAAATTTCACGTCTTATAATTGTTTCTTGTTCAAAATCTAAATCTTTTTCTTCAAAAAAAGTATCTAATTGATAATTTGAAATTGAAAATCGTGCTTCAATAATACATTTTTTAGAAGCATCTTTTAATGTTGAAGAATCTGCTCTTTTTCCTAAAACCAATCCTAATGCACCCAATAAAATAGATTTACCTGCTCCGGTTTCACCTGTAATTATAGATAAATTATCTTGAAAGTTTACGGACAAACTTTCTATTAAGGCGTAATTTTTTATGGAAAGATGTACAAGCATTATATAAGTTTGAAAATTAAGAAATTACTTTATAGCTTCCCATTTAGAAGCATTTAAAGGAGAAATTCTTAATAAGTCGTCTTTTAATTTCCCAGTATCAAATCTAGGTCCATCAGAAAAAATATCTACAATTTCATCTGCTTTAGAATCCATAAAAACACGCAATAAAAATGCGTTTGGACGCGAATCGTAAATTGTTTTTAGATCTTTAACAACATCAAAAACAGCTTGTTTTGCTACCTTTTTATCCTTACTCATCATATCTAAGCCGTTAAAATGATAATCGAACATAGCTTTTCTAAACATATCATAGGTTGGCGATAACATATTATCTACCAAAGTAAATCTTGTTTTAGAGCCATCATTTTGATTCCAACCAACATAACCACTTTGCTGGGCTAATACTACAATATCTTGTGCTTTAGTAAAATAAGCCGTTCCTCCGTTTAATGAAAAGGTATCTGCATCCATCCCTAAAATTATATACACATAAAATGAAACTATAGAGACTAGGTTAGATTCAAAAGAATTTTCATTGAATTGTAAAGGTTCAAATTCTGTATATTGAAATGAAAAATTATCGTCCTTAAAATTGAAAACTGGTGTTAAATAGGTTGAATTATAAACTGGTCGCGATGCTTGTATTTGAATATGGCCTCTAAAATCTGTACCTGTTTGCTCTAAAATAGTAAGCGTTAAATTGCAATTAATTAATTCTTGTGGTTTGTAATTAAAATTTGTCCACCTTTTTTGATTTACAAATTCATTTAATGAAGTTTGTAACGTGGTGAAAATTTGTTTATTAGAACCCGGTATTTTATCAGCATTAACAGTAATTGTACAATTTAACTCTTGTGCATTTAACTGAATTACGGCAAATAAGGCTATTACTATTTGAACTATTTTACGCATACATTTTTTTCAAAATTACATTAAATATATCTTCAGCAACTGCTGCTTTAGATTTTAGACCAAATTCGGAAATATTTTCGGATTTATCAATTATTGTAACTTTATTCGTAGGTTTTTTAAATCCAGCACCTTCATCTTTCAAAGAATTTAATACTATTAAATCTAAATTTTTAGATTTTAGTTTCTTTGTTGCATTTTCTAATTCGTTATTGGTTTCTAAGGCAAAACCTACTAAAAATTGCTGTTTCTTTATGCTCCCTAAAGAGGCTAAAATATCTTGTGTTTTCACCAATTCAATAGACATTGAATCTGAAGATTTTTTAATTTTTTTATCGGCAACATTTTTTGGTTTGTAATCTGCTACCGCTGCAGAGAGAATTGCAATATCTATTGAACTGTATACTTTATGAACTTCATTATACATTTCTTCAGCACTTACAACATCTATTCTTTCTATTAAACTATTTGAAACAACTTGGCTCGAAGGTCCTGTAATTAAATAAACTTTTGCTCCTAAACTAGCTGCTGTTTTAGCCATTTCAAAACCCATTTTACCAGAAGAATGATTTCCAATAAAACGTACAGGATCAATAGCTTCATATGTTGGACCAGCAGTAATAAGAACTTTTTTATTAAATAATGGCATTCCTTTAACAATATCATTTTCTATAAAAGAAACAATATTTTCAGGCTCCTCCATACGTCCTTCTCCCTCTAAACCACTTGCTAAAAATCCAGTTGATGGTGGAATAAATACATTGCCAAAACTTTGTAATTTTTCAATACTATTTTTGGTTGAAGGATGTTTATACATATCCAAATCCATAGCTGGCGCAAAATACACTTTACATTTTGCGGATAAATACACTGCTAACAATAGATTATCGCAAACTCCATTTGTCATTTTAGATAAGGTATTTGCAGTTGCAGGAGCAACCACCATATAGTCTGCCCATAAACCTAAATCTACGTGACTGTTCCATTCCTCTGTTTCCTGATCTCCTTTTTCAAAAAAAGAGGAATACACAGGGTTTTGAGATAAGGTAGCTAATGTTAATGGAGTAACAAAGTCTTTAGAAGCAGGTGTCATTACAACTTTTACGTGTGCACCTGCCTTAATAAAAAGTCGTACTAAATGTGCTGTTTTATAAGCAGCAATACCTGCGGTAACGCCTAAAAGTATATTTTTACCGCTTAAAATTGACATATTATTCTTTTGTATCTACGTCTGGATTTCTATGATAAATTTTACCTTCTAACCATTCTTCAACAGCAATTGCAGTTGGTTTTGGTAGTTTTTCGTAAAATTTAGAAACTTCAATTTGTTCTTTATTTTCAAAAACCTCGTCTAAACTATCAGTATAAGTAGCAAATTCTTCTAATTTTTCAATCAGTTCACTTTTTAAATCACCACTAATTTGTTCAGCTCTTTTAGCTATAATTGTAATAGCTTCATAAATATTGTTAGTCGGAGCTTCAATACTGTCTTTATCATAAGTAACAGTAGTATTAGCTGCTTTTGTGTTTTTATAGTCCATTTGTTTCAGTTTTTAGTGCAATTAAAGAGTTTAACTCGTTATTTAGGTTTAGTAGTAATTCTTCAGTTTCTGATAAATATTCTGATTTTGGAAAACTTCTTTTAAATCTTTCGTGAATTTTTATAGCATTCATTAATCTCACTTCTTTTTTCAAGATATAGCTATTAACTGCTAAATTATTTGCCGATTTAAATTTAAGATACATTGCTTCTTCTTTATAAGACGTTCCTAAGTATTCAGCCAATAAGTTATCGAATGCTGCAATTGCAGCAATATAATCTCCTGTATGATAATATTGCTTAGCTATCTCGAAGGATTTCATTTCCAACTTTTTTGTAAGCGCTTTTATATTTTCGTTTGCCTCAGTTGCCTTATCAGATTCTGGATATTTATATAAAAAATTCTGCAAGGCTGTAATGGCTTCTTGTGTATCTTTTTGATCTAAACTAAATACTGGTGAAGCTAAAAAATAACTATGTGCAGAAAGGTACGCAGACTCTTCTAATTTTGAACTTTTAGGATAATTTTTTACAAATTTATCGAAATAATATGCTGCTAATGTATATTGTTTTGTGTTGTAATGTGCTTGTGCAACCATAAATTGAATACGCTCCATTTGAGGTTTTCCTCTATATGATGGCGTGATTTTTTCAAATAATTGTATGGCTTTATTATACTTTTGGCTCTCATATAATTTTGAAGCCAGTGCATATTGCTCTTCAACCTTACCTTTATTTAAAACTTTTTGATATTCACTACATGATGAAACACCAACAGTAACTAATAAAATGAGAATATATATTTTATTTTTAAGCATTTGGCAAAAATAGTTATTTATTATGGATTATTAAAATGATTTTGTATTAATAGTAAACCACAAAAATAACTTGCTTTTACAATAAATATTGCGCAACAATCTTAATTGTTTGTTAATTGTTAAACAGTTGGCGGAGCTACTGAACTAACAACTGATAATTGCTTAATGTCATTATCAAACAAATACAAACCACCTTTATCGTCTCCAATTAAGTTAATTTTATCTAAAATAGTTCTTGCCTGTGCTTCTTCTTCAATTTGCTCTGCAACATACCATTGTAAAAAGTTGTGTGTAGCGTAATCTTTTTCTTCTAGTGAAATATGCACCAAATCATTAATACTTTGGGAAACAAAAACTTCATGTTTAAATAAAGTTTCAAACATTTCTTTAATAGATCCGTATTCTTGTGCAGGCTCAACTAATTCAGAAACTTCTGCGTGTCCCCCTCTTTCATTAACATATTTAAACATTTTAAGCATATGCTCACGTTCTTCATCTGATTGTGCATACATAAATTCAGAAATTCCTTCTAAACCTTTACTTTCAGACCAAGAAGCCATTGCTAAATATACTTGTGATGATTCTGCTTCAATTTTAATCTGCTTATTTAAAGCAGCTTGCATGTTTTTTGATAACATAATTCAATATTTTTTATTACTAATTTACTAATTTCAAATTGACTGTAAAATTACTAATAATTATCTATAAAGTTGATTAATTTTTGTTCTAATTTTTCAGTCGCTTTTACCAATGGCAAACGAACGTTTGAGCCACAGATTGCTTGCTTTTGTAATAGCGCTTTTATTCCAGAAGGATTACATTCTTCAAAAATAAGATCTATGCTATCCATTATTTTATAGTGTAGTTTATTGGCTTCAGTAACATTCTTTTGCAATCCAAATTGAATCATTTGAGAAAAATCTTTTGGCAAACCTTGTCCAATTACAGAAATAACACCCGCACCACCAGCCAATACCATTGGTAAAGCAATCATATCATCTCCAGAAATTACCATAAAACCTGCTGGTTTTTGCTGAATAATACGCATTGCCTGAACTATATCTCCTGCTGCTTCTTTTACGGCAACAATATTTTTAAAATCGTTTGCCAATCTTAAAATAGTAGAAGCCTCCATATTTTTACCAGTTCTTCCAGGAACATTGTACACAATTATTGGTTTGGAACTTGCTTCGGAAATTACTTTAAAATGTTGATAAATACCTTCTTGTGTTGGTTTATTATAATATGGCGAAACTGAAAGTATTGCAGAAAATGCAATTAAATCTGTTGCTCTAATTTCGGCAGCAACAGCCATGGTATTATTACCGCCAATTCCAAGAACTAAAGGAAGCCTTCCATTATTTTCTTTAATAATTGTGGCTTTTATTTGTTCTTTTTCTTCTGCCGTAAGAGTTGCTGGTTCTCCAGTTGTTCCTAAAACAACTAAATAATTAACACCATTATCTATTTGATAGTTTACCAAACGAGCTAACCCTTCAAAATCTACCGATTTATCTTCATTAAAAGGTGTTACTAATGCTACTCCAGTTCCTAACAATTCTTTCATTTATATTTTATTTAAAATCTCTAAATATTTTTTCAACTCTTTATTAAACAACTCTATATCAAATGCTTTACAGTCTATTAACAAGTCGTAAAAACGATTATCTAAACTTGCAAAACCAACTTTAAAAGCTGCTTTACTATGCAATAATAATATGTTGTTGTATAAATTATCAATTTTGCTGTAGTTTATTAACAGATCGTATTTTTTTGTTAAAATATTTTTCAATATATCATTATTAATTTTACCATACCAACCAAAATCTTTCGATGAAAAAAGATGTTTATCATCCTTTTCTTTTGATTTTTTTTGAAGAAAAACCAAGATTTCAATATTTTTTTCCTGAATACCTAAATTATTCTTAAGATTAGCCAACGTTACTTCCTTTAAAGAAATATCGTCTAATACAATAAGTACTTTTTTTATTTTTTCAGAAGTACTTTCAGCTGCATCAGCTAACAATTCTTTAACTCTTTTGTTAAAAAATAATTGATTACTTTTTCGTTTAATTCCTGTAAAAATCATTTATATTTACCGTTGAGTCACAAAATTAATTAAAATCATTAGTATTTCAACAATGAAAAATTTTATTATTTCATTATTTAC
>CBDUKG010000042.1:0-20749 GCA_965367745.1 uncultured Flavobacteriaceae bacterium | reverse complement strand
TTATCAATTTCAAGGTAAGTTTTTAACTTGCTAATTCTTTCTTGTAATTTATTTAGTTGTTCGTTTGATATCATATCAATGTTTAAGATATACAAAAATAACCTTTCATTTTTAAACAATAAAAATTAATTAAATACATATTGAATAAATTTTAACAACAATATTTTAGTTACTATATTTGATTCATTAAAATTTAAAAAATGCAAATAAACTTAATTAGTGATACGGTAACAAAACCTACCAAGGGAATGTTAAAGGCAATGATGGATGCAGAAGTGGGTGATGATGTATTTAAATCTGATCCAACGGTAAATAAATTACAACATAAAATAGCTGAAATGTTTGGTATGGAAGATGCTTTATTTTTTCCGTCAGGCACTATGGCAAATCAAACTGCTATTAAAATTCATACGCATCACGGAGATAAAATGTTTTGTGATAAGTATGCCCATGTATATAATTTTGAAGGAGGTGGAGCCGCAGCTAATTCTGGTGTAACATCGCATTTAATTGATGGAAAAAGAGGAACTTTTACAGCAAAACAGTTAGAAGAAGCTGTTTCTGGAGGTCGTTCAGACATTCATACTCCATATGCTAGGCTAGTAGCATTAGAAAATACAACTAATAAAGGTGGTGGTGCGTGTTGGGATTTTGAACAGATTTTAAAAATTAGAAAAGTATGTGCCAAAAATAATTTAGCATTGCATTTAGATGGTGCAAGACTATTTAATGCATTGGTTGCTAAAAAAGAGAGCCCAGAACAATATGGAAAAGTATTTGATACAATTTCAATTTGTTTGTCAAAAGGCTTAGGAGCGCCTGTGGGCTCGTTATTATTAGGTTCAAAATATAAAATAGAACAAGCATTAAGAGTTCGTAAAATTTTTGGAGGCGCTATGCGTCAGGCTGGTTATCTAGCCGCTGCAGGAATTTACGCTTTAGACAATCATATAGACCGGTTAGCAATTGATCATACTCGGGCAAAAATTATTGGAGCTGCACTTCAAAATTGTGCCTTGGTAAAAAATGTAGAACCTATTGAAACAAATATTGTAATTTTTAATGTTGTAGATTCTATAAATGAGCACGCCTTTATAAGTAGATTAAATGATGCGGGTATTGGATTAATATCTATGGGACAAGGAAAGTTAAGAATGGTTACACATTTAGATTTTAAAGAAGAAATGTTAGAATCTCTAGTACACACTATTGAACATATCTAAATAAATTTTAAATATGGTGCAGAAAGTTTAAATTTATTTGCGAGAAAATATAATTCTAATGCGATGTAATTAAATACAATGTTCTTCGACTTATTTCGAAATACAAAAAATGAAGAAATATATTATAGCTGTACTTATTGTTACTTTTTCAATTATATCAACATTTGGTCAAACTATTAAACTTAATAAAACAAAATCAATGACAACTATAGAAACTGCAACCTTTGCTAATGGTTGTTTTTGGTGTACTGAAGCTATTTTTCAATTATTAAATGGTGTTGAAAGTGTTACCTCAGGGTACACTGGCGGAACTCTAAAAAATCCAACTTATAACGAAATTATTACTGGAAGAACGGGACATGCCGAAGCTATTGAAATAAAATTTGATACTTCAAAAATTAGTTTTGTTGAAATACTTGAAGTCTTTTTCAGTACACATGACCCAACAACTTTAAACAGACAAGGATACGATGTTGGTACACAATACAGGTCTGCAATATTTTATAATTCAGAAACACAAAAGAAAGAGGCAGAAGAATTTATTAAAGTGCTTTCTGAAGCTAACGTATTTGAAAATCCAATTGTTACTGAAGTTACTAAATTAGATGTTTTTTATAAAGCTGAAAACTACCATCAAAATTATTACAATAACAATAAAACACAAGGATATTGTGTGGCTGTTATAAATCCTAAATTAGAGAAGTTTTTAAAACAATTTAAATCTAAAATAAAGAAGTAACTTTCTGACTTGTTAAAATTTAGGGGAGTTATGCGGTTATAAATAATGAGTAAAAACATAAGTATTTTAGGCTGTGGTTGGTTGGGAAAGCCTTTAGCAATTAAATTGATAGAAGAGGGGTTTTCAGTGAAAGGATCTACAACTACAACAGGTAAATTTGATGAATTTAAAAATTTAGGAATTACTCCATTTTTAATTTCCTTAGAAAATTTAACAACTACAATAAATCAATTTTTAACTTCAGAAATTTTAATTATTGCTGTACCATCAAAAAATATTGAAGGTTTTAAAAATTTGGTTAAATTTATTGAGAAATCATCTGTAAAGAAAGTGTTATTTATCAGTTCAACATCTGTTTATGTTTCTAATAATAAACTTGTTACTGAAGATTCAGAACTTCAAAATTCGCCTTTAGTTACTATTGAAAATCTTTTTACAAAAAACACAGCATTTGAAACTACAATAGTGCGTTTTGCAGGGTTGTTTGGTTACGATAGAAAACCAGGGAATTTTTTTAAAAACGGACGTGCAGTGCCAAATCCAGAAGGTTTTGTCAATATGATTCATCAAGATGATTGTGTATCAATTTTAGAAAAAATTATCAAAAATAATAGTTGGAATGCAATTTTTAATGCTTGTGCAGATACACATCCAACAAGAAGAGAGTATTATATAAAAACAAAAGCAGATTTAGGAAACGAAGCACCTGTTTTTACTGAAACTGAAGCCACAGCTTTTAAAATTATTTCAAATAATAAACTTAAAAAAGCATTAAATTACGAGTTTAAATATAGCGATTTAATGGCTATTGATTATGCTAATTTTGACAGTTAAATAATTTGTACTTAAAATATACGTTTAGTTTTAAATGAGCCTATAAAAAAAATGGCACTTTAATTGTTATACAATCAGTAAAGAATATATTTATTTATGAATAAAAAATACAAGTTATTATTATTAGGATTATTGTTTGACGGAGTTGGAATGCTATCGTTTGTAATTCCGTTTGTTGGTGAATTTTCAGATATTATTTGGGCACCAGCGTCAGCATTTTTAATCTACAAAATGTATAAAGGAACTGAAGGCAAAGTAGGAAGTATTGTTTCCTTTGTTGAAGAAGCAGGTTTCTTTGGTACAGATTTTATACCAACATTTACGTTAACGTGGATTTATAAGTACTTAATTAAAAAAGAAAAAAAGGATTAGTTTTCTTTAAAAAAGCTTTTAAAACCCATTCTTAACAGCATCTTTTTTGTAAATAAATTCCAAAAGAATTTAAATTGGCCGAAGCAAAAACCTACCAAGGGTAATGTAATTTGGTATATTATAAATATTAGAAATATACGTACAGGCCAAAAAATCCATCCATTAGTTGTTTCATAGTCTAAGCCTATAAATTCGGTTAGAGGTTTTGCAATCCAAGCAGCAAAAGAACCATTAATAGAAAAAACTATTAGTATCAATACTATTTGAAAATTTGATGTTAATCCCCAACGTTTTTTTAATTTCTCCATTTATAAAAATTTCAATGCAAAAATACATTTTAATTTCACATTGAAAATTTAATCATAAAAAAAGGCCAAACTAAATAGCTTGACCTCTAATTATTATATAGTTATAAATCTATTTACCTCCAAATAAACCACCAAGTAGTCCGCCAAGTCCACCTTTCTTTTTGTTTCCACCTCCTAAAAGCATTCCTGCCACATCATCAATTACACTTCCGTCTCCATCAGCATCTAGTAATTTAGTTATTAAGCTTTGTTGATCGTTAGAAGCACCACCAAGCATTCCGCCTAATAAATCCCCAATTCCATTTTGATCTGCAACACCTTTTTGACGGGCTTCTTTACCTAAAGCTCCCATAACTAATGGTCCAGCAACTTTTAAAATATTCATTGCTGTACCTAAATCTATACCACTATTTTTACTAACAGCTTGAGCAACATTTTGTTCTTTACCTTTAAAAACATGACCTAAAATACCTGCACCATCAGTAAGTACATCTTCATCAACTCCACTACCGCCTAAAATACTTCCGAGGTTATCTAAAATTCCTCCGCTATGTTTATTATTTCCTAATGCGTTTAATAATCCAGAAGCTCCTTCTGGTGTAGAAGCATTGTTTTTCATTGCACCCAAAATTAATGGTAATGCAGTACTTAATGCACTTGTAGTTTTTCCTTCGTCTTGTCCAAATTGTTTACTAGCACCACTAATAAGTGTTTTTCCAAGGTCACTGTTTAATAAATCTAAAATTCCTGACATGTTGTTTTAATATATATGTTAATACTTCGTCTAATGTAATGAATAATTACATAAAGTTTGACACAACAATTATAAATCAGTCACATTAATAATAAAATTTAGTAATCAACGTTGTCATTTTAATGGCACAAACCTTGTATTAAATCTATTTATAAATTTAAAAAACAACATAACATGAAAAAATTAATATTAGTTATAACAGTTTTATTTGGAGGATTGTTTTGTTTGAGCGCACAAGAAATTTCTGAACATGCACTTGGAATTAGATTTGGAGATAACGATGGTTTTGGAGGAGAATTATCGTATCAAAAAAAATTAGATGCCAATAATAGATTAGAAATAGATTTAGGTTATAGAAATCATAAAAACTATGATGCTTTTAAACTTTCTGGAATTTACCAATGGGTTTGGAATATTGACCAAGGTTTTAATTGGTACGCAGGTTTTGGCGCGGGAATTGGTTCTTGGAGTTATAGTAATGGTATAAATAATGATAATGATGATGGCTTATTTGTAAATGCCGATGGTAATGTTGGTATTGAATACAATTTTGATGCTCCTTTTTTAATTTCTCTTGATTTTAGACCGGAATTAGGAATTATTGGAGATTATGGAAAAGATACAGATCTAGATTTGGCGCTATCAGTTAGGTATCAATTTTAATTTAAATTGCATTAAATTTAAAAAAGCACTTGAAGTGCTTTTTTTTATGCTTAAAATTCAAGTATGTTTTGAAGTAATTTTTTATCTTTCGAAGAATTATAAAACTTTTTAATGAAAAAAATAGCATTACACTGGCAAATTATTTTAGGAATGGTAGTTGGAGTAGGAGTTGGAATTTTAATGACTCAATTTGATGGTGGAAAAGAAATTGTACAAGATTGGATTAAACCTTTTGGTAAAATATTTATAAATTCATTAAAATTAATTGCTGTACCCTTAATTTTAGCTTCATTAATAAAGGGCGTTTCAGATTTAAAAGATATTTCTAAATTATCTAAAATGGGTGGTAAAACCATTGGGTTATATTTAATTACAACTGTTGTTGCAGTTTCAATTGGTTTATTGTTAGTAAATGTTATAAAGCCAGGTAATTCAATATCTGAAGAAACTAGATTAGAATTGGTTGAAAATTATGCAACCGATACCGTAAAATATAAAGAGGAAGCTTATAAACAAAAAGATAGTGGTCCATTACAAGCACTTGTTGATATTGTACCAGATAATATTTTTGGAGCTGCTTCTGAAAATAAAAATATGTTACAAATTATATTTTTTGCAATTTTCTTCGGAATAGGATTGATATTAATTCCTGAAAAAAAATCGAAACCAGTTAAAAAATTCTTCGATGGTTTTAATGAAGTTATTTTAAAAATGATTGACTTAATAATGCTTGCTGCGCCTTATGGTGTGTTTGCTTTATTGGCAGCTTTGGTTGTAGAATCTCCAAGTATAGATTTGTTTAAAGCATTAATATGGTATGCTTTTACAGTTGTTTTAGGATTGTTGATTATGATTTCTTTTTATAATTTAATAGTTTGGTTGGTAACCAAAAAAAATCCTGCAACATTTTTGAAAGGAATATCACCAGCTCAATTATTAGCATTTTCAACAAGTAGTAGTGCCGCAACCTTACCTGTTACAATGGAAAGAGTTACTGAACATTTAGGAGTTGATGAAGAAGTAAGTAGTTTTGTATTACCAATTGGAGCAACTATAAATATGGATGGTACAAGTTTGTACCAAGCTGTGGCAGCTGTTTTTATTGCACAAGCATTCGGGATGGATTTATCCCTAGGTGCTCAATTAGGAATTATTGTAACTGCTACACTTGCCAGTATTGGTTCTGCCGCAGTGCCCGGTGCCGGAATGGTAATGTTGGTAATTGTTTTAAGTCAGGCTGGTATTCCAGAGGCAGGTTTGGCTCTTATTTTTGCAATAGACAGACCTTTAGATATGCTTAGAACTACTGTAAATGTTACTGGAGATGCTTCAGTATCTATGTTAGTTGCTAAGTCAATTGGAAAATTGCACGATCCAAAAGTGAAAGATTGGGATGATGATTATCCTAAACATAAATCTAAAAAGAAATAATTTCATTTTTGAATTATAAAGTTTAATAAAAAACATATAATTATACAATACTATTTTATTAAATTATTCTATAAATCTATGTTTTAATTTTTCACTTGGAATCATACAATTATCTTTTTTGCCAAACCATTTATAACGGTTTTTGGCAATATAATTATAGACCCAATCTCTTAAAAATGTTGGAATTATAATAAATGCATACAATATTTTAAAGCCTCCATTTAACTTTCTAGAAATTCTTAATGCTGCAGTAGATTTTTCGTGAATTTCGTTATTTTCTATAAGCACAATAGAATCCATTTTAATTTTTTTCACATTGTGCTGTAACAATAGTTCTTTTGCAGCGTCTGATTGAAGAGAAGCAAATTTAAAATGTGCCTTTTTGTCGTGTTTAATAATAAAAATAACAGATGAATTACATAAGTTACAAACACCATCAAAAAGTATAATTGATTTGTTTTTTAAATTGTACACTAGGCAAAGATACGAGTTAATCGAATAAGTTTCTTTTAACATAAAATTAATACCTAGTTTCAATAGCAATTTATAATTTCGTTAAAAACAACAACCAAATGATTAAGATCGAAAAACTACATAAATCATACCCAATTGGAAAAGATTCTCTTCATGTTTTAAAAGGTCTAGATTTACATATAAAAGAAGGTGAATTTGTTTCCATTATGGGTTCATCAGGTTCTGGAAAATCTACCTTATTAAATATTGTTGGGTTATTAGATAACCACGATGAAGGTAATTATTATTTAAATGGACAAAAAATTGAAAAGTTAGATGAAAAGAAAGCTGCAATTTTAAGAAATAAATTTTTAGGTTTTGTTTTCCAATCATTTAATTTAATTACATATAAAACAGCTATAGAAAATGTTGCACTTCCACTTTATTATCAAGGTATGGGAAGAAAAGAACGTCAAAAAGTTGCAATGCAATATTTAGAAAAAGTTGGATTAAAAGATCGAGCGGATCATTTGCCAAGCGAACTTTCAGGAGGTGAAAAACAACGTGTTGCCGTTGCCAGAGCATTGGCCACAAACCCAAAAGTAGTTTTGGCAGATGAGCCAACAGGAGCATTAGATTCTACAACATCAGCTTCTGTAATGCAATTACTAAAGGACATCAATAGAGAAGGAATGACTGTTTTTGTAATTACGCACGAAGAAGACATTGCAGAACAAACAGACAGAATTGTACGCTTAAAGGATGGTGTAATTATAAGTGACGAAAAAACAGCTAAAAAAGTAAACGCTTAATTATGTTTGATTTAGATCGTTGGAGAGAGATTTTTCAGAGACTTAGTAAAAATAAGTTGGGTACAGCACTTTCAGGTTTCACTGTTTCATTTGCAATTTTATTATTTACATTGTTATTTGGTGTTGGTAATGGCTTGAAACATACTTTTGAAGAACAATTTGCAGGTGATGCAAATAACTCTGTATATATAAGAACTGGTACTACTACAAAACCATATAAAGGATTGCAGAGCGGAAGAAGGATTCAGCTTAGAAATGAAGATTCAAAATTTATGAATGAAAATTTTGAAGATGAAATACAATTTTTTAGCCCAAATATTCAACGCAGTATGCAGGCAATTTATAAGGGTGAACAAAACAGGTATACCGTTAGAGGTGTATATCCAGATTATCAGCCTTTGGAATCAGCTGAAATACAGGATGGTAGGTTTTTAACCTATTTAGATGTTGAACGAAGATCTAAAGTAGTTGCAATTGGTAGATTGGTAGAGAAAGATTTGTTTGGACAATTAAGTGCGTTGGGGAAAAATATTAATTTAGATGGTCTTTCATATAAAGTAGTAGGGATATTTAATGATCCTGGTGGAGATAATGACGAACGTTTTATATATGCACCATTTTCTACGCTGCAAGGAATATATAAACCAAATGATGAAGTTGATTATATAGGGCTAACTTTTAATCCAGAATTAAGCGTAGATCAGGCTCTAGCATTTACAAATTTATTAACAAAACAACTAAAGGAAAAGTTTAATATAGACCCAAGAGACCAATCGGCATTAAGAGTTCAAAATTATGCTGAAGGAACAAAAAATGTTGAACAATTTATGAATGTTTTAAACTTTATAGTTTTATTTATAGGTTGTGGAACTATGATTGCGGGAATTATATGTATTAGTAATATCATGGTTTATCTTGTAAAAGAGCGTACTAAGGAGTTGGGAATCCGTAAAGCGTTAGGAGCAACTCCACGTTCTATTGTTGGAATGATAATGATGGAATCTATTTTTGTAACTGCTATTGCCGGATATACTGGATTGATGATCGGTATTTTTACCTTAGAAGCTTTAGGAGAGACCTTAGAAGAGTACTTTATTTTAAACCCAAGTGTAGAAACTTATGTGGTAGTTGGAGCAACTATTGTACTTGTAATAGCAGGCACTATTGCGGGTTATATTCCAGCAAAAAGAGCAGCAAGTATAAAACCAATTGTAGCATTAAACGATGAATAACTATGTTTAAATTTTTAATTGATAGAGACACCTGGCAAGAAATTTACAGCAGTATTCGTAAAAATAAAATGCGTACTGGAATTACTATTATTGGGGTAATGTGGGGAATTTTTTTATTAGTCGTTTTATTAGGCGCGGCTAAAGGGGTTGAAAATAAATTTAATAGTTTATTTGGAAACTTTGCAACGAATAGTGTTTTTGTTTGGGCACAAGCCACTAGTAAACCTTTTAAAGGATTTCAAGAAGGTAAGAGGTTAACATTAAAAATGTCCGATTTAGACAATATTAAGAATGAAATCGAAGGACTTGAGTTTATTGTGCCACGTCATCAAACACAAGCACAAGCAATAAACAATTTTAAATCTGGAACTTTTGGGATTTTTGGTGATTATCCAGAATTGGATAAAGTTCAGAAAAAAGATTTAGTATATGGAAGATTTATCAATACTAATGATATTAAAGATAAGAAAAAAGTTTGTGTTATTGAAGAAGAAATATATAAGCAACTTTTTGATAAGGATGTATATCCAATAGGAACTTATATTAAAATCAATGATATTAACTATAAAGTTGTTGGTATGTACAAACAAGGTCAAGTTGGTTCTGGAGGCCCTCAAGGGAACATACATATTCCGTTTACAACGTTTCAACAAGTTTACAATACAGGAAATACTATTGGATGGATGATGATAACTGGAAAAGAAGGTTATGACATTGTACAAATTGAAGCTGACATAAAATTATTATTAAGAAACCTACACAAAGTACATCCAAAAGATGAGAGAGCATTTGGTAGTTTTAATTTAGGAGTACGAATTAAACAAGTTACTGGATTTTTAATAGGAATGCAATTTCTAACTTGGTTTGTAGGTATTGCAACACTAATTGCAGGAGTTTTTGCGATTGGAGCCATTCTATTAATTACTGTTAAGGAAAGAACTAAAGAAATAGGAATTAGGCGTGCATTAGGGGCAAAACCTTGGGAAATTAAAAGACAAATAATTTTAGAATCGGTGTTTTTAACAAGTATAGCCGGAGCTTTAGGAATTATTTTTGGAGGTCTAGTACTTATGTTAATTGATGCAACAATAGGTAAAGGACCGGAAGCTGCTTTAACAAATCCCACCGTAGATATACCGGTAGTATTAATTGCTGCTGCAACTTTAGTTGTTTTAGGAACACTAATAGGAATGATTCCAGCACAAACAGCTGTAAGCATAAGACCAATAGAAGCATTAAGAGAAGAATAAGGATAGAAATTAACTAATAAGAAAATAATTAACTAATGAAAAAAACATTAATTTTTGGAGGAATAGCAGTAGCACTTATAGCAGTATTACTTTGGTTCGGGGCAAAAAATAGTCAATCTCCAATTCAATACGAAACGGAAACGCCTTTTAAAACTAATATTGTTAAAAAAACAGTTGCAACAGGAAAAGTTATTCCGTTAGAAGAAGCTGAAATAAAGCCAAAAGTATCAGGTATTATTGAAGAGATATTTGTTGAAGAAGGAGCAGAAGTAGCGGTTGGAGATTTAATAGCCACTATTAGAGTAGTTCCAAATGTACAAAGTTTAAACAGTGCACAAGGAAATGTTAAAAATGCGCAATTGCGTTTTGATAATTCGAAAACAAATTACGATAGAATTAAAGGGTTATTTGAAAAAGGTGTGAAAGCTCGTTCAGAATTCGAAGCTGCTGAATTAAGTTATAATAGTGCAGAACAAGATTTAAGAAATGCAAAAGACAATCTTCAAATAATTAAAAAAGGTTCAACTGCAGGAATGGGTAAAACTGCAAATACGAATGTGAAAGCAGAAATTTCAGGTACTATTTTAGAAATTCCTGTTCGTAAGGGAAATCAAGTAATTGAAAGTAATACTTTTAATGCAGGTACTACAATTGCTACAATTGCAGATATGACTAAAATGATTTTTGAAGGAAAAGTTGATGAGGCTGAAGTTGGAAAAATTAAAAATGGAACTGTTTTAGAAGTTTCTTTAGGAGCAATCGAAAAGAAGAAATATCCGGCAAAATTAAATTTTATAGCACCAAAAGGGACAGAAGAAAATGGAGCTGTACAGTTTAAAATTAAAGCAGATGTTACACTAGATGATGAATTTTTTGTAAGAGCAGGTTACAGCGCAAATGCTGACATAGTTTTAGAAAAGAAAGATAGTGTACTTTCTATCAAAGAAGCATTGCTTCAATTTGATAAAAAAACTGAAACTCCTTATGTTGAAGTAAAAACTGGAGATCAAGAATTTGAGAAGCGTGATGTAGAACTTGGTATCTCAGATGGAGTTAATGTTGAAATTTTATCAGGAGTAACATTAGAGGATGAAATTAAAATTTGGAATAAAACTTCTAAAAAAGAAGATGAAGAAAGAGAAGGTAACAACTAAATAATAATTAAATAAAATTATTTAAAAGTGTTTTAATTTTTATTAAAACACTTTTTTTATATCTTTATAGTAATACTTTTAATCACATAAAATTATTTTTTTATGTATGATTTTTATCAGATAAAATTAAAATTAAAAGTCCGAAATTTATTATATAAAATTTAAAGCCAATTTGAATATGGAGAGTCAGTTATTATTCTTAAGTGATCTAAACTTCAATCTTGAAGTATGGAAAAGAGAGTTAAAATTTCAAGAGAGTGAAATGGATTATTTTGAAGAAAAATTAGAGCATGTTGCCATGCGAAACCTAGGGAAAGATGTAATGATACAGCTAGAAGGTTTTCAAAATAAAATAATTCGTGAGAGAGAAGTAATGGGTCAGTTGAGGCATCGACTTAGAATGAAAAAACGTGTAATAGCTCAAGTTAAATTCCAAAATAACGCAGAAGTTAAATTTCCTGAAAAACAGGTAACTTTAAAAGATGAAATGAAAACATTTGTTAGAATGCATTATGACTTAAAAGAAGACATGATGGATTTTTTCTTAAAATATCTTTAATAAAAAAAACCTTTCCAGAAATGGAAAGGTTTTTTTTAAACTAAAAATGGTTTTTTAGCTAAATTGTTTAGAAATTTTTTCAGCTTTTCTGTTTTCAGAATAGTCATAAAAACCTTCACCTGATTTAATCCCTAATTTACCAGCTTGTACCATATTTATAAGTAATGGGCAAGGGGCATATTTTGGATTTTTAAATCCATCGTACATTACATTTAAAATAGATAGGCAAATATCTAATCCAATAAAATCGGCTAATTGTAAAGGACCCATTGGATGTGCCATTCCTAATTTCATAACGGTATCTATTTCATAAACTCCAGCAACACCGTTGTACAAAGTTTCAATAGCTTCATTAAGCATTGGCATTAAAATTCTGTTTGCAACAAAGCCTGGATAATCATTTACTTCAACAGGAACTTTACCTAAACTTTCTGAAAGCTTCATAATTGTTGCGGTAACCTCATTAGACGTATTATAACCTCTAATAATTTCAACTAATTTCATAATTGGAACAGGATTCATAAAATGCATTCCAATAACTTTTTCTGGTCTTTTTGTAACAGCTGCAATTTGTGTAATTGAAATAGATGAAGTATTTGAAGCTAAAATTGCTTTTTCAGGAGCAACTTCATCCAGTTCTTTAAATATTTTTAATTTTAAGGCTACATTTTCAGTGGCAGCTTCTACAATTAAATCACTGTTTCTTACACCAATAGCAATTGAAGTAAAAGTAGAAATATTTTTTAGAGTTTCTAGTTTTGTGGCCTCAGTAATTTTATCTTTTACAACTAATCTATCTAAGTTTTTAGTAATTGTTGCTAAACCTTTATTTATAGATTCTTGTGAAATATCAATAAGTTGAACTTTATAATTATTTTGCGCAAATACATGTGCAATACCGTTACCCATTGTTCCAGCGCCTATAACTGCTATATTTTTCATGTTTATTAGATTATTAAATTGTTAATTCTCCTTTTAAAAAAGTAATTGCCTGTCCACTAATTTCAACTCTTTCATTTAAATAGTTACATTTTAAATAACCAGATCTTTTTGAAAGTTGCATGGCTTCTAAGTTATTTTTATCAAGTTTTTTAGCCCAATAAGGAATTAATAATGTGTGTGCAGAACCAGTAACTGGATCTTCATTAATACCAATTTTTGGAGCAAAAAAGCGAGAAACGAAATCCAATTTATTCCCTTTTGAAGTCACAATAATTCCTGCAGCATTAAGTTCGGTTAATTTTGAAAAATTTGGAGTCAAGTTTTTTATGATATCTTCATTTTCCAATACAACTAACAATTTCCAAATTCCTTTGAAGGTTTTTAAAATTGGAACATTTAGTGCATCTTCTAAAATTTGCGGAGTTTCAATTACTTCAATTGCTTCAGATGGAAAATTAAGTGTGTACCAATCTTCATTCTTTTCAACTGTTAAAATACCGCTTTTTGAACTAAATTCTAAAATTGGTTCTTTATAATTTAATTCAGTAAAAATAATGTGTGCAGCAGCCAAAGTTGCATGTCCACATAAATCTACTTCGCAAGTTGGGGTAAACCATCTGAGCTCAAATTGAGTGTCCTTTTTTACAAAAAATGCTGTTTCAGATACATTATTTTCTTCTGCAATACGTTGCATTAAATCATCTGAAATCCAATTTTCTAAAGGGCAAACCGCAGCTGGATTTCCTTTAAAAATTTGATTGGCAAAAGCATCAACTTGATAAATTTTCATACTAAAAATCGTTTATAATCATGTGTGCAATTCGCAATGCTTCTGTGCCTTGTTCTAATGTAACAATTGGAGTTGTATTATTAACAATTGCGTCAGCAAAAGTCTCTAATTCATCTAAAATTGCATTGTTTGCAGCTATTGTAGGATTTTCAAAATAGATTTGTTTTTTAATTCCTTCGGCATTTTGTAAAATCATATCAAAATCTCCCGGTATTTTTGGAGCATCTTTCATTTTAACAACTTCAGTCGCTTTTTCAAAAAAGTCAACAGCTATGTATGCATCTTTTTGAAAAAAACGTGATTTGCGCATATTTTTTAATGAAATTCTACTAGCAGTTAAATTAGCTACACAGCCATTTTCAAATTCTATACGAGCATTTGCAATATCTGGAGTATCACTAATTACAGAAACACCACTTGCATGTACACTTTTTACTTTTGATTTTACTACGCTTAAAATAATATCAATATCGTGAATCATTAAGTCTAAAACTACAGGAACATCAGTACCTCTTGGATTGAACTCAGCCAATCTGTGTGTTTCGATAAACATTGGATTTACAATAGCGTCTTTAACCGCAGTAAATGCAGGATTAAAGCGCTCTACGTGTCCAACTTGCCCTTTAATAGTATGTTTATCAGCTAATTTAATAATAGCCTCAGCTTCTTCGACAGTTTTTGTAATAGGTTTTTCAATAAAAATATGTTTCCCTTTTTCTATTGCCTCTTTAGCGCAATCGAAATGTGACAGCGTAGGAGTTACAATATCAATTACATCAACAGCATCAATTAGTTCTTGAACAGAATTGAATTTTTTATAACCAAATTCTTCCGCAACTTTTTCTGCATTTTCTTCAATTGGATCATAAAATCCAACTAATTCGTATTTTTTTGATTGGTTTAATAACTTTAAATGAATCTTGCCGAGATGACCAGCCCCTAAAACGCCTGCTTTTAGTATCATAAGAATGTATAATTTTAAGTAAACAAAAGTAACAATCTTTATGCATTTATTCCTATTTTTAGCCTTTCAAATTTTAATTAATAGTGAAAGATACTCACAAACATCAAGGACTTAGAAATCAGTTGGTAGCCACAATTACCGAAAAGGGTATTACTGATAAGAATGTTTTAAACGCTATTGCCGCTGTGCCACGGCATTTATTTATGGATTCTGGGTTTGTGGATTTTGCTTACCAAGATAAAGCGTTTCCTATTGCTGCAGAACAAACAATTTCGCAACCTTATACTGTAGCTTTTCAAACTGAGTTATTACAGGTAAAACCAAATGATAAGATTTTAGAGATTGGTACTGGTTCGGGTTATCAAACTGCTGTTTTATTAGAAATGGGAGCGAGAGTTTTTACTATAGAACGCCAAAAGGAACTATTTAAAAAAACCAAATTATTTTTACCTAAATTAAATTACAAACCAAAAAAAATAATTTTTGGAGATGGTTATAAAGGATTGCCAGATGAAGCACCTTTTGATGGAATTATTGTTACAGCCGGTGCTCCATTTGTACCAAAACCTTTATTAGCACAGTTAAAAATAGGAGGTAGGTTGGTAATTCCTGTTGGAGATGAAGTACAAACAATGACCTTATTTGTAAGAACAGGTGAAAAAGATTTTGAAAAACATGAATTAGGTGATTTTCGATTTGTTCCAATGCTAAAAGAGCGCAATTAACTTTAAAATTGATATTTGTTATTTTAGTGGACTCAAGGCGAACATAAGAAGCAAACTGTTTCTATAAATTATGGATATTTATACAATGAAAAAAAACATCTTATTTTTCCTTTTAATTATTACTGTTTATAACAGTTTTGCCCAAAATGATCAAAACTATAACACGCTAAAAATAAGTCCTGAATTTTTTGTAGGTCAAACTTTTCAACCTAATAGTTGGTTTCCTAAATTAAAAACGCATTTTATGTTTGGAGTTAGTTTAGAAAATCAAAATAGTAATTTTATAAACAAATGGAGCAATACTATAAATTTATCTACTACTGGAGTTGCTGCTTTTTATTCTAATATTGGAAATAATGAGGTTGTTGGGAATGCTATTTCTTTATTACCTTTTGTTGTAATAAATTTAAACAAACAACAAACGTTTTCAGCTAAATTTGGATTAGGGACTTCCTATTTCACCAAAAAATACCACCCAGAAAATAATGTGTTAAATACCGCCGTAAGTACAAATTTCACTTGGGCTTTTCTAACTTCTATATACTACAATTTAAAGTTAAAAAATGAACGTTTATTAAAAATTGGAGTAGGGTATTTTCATCATTCAAATGGTCATACACAGCTGCCTAACTCAGGTTTAAATACTGCTCTGGCAAGTATTTCAACAAGCTTTGAATTGAGAAAGAAGTATGTAAATACAACATCTAATATTGATTTAACCACAAATATAAACAAGTATACTAAATTTTATGAAGTTAGATACGGACAGGGAATTCAGAAATTTATTGATCATGAAAGTAGTGTAAAGGCAGTAAATTCATTAGAAATTAAAGGAGGTTTGTTTTATAAAGATATTCTAAAAATTAGTACTGGAATTACCTATAGTTTTTATCAACATTACTACGATTATATAAAAGAATTTAAAGTTGAACCATATTTTAATAAACCATTTGTAAATGCTTCAAACGTTTATATATCTGTTGGGGTAGAAGCATTGTTTGGAAATATTGGTATTGATTGGGAAGGTGGTTTAAATGTGCATAAACCATTTTATAAAGAGCATTATATATTAGAGGAAGATGCTTTAGATAACATCTATAAATTAAAAAAGTTGTTTTTAGGAAAACTTGGTTTAAAATTATATGCTATTAATACCTTAAAAAAACCTAAAAGTAATTTATATATAGGTGCACATATAAAATCCAATCTAAGTCAAGCAGATTACACTGAACTTAGTATTGGATTTGTGCATAGAATTTTTAAGTAATTTTCTATAAGTTGGAATGTTACATTTGCATAGGCAGGAATCTATGTTTATTCTACAACTTTATGCCAATATTGAGTTCTTCCAAGTAAAGCAAAACCCACGTAACCTCTTACTTTAAGTTTATTATCACCATCTAGAGTAATATAACATTTATACTCTTTACCAGTTTTAGGATCTAATATTTTTGCATCATTCCATTCATCACCATCTTTAGAAAGACCATTAATTATTTCCATTCCTTTAATCGGTTTGTTTTTCTTAGCGCCTTTGCATTCATCACAAACTTTATCTTCTTTTCCTTTTTCAAGAAGTTGAACAATTTTAGCATAAGCTTTACCATCTTTTTGGTAAATCTCTACTATAGATTTTTCGTTACCCGTTTCATCATCAATTGTCTTCCATTTTCCAAAAATAGATTGAGATTGCACTGATAGGATTCCTATAAAAAATAGGCAGCTAAGAATTGAGATTGTTTTTTTCATGTGTATTTATTATTTTGTTTTAATGGTAACATGCTGTCAGAAATTTTTCATTTCATTAGATGATAAACTTTTTAGCATGGTCATTCATAATTGGTTAAATAAAAGTTTATTATTTAGTAAATTTAAATTAATCTGTTTGTGCATCAAATTGTTGCATCCATTTTCCTTGAACTTTTAAAACCTGTTCAATAACATCACGGACACAACCAGTTCCTCCTTTTTTTTGTGAAATATATTTTGAGATATCTTGAATTTCAGGAACGGCGTCTTTTGGACAACAAGGCAATCCTACTATTTTCATAACAGGAAAATCTGGGATATCATCACCCATATATAAGACATTTTCAGGATTGATATTGTTTTTAGCAAAATAGTCTTCTAATTGAATAGTTTTAGTATGTGTTCCTAAGTATATATCTGTAATTCCTAAACCTTCTAAACGCTTACGAACACCTTCATTACTTCCTCCAGAAATAATGCATACATTATAGCCAGCATCTACAGCTGTTTTTAGTGCATAACCATCTTTAATACTCATATTTCTAATCAATTCTCCGTTTGTAGTTATGGTAATAATACCATTGGTTAAAACTCCATCAACATCGAAAATAAAGGTGTTAATTTGTGGCATTATTTCTTTATAACTTTTCTCCATATGTGTTGTAAATAGATTGGGTTAGCAATTTATAAATTTCTTTTTGATTTTTAGTCAATATTGCTTCGTGTTTTTTAAGTGTTTTAGTGTCATTTCTCTTTGCAGGACCCGTTTGAGCATCAAAAGGACTTAAAGTTTCAATTTTTGAAGCAGTTTCTTTAATTATTGGGTGTAAAATTTCAAAAGGAACGTTATTATCTTCACAAATTTGATTTCCAATAAAATACAAATGATTTACAAAATTATTGACAAAAACAGCTGAAACATGTAAATTTCTTCGTTGTTCAGAATTAATATGATAACAGTTTTTTGAAATAGTTTTAGCCAAAACTTTCAGTAATTCTAAATCGGTTTTAGATGTAGCTTCTATACAAATTGGAATGTTGGAAAAATCAATTTTTTTATCTTTTGAAAAGGATTGAAGCAAGTAAAAGACACCTTTGTTCGCTTTGCATTTTAATTCTTCCATGGCTACACTTCCAGAAGTGTGAACCACTAATTTATTGTTAAAATTCAATTTTTTGGAAACTTCTACAATAGCATCATCAGCAACGCAAATTATATAAATATCAGCTTCTTTTAATTGATTCAGATTAGTTGTTATTGAAGTATCGTTTTTTAAATATTGAATTTTATCAAGTGTTCTGTTATATACCTCAATTAGTTCAATATTTTCAGCATTTAATAAAATAGCTGTTAAATGATAACCTACATTACCACCACCACCAATTATACTAATTTTTATCATATTACGAAGATACTTTAAATGAAGAACAAAAAAAACTCCAACTTTTAAAAGTTGGAGTTTTTTACTACTAACTAAAAACTACTATATTATGCTTGTTTTTTTATTGCTGCTTGCGCTGAAGCAATTCTAGCAATTGGCACTCTGTAAGGAGAACAACTTACATAATTCATTCCTGTATTAAAACAAAATTCTACAGAACTTGGTTCACCACCGTGTTCACCACAAATACCAACTTTTAAATTTGGTTTTACGCTTCTACCTTTTTCAGTTCCCATTTTAACTAATTGACCAACACCTTCTTGATCTAGAACTTCGAATGGATCAACTTTTAAGATTCCTTTTTCTATATAAATTGGTAAAAATTTACCAGCATCATCTCTTGAGTAACCAAATGCCATTTGAGTTAAATCGTTTGTTCCAAACGAGAAGAACTCAGCTTTAGCAGCAATTAAATCTGCCGTTAATGCAGCTCTTGGAATTTCAATCATAGTACCAACTAAATATTCAATAGTATCATTTCTTTCTTCAAATACTTGATTTGCAGTTGCTCTAATAATAGCTTCTTGACTTTCAAATTCAGCTATAGTACCAATTAATGGAACCATTATTTCAGGTTTTGCTTCAATTCCCTTTTCTTTTAGGTTTAAGGCAGCTTCAATAATTGCTCTTGCTTGCATTTCTGTTATTTCAGGATATGTAATACCTAATCTACATCCTCTATGACCTAACATTGGGTTAAATTCTTCTAACTCAACAATTTTACTTTTAACTGCATCTAAAGAAATGTGCATTTCTTCAGCTAACTCTTTTTGTTGTGCTAAAGCGTGAGGAACAAACTCATGTAAAGGTGGATCTAATAAACGAACAGTAACAGGTAGTCCTGCCATTGCTTCAAAAATTCCTTCAAAATCTTCACGTTGCATTGGTAATAATTGATCTAAAGCTTGTTTTCTTCCTTTTACAGTATCAGAAAGAATCATTTCACGCATTGCTTTAATTCTGTCAACTTCAAAGAACATATGCTCAGTTCTAGTTAAACCGATACCTTGAGCACCAAAACTACGAGCCACTTTTGCATCTTTAGGAGAATCGGCATTTGTTCTAACTGCCATTGTTGCGTATTTATTTGATAATTCCATGATTTCAGCAAATTCTCCGCTTAATTCAGGTTCAATTGTTGCAACTTTTCCTTCAATAATATTTCCAGTAGAACCATTTAAAGAAATCCAATCACCTTCATGATATTCGTGACCATCAACTGTTAACGTTCTATTTTTATAATTTATTTTTAAAGCTCCAGCACCAGAAACACAACATTTTCCCATTCCACGTGCAACAACAGCTGCGTGCGATGTCATACCACCACGAGCAGTTAAAATACCTTTAGCAATGTTCATACCTTCTAAATCTTCAGGTGAAGTTTCTATACGAACTAAAATACTTGTTTTAAATTTAGAAGCTTCATCAGCAAAAAATACAATTTGACCAGTTGCAGCACCAGGAGATGCAGGTAAACCTTGAGCTATTACATTTGCAGTTTTTAATGCTTTTGGATCAAAAACAGGGTGTAATAATTCGTCTAATTTATTAGGTTCTATACTAAGTAAAGCTTCTTTTTCGGTAATAGCACCTTCTTTTAATTTATCGATTGCAATTTTAACCATTGCAGAACCAGTACGTTTACCATTTCTAGTTTGTAAAATCCAAAGTTTACCATCTTGCATAGTAAACTCCATATCTTGCATATCTTTATAATGATTTTCTAATTTTAATTGGTAATCATTTAGTTCATTGTAAATAGCAGGCATTAACTCTTCTAATGAAGGGTATAATTCAGCTCTTTCAGCTTCTTCAACTTTAGCCAATTCAGCCCAACGTAAAGAACCTATTTTTGTAATTTGTTGTGGAGTTCTTGTTCCTGCAACTACATCTTCACCTTGTGCATTAATTAAATATTCACCATTAAAAAGGTTTTCACCAGTTCCAGCATCACGCGTAAAACAAACTCCTGTACCAGAATTGTCTCCCATATTACCATACACCATTGCTTGAACGTTTACAGCAGTTCCCCATTCACTTGGATAGCCATTCATATTTCTATAATATACAGCTCTGTCTCCGTTCCAGCTATTAAATACTGCTACAACAGCTCCCCAAAGTTGATCCCAAGGGTTTGTTGGAAAATCATGTCCTGTACGTTTTTTTACAGCATCTTTAAAATCGTAACAAAGGTCTTTTAAATCTTGAATTGTAAAATCTGTATCTAGTTCAATATTACGCTTATGTTTTAAAGCTTCCATGATTTCTTCAAAAGGATCTATATCTTCTTTTGATTCTGGTTTCATTCCTAAAACAACATCACCATACATTTGAATAAATCTTCTGTAAGAAT
>CBDUKG010000041.1:0-20805 GCA_965367745.1 uncultured Flavobacteriaceae bacterium | reverse complement strand
AATAACGACCCAAACTCTGAAGAAGAAATATGGATTCCAATAAAAAAGAAGTGAAGCTAATAATTAACTAATTAATGATTCAATTTTAGCAATTATTTCGGAAGTATCAGTTTTAAAATCGAACCAATTAATAGAAGTATCTTTTTTATTCCACGTAACTTGTCTTTTTGCAAATCTTCGGGTGTTTTTTTTAATCTCTTCTACAGCAACATCTAACGTAAATTTCCCGTCTAAATAATCAAATAATTCTTTGTAACCAACTGTTTGTAATGCGTTTAAGTGTTTGTAAGGTTGCAATTTTTTAGCTTCATCTAATAAACCTTGTTGCATCATAATATCAACACGTTGGTTTATGCGATTGTACATAATTGTTCTATCTGCAAAAAGTCCAATTTTTATGGGTTTAAAATTACGAGTAGCTTTTGGTTTGTTTTTAAATTCAGAATATTTTATACCCGTTCCAATACAAATTTCTAAGGCTCTAATTAAACGATGCGGATTTTCAATTTCCAAGGTAGCATAAGATTCAGGATCTAATTCTTTAAGTTGATTCTGAAGTTTTAAAATACCATCATTTTCAAGTTCACTATTTAGTTTAGTTCTAATTTCTGGAGTAACTTCAGGAAAATAATCTAAACCATTTATTACGGCGTTGGTATATAAACCACTACCGCCAACCATAATAACAATGTTATTTTTTAAAAAAAGGCTGTCTAATTTCTGTAAGGCATCTTTCTCAAACTGTCCTACACTATACGTATCAAAAATAGATCTATCTTGAATAAAATGATGTGTGGCAGCGTTTAATTCTTCAGCAGCAGGAACAGCAGTTCCAATATTCATTTCTTTATAAAACTGACGCGAATCACTAGAAATTATTTCGGTATTAAAATGTCGGGCTAATTGTATGCTTAATGCAGTTTTTCCAATTGCAGTTGCACCAACTACAGTAATTAGATAGTTATTCATCACGCAGTTTTTTCCCACATTTATTACAATAGTCGGCATTATCTAAATGCTTGTCTGATCCGCAATATTTACAATGAAGCGTATTAACATGTATTTGAGTGTCTTTTTTAGCCATTTCAGAAGTTACAATACCTGTAGGAATAGCAATAATTCCGTAACCTAAAATCATAACAATACTTGCTATAAACTGACCAAGAGGTGTATGAGGAGAAATATCTCCATAACCAACTGTAGTTAAGGTTACTATAGCCCAATACATGCTGTAAGGAATACTAGTAAAACCATTTTGAGGACCTTCAATTAGATACATTATAGTACCTAGAATTACAGTTAATAATAGCACAACAAATAAAAATACAGCAATTTTAATTCTGCTAGCTTTTAGCGCACCTGCTAACGTCATAGAAGCGCCTAAATAACGCGTTAATTTTAAAATTCTAAAGACTCTTAAAAGTCGAAGCGCTCTTAATGCAACCAGCGCATGCGTCCCAATAAATATTAATGAAAGATATTTTGGTATTGTAGCCAATAAATCTATTACACCGTAGAAACTAAATATATATTTTCTGGGTTGTTTAATAGAGATAATACGAGCAATGTATTCTAATGTAAATAAGATTGTTATTATCCATTCAGAAATATTAAGAAAATTATGATAATCTCTATCAAAGCTTTCAACACTTTCTAACATTACTAAAATGATACTTGCTATAATGGCAAGTATTAAAATAATATCGAACAATTTGCCGTTAGGCGTGTCGGCTTCATAAATGATTTCATGAAGTTTAACTTTCCAATGTCTAGTGTCTTTTTGTTTTTCCAATTTAGAGTATTACTTAATTTTTACTAAAATAAAATAATTATTTTAATTAAAATCGAATTAGCCTTTCAACATTATTTCTTTGGAGGTATTTTTTTATGGTACATCTGTTATGAATGGAATCTTCCATAGGTGAAATAAGGGTTCTTAAAATTTCAATATTTGTTATCTGGTGGGCTAAATCAGTATAACAAAACCCTTTAAACTCGTCATTTTCAATTAATAAAACCGATTTTTCACCAACGTTTCTACCTTTATCAATAACAAGGAGGTTGGTATTGCTAAACTCAATTTTTGTAAAATTAGGTTTTTGCTTAAAATTATACTTAGGTTTATTAATTTTAAGTTCTTCTATGTGTTTTAATTGTGCAATTAGTTCGCTTCCTGTTACTTCAAAAGTAACCGAAACAACAGCCCCTTGTAATGTTTTAGCTTTTTTTGAAGTTCTTAAAAATAACTGATTTACAGTCTTTTTAATATTTCTTCCTTTTCCAATATACAAAATTGTTCTTTCTACATTATGCACATAAAACAATCCTGCTTTTGAAGGTAATTCATCTAAAATAGATAATAATTTTGGTGCTAATTTTCTAGTATTATCTGTTTTAATAGCCTTTTTTATAATTTCTTTTTCAAAATCTTTATTTAGCAATAATTTAAACAATTGCACAGTAGCAATAGCATCTCCATCTGCTCTATGTCTGCTTGAAACAGGAATTCCAAGTGCGCTGCATAATTTCCCTAATTTGTATGAATCTTGTTCAGGAATTAATTTCTGACTTAATTCTACAGTACATAAGGTTTCTCGTTCAAAATCATAACCCAAACGTCTAAATTCAGTTGTTAAAATACGATTATCGAAATTTGCATTATGGGCAACTAGAACACAATCTGTAGTAATTTCGACAATACGTTTTGCAACTTCATGAAATTTTGGTGCATTTTTTAACATGCCATTATTAATTCCAGTTAAATTGACAACAAAAGGTTGTATGTCTTTTTCTGGATTTACCAAACTAATAAATTGATCTACTATTTGATCTCCGTCAAATTTATAAATAGCAATTTCAGTAATTCCTTCTTCATCAAATTTACCACCAGTTGTTTCTATGTCGAGTATTGCGTACAAATTAATTATAGTTTCTTGTTCCAAAGATAGCACTTCCAACTCTAACCATAGTGCTTCCTTCTTCTATGGCTATTTTATAATCACCACTCATTCCCATTGAAATTATGGTTGGATTGAAATTTGTTGAATTGTGTATTTTTAAGTTATTAAAATAATTTTTTAAAGTTTTAAATTCGGATCTTACAATTGTTTCGTCATCTGTAAAACTAGCCATTCCCATTAAACCTTGAATATTAACATTTGCAAGATTTTTAAATTCCTCTGAAATTAATATTTCTTCAACTTCTTTAAATGAAAGTCCGAATTTGGTATCTTCCTTAGCAATTTTTAATTGTAATAAACAATTGATAACTCTATTGTTTTTAATGGCTTGTTTATTGATTTCTTTTAAAGTTTTTAGACTGTCAACTCCGTGAATTAAATGTACAAAATTGGACATATACTTCACTTTATTGCGTTGTAGATGTCCAATCATGTGCCATTCTATATCCTTCGGTAATTCTTGAAACTTATCAGCCATTTCTTGAATTTTGTTTTCACCGAAAGCTCTTTGTCCAGCATTGTAAGCTTCTAAAATTTCAGAAACAGGTTTTGTTTTTGAAACTGCAATTAACTTAACATGTGCTGGTAAGGTATTATTTATAGTATTTAAGTTTGATTTAATGCTCACTAAATTAATCTAATTTATTAATTACTAAACCTGATCTTAATTTTGGTTCAAACCAAGTTACTTTAGGAGGCATAATATTTCCGGTATCGGCAATATTCATTAACTGATTCATGCTAACAGGGAATAGGGCAAAGGCAACAGCCATTTCTCCGCTATCTACACGTTTGCTCAACTCACCTAATCCACGAATTCCACCTACAAAATCAATTCTTGTATCTGTTCTTAAATCTTTAATATTTAAGATTGGCTCTAAAATACATTTAGATAAAACACTTACATCTAAACTTCCAATAGGGTCATTATCGTTATAAGTTCCTTCTTTTGCTGCTAAACCATACCATTTACCTTCTAAATACATAGAAAATTCATGAAGTTTAGAAGGTTTTATAATTGCTTCACTTACTTCTGAAATTTTAAAACTTTTGGAAATTTTATCTAAAAATTTAGCAGCGCTTAATCCGTTTAAATCTTTAACAACTCTGTTGTAATCAATAATTTGAAGTTGATTGTCAGGAAAATGAACTGCCATAAAAAAGTTATATGCTTCATTTCCAGTATGATTTGGATTTTTACTAGCAAATTCTTTGCTCATTCCTGCAGCAGCAGCAGTTCTGTGATGCCCATCAGCTACATACGTACAAGGTACTTTTTCAGCAAAAAGTTGTTCTAATGTATTATTTATTTCTGAATTTTCAATTACCCAAAAATGATGACCAAAACCATCTTCAGCAGTAAAATCGTAATCAGCTTTCTTATTATTTACAATCTCAGAAACAATTTTATCAATTTCTGGTACAGCTCTGTAAGTAAAAAATACAGGCTCAATATTTGCTTTTAAATAGCGTGTTAAAACTTTTCTATCTTCTTCTTTGTCTGGACGTGTTAATTCGTGTTTTTTAATATTTCCGTCCAAATAATCTTGACAAGCAGCAGCGCCAACAATTCCATACTGTGTAATACCGTTCATGGTTTGAGCATAAATATAAAAACGAGCTTCAGTATCTTGTACTAAAAATCCTTTCTCTTGAAAAATATTGAAATTTTCAGCAGCTTTTGCATATACCTGATCACTATGAGAATCTGTACCTTTTTCAAATTCAATTTCGGCACGTGTTATATGTAATAGAGAAGCGTCTTTACCTTCAGCCATTTTAAGTGCTTCTTCTGAATTCATTACATCATAAGGTAAGCAAGCTACTTCTTCTACAAGTTCTTTTGGAGGTCTAACTCCTTTAAATGGTTTAATAATTGCCATGTTAAAATATTTTTAATGTTTTTTGTTTAAAATTAAGCTTTTTAGCTTTTTTAATACAAAAAAAGGCTGAAATAAGACAGCCCTTTTTTATATTAATATAGAGCTAAAATTATTTTAAAATTTCAATAATTTGCGATGCTAATTCAGTACCAATTCTATCTTGTGCTTCTCCTGTTGCTGCTCCAATATGAGGAGTAAGGGATAGGCTAGGATTCATTAATAATTGAATTTCTGGAGTTGGTTCGTTTTCATAAACATCTAAAGCTGCTTTTGAAATTTGACCCTCTTCTAACGCTTTTACCAAAGCAACTTCATCTATAACACCACCACGAGCTGCATTTACTAAAAATGCTTCATTTTTCATTAATTCAAACTCTTTTGTTGAAATAACATATTCTTTTTGTGCTGGAACGTGCAATGTAACAAAATCTGCTTGTTTTAATACTTCTTCTTTAGAAATTGTATTTATATTGAAAAACAATGATTGTCCATCAAAAAACTCTAATTCTAAATTTACATTATCAATAAAAGGATCAAAAGCAATTACATTCATTCCTAGTCCTAAACCAATTTTTGCAGTTGCTTGTCCAATTCTTCCAAAACCAATTACACCTAATGTTTTTCCTTTTAATTCAACACCTTTTGCGTATGATTTTTTTAATGTCTTAAATTTAGAATCACCATCTAAAGGCATATTTCTGTTAGAATCGTGTAAAAAACGAGCCATTCCAAATAAATGTGCGAAAACTAATTCTCCAACTGAATGAGAAGATGCAGCAGGTGTATTTATAACGTGTAATCCTTTTTCACGAGCATATTCAACATCAATATTATCCATTCCAACACCACCACGTCCAATAATTTTTAAAGAAGGGCAATTGTCAATTATATCTTTTCTAACTTGTGTAGCACTTCTAACAAGAATTACATCAATTTCATTTTTATTGATATAATCTACTAATTGATCTTGTGCTACTGTTGTTAAATCTACTTCAAAACCATTTAACCCTAATGCTGCGATTCCGCTTTTGGCTAATCCGTCGTTTGCTAATACTTTCATTTTATTAAGATTTTTTAAGTTTATGAAACTTGTTTTTCAAATTGTTGCATTGCATTTATTAAAACTTTGATACTTTCAATTGGCATTGCATTGTATATACTTGCTCTGTAACCTCCAATAGATCTATGTCCTTTAATTCCGCTTATACCAGCATCATTCCAAAGTTTATCAAAAGTTTCTTTATGTGCTTCGTTGGCTAATGTAAAAGTAACATTCATTGTAGAACGATCTTCTTTTGCTGCAAAACCATTAAATAACGGGTTTCTATCAATTTCAGCATATAATAACGCTGCTTTTTCGTTATTTATTTTTTCTATAGCAGGAACTCCACCTAATTTTTTTAACCATTGTAAAGTTAACATAGATACATATACTGGGAATACAGGTGGTGTATTAAACATGCTATCTTTGCTAATATGTACTTGATAATCTAACATTGCAGGTATTGTTCTGCCTGTTTTACCGAGAACTTCATCTTTTACAATTACCAATGTTGTTCCGGCTGGACCCATATTTTTTTGAGCACCTGCATAAATCAAATCAAATTTAGATACATCTATTTGACGAGAAAAAATATCAGAACTCATATCACATACTAATAAGCTATCTGTTTTTGGGAATTCTTTAAATTGCGTACCAAAAATTGTATTGTTAGAAGTAAAATGAATGTAATCTACATCTGTAGGAACCTTATAATTTTTAGGAATATGGTTGAAGTTTGCTTCTTTTGATGAAGCAAAAACATCTACCTCTCCTAATAATTTTGCTTCTTTAATAGCTTTAGAACTCCAAGTTCCAGTATCTAAATATCCTGCTTTTCCATCAAGTTTTAATAAATTGTATGGTGTCATTAAGAATTCAAGACTTGCTCCGCCTTGTAAAAATAGTACTGAATATCCCTCAGGTACATTTAATAATTCTTTAACTAAATTACGTGCATTTTCCATCACTTCAACAAACTCTTTGCTTCTGTGTGAAATTTCAATTAACGATAAATCAATACCATTAAAGTTAACAACAGCATCTGATGCTTTTTTTAAAACTTCTTGTGGCAAAATACACGGACCTGCACTAAAATTATGTTTTTTCATTTGTATAGAATATAATTATTTTCTATTACAAATTTCGGAAAAAAAAGAGGAATATAAGCACTATTTTTACGAAAAATATTATTATATTTTTATTAAAAAATCAATTGTATCAATGTCATCTGCATAATTCCATAATTTTGGGTATTGGGTTTCTCCAAATTTTACGAAATCTACAACGTTTTCGTTACACGCTATACATTGTATTTCTTCACTTTCGTTAGATAATTTTTGCTTTAAATTTTCAAAGGAACTGTAAAACTCGTAAAACACAGTTGCAATTGGTGATGCGTAGTTAGGATCTTCTTTTAGCATTACAAATCCGTTTTCTAAAACATTAAACAGACTCATAATATATACGGCTTTATTATAATCGTAATTATTTTCGTATTTTTTATAATTAATAATGCTATTAAATTTATATAAAGCATTAAAAAGGAGGTCGAAATTGTAATCTTTTGGAACAAATATTTTTGAAACACTTCTGCAACCTAAACCAAAATATTGAAAAATATCTTCTCCTAAAGCTTCCAATTCTTCTTTAGTTTCATTTCCTGTTAAAATAGCTATAGAATTTCTATTTTTTCTAATTATTGATGGGTATTTTCCAAAATAATGTTCAAAATAACGAGCAGTATTGTTACTTCCTGTGGCAATAACAGCATCAAAATCACTTAATTTATTTTCAGTGAATGTTGTTTTATTTTTAAAATACGGATTTTGATGCTCTAAATATTTTGCAATAAGGGGCAAAAAATGTTTATCGTTAGATGATTGTTTAACAATTGTATTATGTCCGCTTATTAGTACCGATAAAAAATCATGAAATCCAACCAAAGGAATATTTCCAGCCATGATAATAGCTACCGTTTTTACATCTGTTGAATTACTAAAATTATATGTTGAAGTCCAAGTGGTTAAATTTTCTTTGGTAAGTGCTATATTCCAACTTTCAAAAGCTTTTAAAACATTGTCTTGTGTAAACCAACCATTAAATTCTTGTGCGCGTTCAATTTGCATTTTGAAAGCATCAAAAAACAAAGTGTTAATTTCTGAATTGTTTTTTTTTACAATACCCTTGGTAGTAAACTGTCCGAAAAAATCTCCAAGTTTTGCAAAAGCTTCAATGCGCTGCTCTAAATTCATATTTAAATATAAGTTTATATTTGCAACAAAAATAATCTAAATAATAGTATGGCAATAAAAATAACAGACGAATGTATAAATTGTGGCGCCTGTGAGCCAGAATGTCCAAATAATGCAATTTATGAAGCGTCTGAAGAATGGCGTTTTTCAGATGGTACAGAGTTAACAGGTAGTGTAATATTACCAAATGGTAAAAAAGTTAACGCTGATGAACAGTATGAACCAAAAGATGATGAAGTGTATTTTATAATAGCTGATAAATGTACAGAGTGTAAGGGTTTTCATGACGAACCACAATGTGCTGCTGTTTGCCCTGTAGATTGTTGTGTTCCTGATGATGAAAACATAGAAACAGAAGAACAATTAATAGCTAAAAAGACCTTTTTGCATAAAGAATAACATTATAAATCATTATATTCGCTTATCAACCAATTTCAAACTAATTATTATGTTAAAGAATTTTACACTTCTTATTGTTTTTTTATGCTTTTCAATTTCTTATTCACAAAGTAAAATTACCATAACGGCTAATTATCCAGATGCTACATTTTATAAAGTAATAGGTGACCAAATAATAGAACCAGCACTAGGTGTGGGGTCGATTATCTTAAAACTAGATAAAAAAGGTTTAAATAAAATCAAAATTGTAAAAGAAGGTTTTCAAGACTTAATAAAAATGTATCCTCGAACTGCAAAATGGCCAAAAAATGTACAAGTAAACATTGAAAACCGAATAGTTGAGTTTAACGTAGAACCGTATGATGCCGATATTTTTGTTGATGGAAATGTTGTTGGGAGTAAAAATTATAGTTTAATTTTAAAAAAAGATGCGAGTTCTACCATAGAAATTAAAAAGAAAGGTTTTAAATCAATTGTACAAACGTATTACAATAAGGAAGGCAAAGAAGTACCTCCAAGCACAGTAAATTTAACTTTGGTTGATAGATTAACTCAGGTTAAAGTTACGCCTGCTGATGCTGAGATTTTTGTAAATAATATTTCACAAGGTATTGGTTCTTCAGATGTTGCAATTCCAAAAGGTGACTGTGTTTTAGTTCAAGTTAGAAAAGATGGATTTATTAATGAAGAAAAAGTTTTTTGTAATAAAGATAATGAAGGCTCAATTCCAATAAATCACCATTTTAATTTAACGGATAGGTTGGTAAAAGTTGAAGCAACTCCTAATGATGCTGAAATTTTTGTAGATGGAAAAGTTGTTGGTGTTGGAACTTACGATTTAAAAGTTCCTTTTAATAATTGCGTTGAAGTAATTATAAAAAAAGAGAGTTTTTTAAACATAAAAAAGAATTATTGTAATTCTACTGATTATCAAGAGCCTCCATTAAGAGATCATTTAGAATTAATTGAAGATGAGGCACATAAACAATCTATTTCAACCGATTTAGCAAATGTTAACTTTACAATAGCTGTAAGACCTGAAATTTTGGAGGATGATGCCTGGAAGTTATTAGGCTCTATTGTTACAACAGAATTTGATGTTTTAGAAGTAATAGATAAAGAGACTGGTTATATGAGAACTGCTTGGCAAGTTGAAGGATTTAACGGAAGTACTATTAGAACAAGAGTTATTGTTAAACTTGGAGATTCTAATCCATTAAAATATGTAATGAAAATTAGTAGCGAAAGGGCAGAAGGTGCTGTAAGTGTAAAAGATGATCAGGATTTTGAAGAATGGAGTAGAATATTAAAGAAATATAAAAACATTATTGAAGAAGCACAATCGAGATTGTAGTTTTTCAATAAAAAAATCCCAAATAAAATTTGGGATTTTTTTATGCTTATTATGTAACAGTTAATTTTTCTGTAGAAAAATTTTTATACTCTTTAGTTGTAATAATTGCTGCTATTCTAATTACAGCTTCATATAAATCTAAATATGAAGTATAAAGAGGTGTAATTCCAATGCGTATTAAATTTGGAGGTCTAAAATCTGGAATTACAATTTTTGTATTTTTATTTTTTGGAGCAATCATAGCTCTATTTATTCTATAACTCTCATTGTGTGTAATTGAAATGTGTGAACCTCGTTTTGATTTATCTAAAGGTGATGCAATTTTAAATTTTAATGGGACAAGATATTCCTGAATTAATTCAATTAAAAAAGCACTTTGTTTTTTACTTTTTTCTTCAATAGCTCCCATTTCAGCATCTAAAATTATATCCAAACCAGGTGTTATTGCTCCTAAAGAAAGAATAGAAGGTGTACTAATTGCAAATTTTTCTATTCCAGTTTTTTCTATAAAATTTGGATTAAAATCAAAAGGTTTTTGATGTGCAAACCAAGACCAGATTGGGTTGGTTAGTTTGTCTTGCAAATCTTTGCGTACATACAAAAATGCAGGCGCACCGGGTCCGCCATTTAAATATTTATAAGTACAACCTACCGCCATATCCGCATTGGTTTCATTCAATTTAACGGTTGTTGCTCCGGCAGCATGGGATAAATCCCAAACTACTAAGCTATTTTTTCTGTGCGCTAAATTATTAATAGTTTTCATATCATATAAAAAAGAACTCTTATAACTAACTAAACTTAAAGTGATTAGCGAAGTATTTTTATTAATAGCTTCACTAACCGTTGCAGTATCCATAAAGATTTCATTAGTACTTTTTAGAACTTTTAATGTATGCTGCTTAAATTGTTGTTTTATAAGTCCTTGAATGATATATAAATCTGTTGGAAAATTTAAATCATCTGTAATAATTTCAGTTTTTTCTTTTTGAAGAGTAAGTGAGGCAAATAATAATTTGTATAAATTTAATGAAGTAGTATCACCAACAAAAATTTCATCTGGTTGCGCACCAACAATTTTAGCTATTTTTGTTGCAATATCTTTAGAAAGGTCCATCCAGTGTTCATTCCAACTTCTAATAAGGTTCTTTCCCCATTGGTTTTTTACAATATTTGCAGTTGTTTCTATGGTTTTAATAGGTAATTTTCCTAACGAATTTCCATCTAAATAAATTAAAGAAGGGTCTGCTACAAATTTATCCTTAAAACTTTTTAAAGAGTCTGTATTATCTAGAGCTTCAGCTTTTTCTAAAAAACGATTCATATTATAAATTCAGTTAAAACAATGTCATAATTTCATCAACCCAAAGTTGATGCATTTCTCCAGAAAAATGCAAACCATCACTTGCAAAATATTCAGGTTTATTGAGTGCTTGTCTAGAAATAGGAGTTATATCAACAAATTTAATATTCATTTTAAGCGTCTCTTCCTTTTTAACAGCATTAAAAAGGTCAATTTCTTTACTAATTTTTGATGTATCTCTGCTACTTGCATATGGACTTACAGCCCAATCGGGGATTGAAACTACAATTACATTTTTAGTGTTATTTCCAGCAAAAGAAATTGCCATATTTAATAATTCAATAAATTCAGTTCTAAATACGTCAATTGAATTACCTCGGTATTGATTGTTTACTCCAATTAATAAGGTAACTAAATCATACTTTTCAGAAATATTTTCCTGTAAAATGGCATTTTTTAATTCACCCGTAGTCCAACCAGTTCGAGCAATAATTCTAGGGGCATTAAAATTATAATCTTTTGTATTTAAGTCATTTACAAGTAGCACAGGAAAACGATCATTTTCAGGAACGCTTTGTCCAATGGTATAACTATCTCCAAGTGCTAAATAATTTTTAGGTGTATTGTTTTCGGGCTCCATTTCAATTGGTGGTTCTATTTCTGCTTCAAAAAAATCAGTTTTATTGGATTTTTCATTACAAGAAATTATTGCTAAAAATAGTATCAGTATTATTTTAATTTGAGTCATTTTAGCTTTAATTTTAAAATATTTTGATAAATATAAATGAAAAAAATTACAATGATTTAATTTTATGATTCATCATTTTTTAAGAAACATCTTTTATTACTATTGAAACAATAGTAATTACTTTAAAATTAATATCATTAAGTATAATTTTACTTTTCGGAAAAAGAGGCAATAAATCCACTACTTTTTCTAGCAAAATAGAAAATATAAAAATAACAAAGTATCATTAAAAATAATGCAGGTTTAAAATCAAATTGATCCGTTAATAAACCGTATAAAGGAGGAATAATTGCACCACCTACAATTGCGGTACATAAAATACCAGACGCTTGTGGTTTTCGCTCTCCTAAACCAGTTAATGATAAAGAGAAAATTGTTGGGAACATGATAGAGTTGAATAAACCAACTAATAAAATAGACCACATTGCAACAAATCCGTTAGTTAACATAGAAATAGCTAATAAAGAAATTGCCATAGTTGCAAATATTGCCAATACTTTTGAAGGAGCAACAATTGTTGTTAAATAGGCTCCAATAAATCTACCAATCATTGCACCTGTCCAGTAAAACAATACAAATGCACCAACAATTGCTTTATTATCTACATTGGCCAAATCTTGTTGAACAACCATTTCAGATATTGCAGACATCCATTCACTGTTTCTAATTAACTCTGGCATTCCCATACTTAAAAAGTAATTTACCAAATAACTACCAATAGCAACTTCAGCACCTACATATAAAAAGATACCAACAGCACCCATTTTTAAAATTTTGTGTTTTAAAGCTTCTCCATAACCTAAGCCTTCACCTTCTTTTTTTTCTAAAATATTAGGTAATTTAATAAAGGAAACAATAAAAGCTAATAATAGTAAAGAGGCTGCTAAAAATATAAATGGGCTTTGAACAGCTGAGGCTTCATTTATATAATAAGCTTCTTTTTCAGCTGATTCTAAACTATTAATTGCATCACTACTTTTAATTGAGTCGCTCAATAAAAACATGGCACCTATGGCTGGCGCAATTGCTGTTCCTAAGCTGTTAAATGCTTGTGATAAGTTTAATCTACTTGATGCCGTTTCTTCACTACCTAACACTGCAACATACGGATTAGCAGCTACTTGAAGCACAGTCATTCCACCAGCTAATACAAAATACCCCAATAAAAATACAGGGAAAGTTCTATAGGCGGCAGCCGGATAAAATAATAAACAACCAACTCCCATAATAGTTAAACCTAACAAGATACCTTTTTTATAACCTATTTTAGAAAGAATAAATCCGGAAGGAATAGAAAGTAGGCCATAGGCGGTAAAAAACGCAAATTGTACCAATCCAGCCTGAAAAAAGGTAAGTTCAAAAACTTCTTTTAATCTAGGAATTAAAGAGTCTACTAATACGGTAATAAATCCCCACATAAAAAATAGTGAGGTTAGTATATAAAATGCTTTGCTGTATTTTTTAGTGGTATTCAAACTATTTATGTTTTAAAGGTTATTTTTTTTGAAAGAATAAATATATAATTATTATTGTAAAATATATGTTTTTTTGAAACATAGTAAATAATAATAGATGAATGCTTTTTTACTATCTTGTTTTGAGCATTTTATTGTGGAAAAAACAATCAAAATAGGATAAAAGAAATAAATACTTTTAAACTTAAATCTTAATAGTATATTTGCACCGCTAAAAATTTAAAATATGAAGGCAGGAATTGTAGGATTACCAAATGTTGGAAAATCAACGTTATTTAATTGTTTATCAAATGCTAAAGCGCAAAGTGCCAATTTTCCATTTTGTACTATCGAACCTAATGTTGGTGTTGTAAATGTTCCAGATAGCAGAATTGCAAAATTGGAGGAATTAGTGAAACCTGAGCGTGTTCAGATGGCAACAGTTGATATTGTTGATATTGCAGGTCTTGTAAGAGGAGCAAGTAAAGGTGAAGGATTGGGGAATCAATTTTTAGCAAATATTCGTGAAACGGATGCTATTATACATGTAATCCGTTGTTTTGATAACGATAACATTGTACATGTTGACACTACTGTAGATCCTGTTAGGGATAAAGAAACTATAGATATTGAATTACAATTAAAAGACTTTGAAACTTTAGAAAAAAGGTTAGAGCGCGTTAAAAAAACTGCTAGAACTGGAAATAAAGATGCTCAAAAAGAATTAGATGTACTTTTAAAAGTTAAAGATGGTTTAGAAGCTGCAATTTCGGTTAGGGCAATTGATTTTACAGAAAAAGAGCGAGAAGAATATATTAAGCCATTACAATTTATTACAGATAAACCTACATTGTATGTTTGTAATGTGGATGAAGATTCAGCGGTAGATGGAAATGCATATGTCGATGCTTTAAAAGAAGCAGTGAAAGATGAAAATGCTGAAATTATAATGTTGGCAGTTGGAATGGAAGCTGATATTACAGAATTAGAATCTTACGAAGAACGTCAAATGTTTTTAGAAGATATGGGTTTACAAGAGCCAGGTTCTTCAGTATTAATTAGAGCAGCTTATAAATTATTAAATCAGCAAACTTATTTTACAGCAGGCGTAAAAGAAGTAAGAGCTTGGACTATAAATGTAGGAGATTCTGCGCCACAAGCTGCTGGAGTTATCCATACCGATTTTGAAAAAGGATTTATTAGAGCCGAAGTTATAGCTTATGATGATTTTGTGAAATACGGAAGTGAAGCAAAAGTGAAAGAGGCTGGTAAAATGCGTGTTGAAGGTAAAGAGTATATTGTAAAAGATGGAGATGTAATGCATTTTAGATTTAACGTTTAAGAATATATATTAAAAAATAAGTTAAAAACGCTGTTAATAATTATTTTAATAGCGTTTTTTTTATTTCTTATTCTAAAATAGTACTTTAGCACCTCTTCAAGAATAGTACTAAAATAAATGGCAGAACAAACATCATATACCGAGGATAATATTCGCTCATTAGATTGGAAGGAACATATTAGAATGCGTCCAGGTATGTATATTGGAAAATTAGGCGATGGATCATCACCTGATGATGGAATTTACATTTTAATTAAAGAAGTTTTAGACAATTCTATTGACGAGTATGTAATGGGAGCTGGTAAAACTATTGAAGTTTCAGTTAAAGAAGATACTGTTACCATTCGCGATTACGGTCGTGGTATTCCCTTAGGAAAAGTGGTAGATGTTGTTTCTAAAATGAATACTGGTGGAAAATACGATTCCAAAGCATTTAAAAAATCTGTTGGTTTAAATGGAGTTGGTACCAAAGCGGTAAATGCACTTTCATCTTTTTTTAAAGTACAATCATACAGAGATGGAAAAACGGTGTTTGCTGAATTTGAACAAGGAAATATTACAGTTGAAGAAAAACCACAAGAATCTACCAATAGAAAAGGAACAAAAGTAACTTTTGTACCTGATAGAAGTATTTTTACAAAATTTAAGTATAGAAGTGAATATATTGTAAAAATGATTAAAAATTATGTGTACCTAAATACAGGATTAACCATAGTTTTTAATGGAGAAAAATATTTTTCAGAAAATGGTTTAAAAGATTTACTTGAAGAAAATATTGCTGATGAATTTATGCTATTTCCAATTATTCATTTAAAAGGTGAAGATATTGAAGTGGCAATAACCTATAGTAAAGCACAGTATAGCGAAGAATATCATTCTTTTGTTAATGGGCAACATACCACACAAGGAGGTACACATCAAAATGCTTTTAGAGAAGCCATTGTAAAAACTGTGCGTGAATATTTTGGTAAAAATTACGAAGCTTCAGATATTCGAAAATCTATAGTTTCTGCCATAAGCGTAAAAGTAATGGAACCAATTTTTGAAAGTCAGACTAAAACAAAATTGGGTTCTACAGAAATGGGTGGTGGCTTGCCAACGGTAAGAACGTTTATAACAGATTTTGTAAAAAGGAATTTGGATAATTTCTTACATAAAAATCCAGATGTTGCTGAAAAAATTCAAAAGAAAATATTACAAGCGGAAAAAGAGCGAAAAGATTTATCTGGGATTAGAAAATTAGCACGTGAACGCGCTAAAAAAGCAAGTGTTCATAATAAAAAATTACGTGATTGTAGAGTACATTTAAACGATTTAAAAAAAGAAAATCGTTTAGAAAGTACATTGTTTATTACTGAGGGAGACTCTGCAAGTGGTTCTATTACTAAATCTAGAAATGTAAATACACAAGCTGTTTTTAGTTTGAGAGGGAAGCCCTTGAACTCATATAATATGAATAAAAAAATAGTATATGAAAACGAAGAATTTAATCTACTTCAAGCTGCGTTAGATATAGAAGATGGTTTAGAAAATTTAAGATATAATAATATTGTAATTGCAACCGATGCCGATGTAGATGGTATGCATATTAGATTATTATTAATTACGTTCTTTTTACAATTTTTTCCTGAATTAATTAAAGAAGGACATTTGTATATTTTAGATACACCCTTGTTTAGAGTTCGTGATAAAAAACAAACATTTTATTGCTATACGCCTGAAGAAAAGCAGGATGCAATTAAAAAGTTAAAGGGAAAACCAGAAATGACTAGGTTTAAGGGTTTAGGAGAAATTTCTCCGGATGAATTTGTACATTTTATTGGAAACGATATTCGTTTAGATCCTGTTATGCTAGATAAAGAAACATCTATTGATAAATTACTCGAGTTTTATATGGGGAAAAATACTCCAGACAGACAAAAATTTATCATTCAAAATTTAAAAGTAGAATTAGATATAGTTGAAGAATAGGGTTTTAATGATGAATTAAATACCAGATGCCAGATACCAAATACTATAAAAATAATAATGCAAGAAGAAAATAACGAGTCAATTAAAGATGAATTCGGAAACCAAGAAACCATTACCAAGGTAACTGGAATGTATAAAGATTGGTTTTTGGATTATGCTTCTTATGTAATTTTAGAGCGCGCAGTTCCAGGAATTCGAGATGGTTTTAAGCCCGTGCAGCGCAGAATCATGCATTCAATGAAAGATTTGGATGATGGTCGTTATAATAAAGTTGCAAATATTGTAGGGCATACTATGCAATATCATCCACACGGAGATGCTTCTATTGCAGATGCTATGGTTCAAATCGGTCAGAAAGAATTATTGATTGATATGCAAGGAAACTGGGGAAATATATTAACCGGAGACCGTGCAGCAGCATCACGTTATATTGAAGCACGTTTGTCTAAATTTGCATTAGATGTTGTTTTTAACCCAAAAACTACAGAATGGCAGGCTTCTTACGACGGAAGAAGAAAAGAACCGATAGATTTACCTGTTAAATTCCCAATGTTGTTGGCACAAGGTGCTGAAGGAATTGCAGTTGGACTTTCAACAAAAATTTTACCTCATAATTTTAATGAACTAATTGATGCTTCCATAAAACACTTAAAAGGGAAAAGTTTTACATTATTTCCAGATTTTGTAACTGGTGGAACTGCTGATGTTTCCAATTATAATGATGGAAAAAGAGGTGGAAAAATTAGATCACGTGCAAAAATATCACAACACGATAAAAAAACATTAGTTATTACGGAGATTCCATTCGGAACGACAACCTCTAGTTTAATTGATTCTATTTTAAAAGCAAACGATAAAGGCACTATAAAAATTAAACAGATTGAAGACAATACTGCTGCAAATGTTGAAATTTTAGTGCATTTACCAAATGGTATTTCACCAGATAAAACCATTGATGCGTTATTTGCGTTCACAAACTGTGAAAATTCAATTTCTCCGTTGTGTTGCGTTATTGAAGATAATAAACCTGTATTTATTGGAGTTTCAGAAATATTAAGACTTTCAACAGATCATACACTTGAATTATTAAAGCAAGAGCTTGAAATTCAGTTAAATGAATTAGAAGAACAATGGCATTTTGCTTCATTAGAACGTATTTTTATTGAAAACAGAATTTACCGAGATATTGAAGAAGAAACCACTTGGAAAGGTGTTATAAAAGCTATTGATACTGGTTTAAAACCACATATAAAACATTTAAAGCGAACAATTACCGAAGAAGATATTGTGCGATTAACAGAAATTCGTATTAAAAAAATATCAAAATTCGATATTGATAAAGCAAAACAATTTATTGATAGTTTAGAAGATAAAATTGCAGAAGTAAAACATCATTTAGCAAATTTAATAGACTTTGCGATTACTTATTTTAAAAATCTAAAGACAAAATACGGAAAGGGAAAAGAACGTAAAACCGAAATCCGTTTATTTGATGATATTGTTGCTACAAAAGTAGTAATGAGAAACACAAAACTGTATGTAAACAGAGAAGAAGGTTTTGTTGGAACTTCCTTAAAAAGAGATGAATATGTAGATGATTGTGCCGATATTGATGACGTTATTGTTTTTAGAAAAGATGGCGTTATGATGGTTACAAAAGTAGATGCAAAAACCTTTGTAGGAAAAGATATTATTCATATAGCTGTATTTAAAAAGAGAGATAAACGCACTGTGTATAATATGATCTATAGAGATGGTAGAAGCGGACCTAGTTATATGAAACGATTTAATGTTACCAGTGTTACGCGTGATAAAGAATACGATTTAACAGCTGGTTCTAAAGCTTCAGTTGTTCAATATTTTACGGCAAATCCTAATGGTGAAGCAGAAACAGTTACTATTAATTTAAGGGCTGTTGGAAGTATAAAAAAACTAAAATGGGATATCGATTTTTCCGATTTAGCAATTAAAGGAAGAAGTTCAAAAGGGAATACAGTTACAAAATATGCCATTAAAAAAATTGAACTAAAATCCGAAGGTGTTTCTACTTTAAAACCTCGTAAAATTTGGTTCGATGAAACTGTACAACGATTGAATGTTGATGACAGAGGAGAGCTTTTAGGAGAATTTAGAGGAGAAGATAGGTTGCTAATAATTAATCAGAAAGGGCTGGTAAAGACGGTAAAACCCGAACTTACAACACATTTTGATTCGGATATGATTGTGCTGGAAAAATGGATTCCAGAAAAACCAATTTCGGCAATTTATTTTGATGGTGAAAAAGAACGTTATTATATAAAACGTTTTATGATTGACAATCCAAACAAAGAAGAAGTATTTATTTCTGAACATCCAAAATCACAATTAGAAATTGTATCTACGGATTATAGGCCTATGGCTGAAATTCAATTTTCTAAAAGAAGTTTAGAAAATATGGAAGTTAATTTAGAAGAATTTATAGCTGTAAAAGGAATTAAAGCGCAAGGAAATCAATTAACTACAGATAAAATTAAAACAGTAAATATGCTAGAATCTTTACCATATGAAGCTCCAATAGTTAATGAGGTTGAAGTAAATGATGAAGAAATTATAGATAATTCTTCAAAAAAAGATGACGGTAAAAATGATGATAAAGGGCAAACAGCTTTGTTTTAAATTTTATTAATAAAAAGTTCAACAATTTAATTCGTTGTAAAACAGATTCCTGCTTCCACAAGAATGAAAAGCGTGTTGTAATTCAATGTTTTACATGCAAAGAAGGTAATAATAAACAACTGAACTTACAAGATTTATAACACTCACTTTAATTTTTCATAAAAGGTAAACTCATAATTTTTCATTAACTCTGGATGTGCAATTTTAATAATATCTTTTAAAACCAAATCAGGTCGGGCAGGAGCCAATTCAAAATATACAATGCCTCCGGTTTTACCTCGCTTGTTCACAAAAGAATACACTTCTTTATCTTGAAATGCTTTAAATTTTGAATTTATATCATTAGCTTCTTCAAGTTGTTTTAAAGAGTTATAATAGCTCGGGGCAATCCATAATTTGGCATTTATTCCTTTTTCAAAAACATTTTCAATATTTAATGATAAACTTCCGTTTCCTTTAGAATCTGACCATAAATAATTCGTATTTGCATCTTTTAAAAATGTAGCCTCAAAACTATCTCCAGCAGGTAAATTCCAAATATCTTTAAATAAACCACCAGAAAGAATAGTTGGCTGTAAGTTGGCTTTTAAAGCTGTTTGTTTTGCGTGTAGATAATCTGTTTCAATAGTTGAAAAAATACTATCAGCTACAGCTTCCTTATCAAATAATACCCCAAAAAATTTAATCCATTCAGCTCTTCCAAGTGGTGTTTCTTCTAACCAATCACCATTTAAAATTACTGGAATTCCTAATTGTTGAATATTTGCAAACATTTTATTATTGCTATTAATTGAAAATCCAATAACAACATCTGGGTGCAATTCAAGTAATAATTCGGTGTTGATGCGTTCTTCATTTCCAAGCTCTTTAATTTCACCATTATCAATTAAGGTTCTCGTTTTTTTTGAAGAAATATAAGAGGTGTTTGGATACCCAATTAATTTATGTTCTACTTGTAATAGCTCGAGCATTGGTATATGTGTTGTGCTGGTAACTACAATTGAGTTTATAGGAATTTGAATAGTGTTTTTTGTATTTGATGTATCTTTTTTAGTTAAAATAAATTCATATGTTTCTTTTGAATTTTGATAAGGCGCTTTTATAAGTAACTTTTTAAAATCTTTAAATTGTTGAATTTCAAAACCTTTCGCATATTTTATGTTAGTTTTATGATTGTTATTATCGGTGTTTAAATCCGCTTGCTCTTTATCTTTGCAAGCATTAAAAAATATAATAATAAATACGACTGTTACTAATTGTAAACTAAATAATTTCATCTAAAAATAAATTTAGGCAAATGTAATATTTTAGAAATTTAATAGTATTAAATCACACTAATTTAATTAGCTTTGCCCCAGATTATGGTTTTCTTTTGAACAATCTGGGCAAAAGAATTAAAAGGGAATTCGGTTAAAATCCGAGGCTGTTCCCGCAACTGTAAG
>CBDUKG010000040.1:0-20818 GCA_965367745.1 uncultured Flavobacteriaceae bacterium | reverse complement strand
GTTAATTTTAATCAATACGTTTTAGTCATTGTTGGTGGTACAACAATTATAAAATCGGCTTTTAATTTATTTTCTTTATTAAATTTTTTAATATTTTCTTGCTCAACTACACTTACAGTAATAATTTTTAAGTTTCTATTTCCTTTTTTTAAATACCAGTTAATTCCCTCGTAATCGTCTGAGTGATAAGAACCATTATAATGCACAAATAGTGAATTTGGTTCGTGATTTTCTAATATAAAATAACCCATGGTTGCATCTTTAACAGCTTGCGCCTTTGGTAAATTATCTCCCCCGTGACCACCCATCATTTCTTTCATTTTAACATAGCCTGGCAATGTTTCATCATAGGAAATTGGCAATGGTGCAATCCAGCTTTTTTCTTCTTCAGAAAGTGTTTCTAATACTTCAAACCCTCCTCTAAAAACCTGACTGGCAAATCTTCTAGGGATATTTGTTGCAATAAACTTTAAGGCATTATCTTTTGAGAAATCTACCAAAGGTTTATAATCGGTTTTAAAATTATTCCACAATCTGGCCAACGTATCTAATGCTTTTGCATCTATTGTTCCGGCTAAATAATCGTTTAATTCATTTTGATTATCCGCTTCAAACATTTCGGCACCTAAAATTAATTTTCTTTGTGCATGTAAATCTTTAGTAGTTTCATATTGTAACCAATGTGCAATTGGGTTGTTATGGTGTTCACCGAACAAAACCACATCACCTTTACTCATTTTTTTAATCATATTTTTATATGAAACTTTGTTGCCTTTTGCATTGTATAATTTATAGGCGGGCTTGTTTTGAGCATACATTAAACCCGAAAATGTAATTACTAGGAGAAATACTATTAGTTTTTGCATAAATATTATTGATTTTTTAACAGTTGGTTTTGAACAAATTTATAACTTTGTTACTAATTATTATAATTATTTCTTAATAATGAAAAAAGTGAGTATAAATCACTTATTTTATTAAGATTTAAATAACAAATTAAAACATTCTTAAAATGAAATACCTTCCAATTAGCAATCAACTTTTTACAAAAAACAGAGCTAAATTTACCGCTCAAATGAAACCAAAATCTATTGCGGTTTTTAATTCTAATGATACTTTTACAACTGGGGCAGATAGTACACTTCCTTTTAAACAAAGTAGCGACTTGTTGTATTTAAGTGGTGCAGATCAAGAAGAAAGTATTTTAGTACTTTTTCCAAATGCCATAAATCCAAAACACAGAGAAATTTTATTTTTAACTGAAACAAGTAAGTTAATTGAAATCTGGTATGGTGCAAAATATTCTAAAGAAGAAGCAACTCAAGTTTCTGGAATTGAAACTATTTATTGGTTATCTGAATTCGATAAAGTTTTTTATGACTTAATGACTGAAGCAGAATCTGTATATTTTAATACAAACGAACATTACAGACAATCTGTTGTTATAGAGTCTAGAGAAGACCGATTTATAAAAAAATGTAAAGCCGATTTCCCTGCACATAAATGGGAGAAAAGTGCTCAAATAATGCTTAACATTAGAGGGGTAAAAGAACCGGAGGAAATTGAAATTCTGCAAACTGCTTGTAACATTACAAACAAAGGTTTTAGAAGAGTATTACCATTTGTAAAACCGGGTATAATGGAGTTTGAAATTGAAGCTGAATATATGCACGAATTTTTAAGAAACCGCTCTAAAGGATTTGCATACACTCCGATAATTGGCTCAGGTTATAGCGCGTGTGTTTTACACTATATTGAAAACAATAAAGAATGTAAAGATGGCGACATGCTATTGATGGATGTTGGTGCCGAATATGCTAATTATTCTAGTGATATGACTCGTACAATTCCAGTAAACGGTCGTTTTACCGAAAGACAAAAAAAAGTTTACAATGCCGTTTTCCGTGTTAAAGAAGAAGCGACTAAAATGTTGGTTCCAGGAACAGATTGGGCTGAATATCATAAAGAAGTTGGAAAATTAATGACCAATGAATTGTTAACTTTAAAATTGCTTGATAAAGCCGATGTACAAAACGAAGATGCAAATTGGCCAGCATATAAAAAATATTTTATGCACGGAACTTCGCATCATTTAGGTCTAGATACACACGATTATGGTGCTTTAAAAACACCTATGAAAGCTAATATGGTATTTACCGTTGAACCAGGAATTTATATTCCTGAAGAAAATATGGGAATTAGACTTGAAGATGATGTTGTTATTCAAGAAAAAGGAAATCCTTTTAACTTAATGAGAGATATTCCTATTACTGTTGAAGAAATTGAAGATTTAATGAATGGCTAACATTTAGTTTGACACTAAATCAACTTTAAAGAAGAGCCAATAATTTCTATGTTTAGGAGTTATTGGCTCTTTAATTATATCTTATTCTACTACAATTACTTCTTTTAAAGAAACAGCATTTCCATTAATGGTAAAACCTTCTAAAGAAATTTCAAAAGTTCCGCTAACGTCAGAAGTGAAAAAATCAATATGTTTTGTTTTTGAGCTTATCTCTAAATTTGGCAACCACAATAATTGAGTTCTAAAATCAGGAATTCGCTTTAAGTTGGTACTAGTATCGTATACTTGTTTAAAGTATATTTTCTTATCTAAAGGTTTTAACAAGGCCATTTTTACACTTGTATCACTTGCTGATTGTTTAGAAAAATCTCCATTTACAGAACTGAATGAAATAATCCCTTCAAACAACTTTGTACCATATAAATATTTTTCTCTAACAACATTTATTGTTTGAATTTTATTAGCATTGTAATTTATAATTTCATTGTGATCTTGAATTATAATTCCATCAAAGATAACCAATGGTAATAAACCAGAATCGTACGTTCTATTAGCCCAAATAACTTCTAAAAAAGCATTCCCTTTACGTTGTTTTACTGTTAAGACATCCACAATTTCAACAATGGTTTCTTTAACCGTTGGAAAACGTGTAAAATCATCTAAATTATATGAGATCTCTTTCGAATTATAGAATGAATTCTCTAAAGAAGATTTAACGGTTTCTGAAGGTTTAACTGAACCATAAGCATTTTCAATTTGATTGTTAATACTCTGTTGTAAAATATAATTATTCGCAGTTTTAGTAATTTTGTAATCGATAAATTTTAAATGAGAATAATCTAAAGGAGTTTGTGTTTCTAAATTAATTGAATAGTTTTCATTATTGTTAAGTAATTGAATAGTTGCAACAGCTTGTTTATATTTTTCTGAAAGATTGAAATAAAACTGCCCCAAATTATTTGTTGTTGCCATTTTAAACACGTTATCTTTTCCAGTAATAGACAAGCTAACTTTAACATCTTCCACAGGTAAATTGGTGTCTTTTTTAACAACGGTTCCAGAAATCAGCTCGCCTCTTAATTCAGGCAAAAAAATCATCTCATTTTTTAAATTTGTTACGCTATTATTAGTCTCAATTTTAGAATATTCAATAGCATTTTGGTTTTCAAGAGTTTTAAAAGGTGCAATTTTTCTAACCGAAACGGAATAATTACCATAGGATTCCATTTCTTTTAAGCTCTCAAATTGTAGGGTTACTTTTTCTCTATTTTTAAATGAACCTCGAGGTAAATTTAGCGCTATAAAATTGCTTTTTAAGATTTTTGAAGCATCAATAGTTACTGGTAAATTATTGGAAACATCAACATTTAAGGTATCTATTGCCTTAGAAAGTATTGCATTCTGATTTTGGTTAAATGGATTAACTATAGAAATATCCTCTGTGAAAATAGCTGTATCACCTGCATTTCGCATCCATTGGGTATAAGCTACAACCTTATAATTTCCCGATTTAATAGAGGTTGGGATAAAAAAATCTCCCTGACCTAATCCGGACTCTAATGTTGCTTTTTGTTTAAACACTTCGTTTAATTCACTATCAATTAATGCCACATAAGCAATTTTACTCAACGCACTTAACTTATTATTTGTGCTATTCAAACAATACAATTTATAATAAAAAGTCTCTCCTGTCAGCAAAAATGTACTGTTGAAATGAACAAATATTTTTTCTTGATGAATATTATTAAACAGCGTTTCGTTATTATTTTGCACTGCTTTTTGTGCAACAACTGAATAATATTGACTAATAATTATTAATAGTAAAAAGAAGTGTTTTTTCATTGCTATATTGCTCTTTAATTATTCAACCCAAAAATCTGGCATTACATTGGTTCCTAAAACTGTACAATCACTACAAGGTAGCGGGGCCATTTGATAAGGCCCTCCAGGAATTGGAATTACAGGACTGTTTTCACCACCATTTACCTGAAAAAACTTTAAGGTTCCTGCTTTTATTGCTTCAATTAAAGGAGAATTTCCACTTGCATTTACCAGTTCTGGAGCTACTAAGGTGCATTTAGAAATATACGATGGTGTTGTTTTAATAATTTCTCTTGGGTTAACAAATATTCTTTTGGTTGAAACGGAAGCCACTTCAAAAAAACCAATTACTTTTTCTTCACTATTTTCATTTGAAAAAAGGTTACCACTAAAAAAACCTGGTTGATTTTGAGAAAACAAACTTTCTGAACCTGATAAATTGTTTAAAATATTGTAAAACGTATAAGCCTCTATGGATTGTACATATTGTTTTACCAAAATACTGTATCTATTGGTAATTATAAAATTGTCTTTTGAAATAAACCTAACAGGAAATTTGGACACTTTATCTTCTACCAAATTGTTTGTTTCTGTTTGAATTATTCCTTCCGAGAAAATAGTATTATAGCATACTCTTTCTTCTTTGGTTCTAGGCACAAAATCAACTTCAAAAGGCGCAACATCTGAAACAACAACCGCATCATAAGGCGACCAATACGGCGGAACTATTTTATAGGTTTCTTCAAATTCATAACGATAATAGCGCGCGTTTCCATTACTATTAAAGCTACTTACTTGAATTGAAATACCTTCGGTTCCATTACTATTAAATTCTTTAACAGCAATTACGTCATTTATTTGTGCTTCAGGTGTTATTTCGGTTGGATGAGAGGCATAAGATCTTCCGTTTGATGTTGTTATTCTTAATTGATATTGCCTGCTTGGCATTGCTTTAAATTCAGTTTCAGACAGGTAAACTCCTGGTCTTTCTTCTTGAAAATTATAGGTGTTTTGTAAATCATCTATAACCTGAACAATTGCATTACTTTCAGTTGCAGGTATACTCTCTTCTAGTTTAAAAGTTCTGCTTAATTTTATTTGATGAAATTTAAGTTCGTTTGTAATTGTGCCCTCAACGACTAAAGCATCTTCAAAAGTGATTGTTTTTAAATCAATTTGTTCCACACAACCAATGGTTAAAACAAATAGAACTAAGAACCAAATAAAAGATAAATATTTTATATTTTTCATAATTAATTGCATTCTAAAATTTGAAATTATAGGTTATGGTTGGAACTGGTATTGAAAAAATGGAGCTTTGATATGCCTTTATTTCACCTTTATCAGTTACAAAATAAACGGAATAGGGATTGTTTCTTCCTAAAACATTGTACACCGAAATATTCCAAAAACTGTGGGCAAACTTTTTTATTCTATGATTTCCTTCAATATTAAACCCTATATCAAATCTATAATAATCAGGGATCCTAAATTTATTTCTATCGCTATATAAAACGCGTTCTTCGCCATTGTAAATGTACTTTCCAATTGGATAGGTAACTGGTCTACCTGTTTGATAGGTGAAGTTTGCTGAAAAACTATATCGCTTGGTTAATTTATAATTTGTAACCAAACTAACATCGTGTGGCTTGTCGTAATTAGAAGGAAAGTAATTTCCGTTATTAACTCGTTCTTCAGAAAAATCGCTGTCCAATTTTACCAATGAACGCGAATAACTATAACCTAACCAGCCATTTAAATTTCCTTTTGTTTTTTTAATTAAAAATTCAATTCCATAAGCTTTGCCATCTCCTTGTAAAACTTCTGTTTCTATATAGTTGTTAAGTAATAAATCTGCACCAACTTTATAATCTAGAGTGTTTTTAGTTTTTTTGTAATAACCTTCTATACTAAGCTCGTAAAATGAATCTTCGAAATTTTTATAAAAACCCAAAGTAACTTGATTTGCCTGTTGCGGTTTTATATTTAAATCTGAAAGCTTCCAAGTGTCTGTAGGTGAAACCGTTGTATTATTTGATAACGTGTGGATATATTGGTAGGTGCTATTAAAACTCCCTTTAACTGAAAGGCTTGGTGTTAAAAAATAACGCGCAGATAAACGCATTTCTGGACCTCCATAGGTTTCTATAACTTCGTTCTTATTAAAATTTAAAGTATCTATAACTGAGCCTTCATTTTTTGGCAAACCTATTTGATATTTTCTTTGGGAAGCTTCACCCAATGAAGCATAAAACGAATAACGCAATCCTAAATTAAATAGTAACTTTTTATCTACTTTATAAGTATCCGCAATAAAAATAGCAGACTCCAAAGCAGTTTCTTTTGCAATATTTGAAGCTTCTACAATAGATTCAGTTCCAATTGGTTTTATAGTTCCTGGATTTACAACATATAATTTACTTGAAATACCATAATCAAATTTATGAGTATCACTATGTAAATACTTCATTTTAAGTTTTAGCTCTGTTTCATTTATTTTATAGCCTAATTTAAAATCTGTATCTATGGCTCCATCGTATTTAATATTGAATTTATACTCACTATTTGCCACAATTAAACTTCCATTATTTTTGTTATTAAAATTTCTGTTCCATCTTAGAGACAGTAATCTATTATTATAACTATACAAAGAATCTGAGGTGATACTAAACTCATCATTACTAAAATACCCTGAAGCCTCTAAAGTATTATTACCATCTAACTTATGTTTGTATTTTCCAACCAAGTCAAAAAATGAAGCTTTACTATCTTTTATTGAAGCATCATCTAAAGATTTTAATATCCAATCTGAATAGGTTCCTCTACCTCCAATTAACAAAGAAGATTCGTTTTTAACAACTGGTATTTCTAGCGTTAAATTGCTGGTAACAGGACCAATTGCTGCTTCTCCAGCAAATTTTTCTGTAGATGCATCTTTTGTATTTATATCAAAAACAGATGACAACCTACCTCCAAATTCAGATGGCAAACTACCTTTATAAATATTTACATCACCTGAAGTGAATGGGTTTAGCGCAGAGAAAATTCCGAAAAAATGAGATGGATTGTATAAAACCGCATTGTCTAATAATATTAAATTTTGATCTTCCTTACCTCCTCTTACATTATAACCCGATGAACCTTCTCCAGCTTTTTTAATTCCTGGCAGTGTTGTGGCAACTTTTAGAATATCTCGTTCACCTAAAACCAGCGGAATATTTTTAATTTCTTGGACTTTAATTTGTGTTATTCCTGAAATAACTTCTTTAATATTTCTGTCTCTACTAGCTTCAACAACAACTTCTTTAAGTGTTTCTGAAGTTTCTTTTAAATCAAAATTTAAGGTACCATCGCTATAAATAATAACTTTTTTATTTGCAGCTTCAATTCCCAGTGATTTAGTTTCAACATAATTTATCCCTGGTGGTAATTTTATAGTGTAATAACCATCAATATCGGTTATAGCATTTATATTTTTACCAACAACTAGCAGGGCTAAATTTGGAATTGGTTCATCTGTAAAAGTGTTTTTAACGTATCCCGTAAGTGTATAGAATTTTTTTGAATTGTTTTTTGTTTCCTTTCCTATTCTAATAGTTTCAAACGTTTTTGTTTTACCAACAACATTATCTTCGTAAAAAACTGGTTCCACTTCTTTAGACTCAGTAATTATTTCTTCCTTCTTTTTGTAAAAAGAATCAGGTAAAGAATCGTAAATTAAATTATTTTGAGTTAAAATAACTTTGTTGTCATTACTTAAATAAAAATTTATAAAAGTATCCTTAAAAACAGTGGTTAAAATAGTGCTTAATAAAGTATTAGAATAATTACCAGAAATTGGTTTCTCATCAATCCAATCTTCAATAAAATAAAATTGATAACCTGTTTCTTTTTCTAACAGATTTATAACTTGAATTTTGCTTGAATTTTGAAAACTGACGGTTACTCTTGGTTCTTCTTTAGTTTGAGCATGTAAAAAATGAAAGCAAAAACAAACTACTAATAATATAATTTTTTTCATAATTTGTAGCTTAATTACTTGATATTTTACCACTTAAATAATTTGAAAGTTCAGATAAAAACAGGTCATAATTGTTCTTTTTCAAATCTTTATTGTTTTTGTAAAAGGAGTTAATACTTTTTTTATGTTTTGGCAAAACCTTTAAAATACTACCTTTTGATTTTATTCGATAATATTTATTATTGTTGTAAAGTAAGTAGGTTTCTTTCCCTTTAAAAACATCGTAAACAAAATCTTTATCTAAATGTTTTTTAAGCGTTTTTTCATACTTTTTATAAATCTTTACCTCTAAACCTTCAAATAAAACTTCATAGAAACCAGTACCATTTTCTGTGGAAAGTTTCACAAAATTATGATCGTTTATTGAAAAACTTTTTACTTTTTGTTGAATTAATAGTATTGTATTGTAAGAGTTAAAACTTGGTAGTTGAGCAATAAGCTCATCATTATAAATATCATATTTTAAAGTAACATCAAAATAAGGTTGGTTGCTGTAAACAACTGTTCCGCTCATATAGTCAGAACTTAAAAAATATTCATGATTGTTCTTTATAGTATTATAATTTCTTTTATATTGAATACCATTGTATATGGCAGTATTTCCAACACCAACAACGTCATCAAACCATTTATAATAAGTTTTTTGATTAGAATAAGTTTGACCGTAAAATGCAATGGAACTTAATGTAAAGAAAAAAAATACAATAATTTGCTTACCTATTTTCTCCATATTTTTATTTAAAATTGAGCATTCGAAGTTAAATAAAAATTATTCTAGCTTTTGAATTAAAATGTTAAAAAAAATAAAAAACTCGAGACCATTTGGAATCGAGTTTTTTTGTTAACCAATAAATAAAAAATTCATTAAAATTTATGCTATGGCAAAATCAAAAACGTATTTATTTAAGTTTTTTAGGGCCAAATTTTTGTCGTTTGTATTTACTAAAAGTGAAATATTATTATTACTTCCTCCATAAGAAATCATTCTTACAGATATATCTTGTAATACTTGAAACAATCTATGTGTTTCGTGGTGCTTAACAACCTCATTTCCAACCAAACAAATAATACTCTGATTTTTATCCACCTCTACAATAGAGAATTTTTTTAATTCTTCTATAATCGCATCTAGACTTGTGTCATTGTCAATAGTTAACGAAACTGCAATTTCTGAAGTTGTAATCATATCTATTGGTGTTTCGTATTTTTCAAATATTTCAAACACTTTTTTCAAGAAACCGTGCGCCAAAAGCATTCGTGCCGATTTAATTTTAATTGCCGTAATGTTATCTTTTGCTGCAATGGCTTTTATTCCTTTCCCTTCTTTATCCTGAGAAATTAATGTTCCGTAAGATGCAGGATCCATAGTACTTTTTAAACGCACTGGAATATTAGCTTCGCGCGCAGGCATAACTGTTTGCGGATGTAATATTTTTGCTCCAAAATATGCTAGCTCTGCAGCTTCATCAAAAGATAAGTTAGAAATGGCGTGTGTATTATCTACAATTCTTGGATCGTTATTATGCATTCCGTCTATATCCGTCCATATTTGAACCTCATCTGCTTCTACAACTGCTCCAATAATTGTTGCTGTATAATCACTTCCTCCACGTTGCAAATTTGCTATGTTTCCAAAAGCATCTAAACAAATAAAACCTTGGGTTATATAAATATCTGCCGGTAAAGCTTCACCAATAATACGTTGTAAATTTTGTTTTATATAAAAATCATCCGGTTCATTAGATTTGTCGATTCGCATAAAATCCAATGCAGGTAATAACCGTGCATTTACACCTTCTTGATTTAAATATTTAGTAAACATAAAAGTGGACATTAATTCGCCTTGTGATACAATTTTATTGTACAAAAATTCGGTATGCTTTTCTGAAGTTAACTTTCTTAAATATTCAAAAACCTGATCAATATAATTACTAACCGCTTGCTTTAATTCCGAAACTTCAAACAATTCATCTATAACAACTTCATATTTTCCTGCTAAATTTTCAATATGCTGCAAAGCAGTTTCTATTCCTCCATTTTTTATGTATTCAGAAATTTCTACCAAAGCATTAGTAGTTCCCGACATTGCTGATAAAACAACAATTTTTTTATCTCCATCAGTAATAATTTCTTTTACACTTTTTATATTTTCAATAGAACCAACTGAGGTTCCTCCAAACTTTAAAACTTTCATTTTTTTTATTTTAGTACTGCAAATGTAAAATGATTTTAAACTTATTGTGTATATTTAAAAACAATATACTAATTTTGCACAAACTGTTAACTATTTAACAATATGAGAACCATTGCAACCTGCGTAGAAGAAATTTTAGTTTCGCAACCTTTTTTAGAAGATGCTTTAACCAGAAATATTTTAAATTACAGTGCCTTAGCCGAAGAACTGAGAGAACCTATTTCTAAAATGTTACGTAAGCCTGTGAAATCTGGTGCTATTATGATGGCATTGCGCAGATACAGTCCGCCAAAAGAAATGGCAAATAAAATTAAGTTAAATAAAGTACTTCAAAATTTGGGAGATATTACGGTGCGTTCAGATTTGTCGGATTTTACGTTTAAAAACTCTAGCTCTCTAATAAACAGCCATTTAAAAACACTGGAAATTATTAAAGACGATCCGCATATCTTTTACACTTTTACACGTGGCGTGCACGAAAGTAATGTGCTAATTACTACAGCCTTAAAAAATAAAATTGAAGAGTTTTATAAAAATGAAAGTTGCACTTCTGTACAAGATCATTTATCTGCAATTACCATAGGTTTACCAAAAGAAAATACCAAAATTGCCGGATTGTATTATCAATTTTTTAAACGCTTAGCCTGGGAAGGAATTGCTTTATACGAAGTAGTTTCTACTACCAACGAGTTTACTATTTTAGTTGAAGATGATGTTGTTGATACGGCTTTTTCAGCAGTTAAAGGATTAAAAAATTAGATTCTAAGCACAATTTATAATGACATTCTCTTATAAAAACACATCGGTACACTTCACCTCAAAAGGAACAGGCAGAACATTAGTTTTACTGCACGGTTTTTTAGAAAATAGTTCTATGTGGGATTTAATTTCTAAAAAACTTTCAAAAAAACACCGTGTAGTTTGCATCGATTTATTAGGACATGGAGCAACAGAAAATCACGGTTATATTCATACAATGCAAGAACAAGCAGAAATGGTTGTTGCAGTTTTAAAATACCTTCGCTTAAGAAAATATATAATAATTGGTCACAGTATGGGAGGCTATATTGCTTTAGAGATAAGTAAAATAGTTCCAAAAAATTTAAAGGGTTTATGTTTAATGAATTCAACCGCATTACCAGATTCTGAAGAAAAGAAAATTAATAGAGATAGAGCGATTGTTGCTGTAAAACAAAACCATAAAACATTTGTTAGAATTGCGATTCCAATGCTTTTTTCAGAAGGAAATAGAGCTGTTTTCACTTCAGAAATTAAGGAAATAACAAATGAAGCATTAGAAATGTCTCCACAAGGTATTATTGCTGCATTAGAAGGTATGAAAATTAGAAAAAGTAACACTCAGATCTATAAAAATGCAGTTTTTCCTATTTTAATGATAATTGGAAAACAAGACCCTGCTTTAGATTACAATTCTTTAATTGCACAAACTAAAAATACAAACGTACAAGTTATTGAATTTCCAGACGGACATATGAGTCACATAGAAAATAAAGATGCTTTGATTACTACTTTAATTTCTTTCACAAAACATCTTAACTAATTTATTAAAAAAAATCTCAGATTATTTCTAACCTGAGATTTTAAACTTACTAGTTTATTGTATTATTAGCACTTTTTATAGTGCTATTTTATGCTTCTTCTTTTGGAATATAATAACAACCTCCAGGAGATTTATCTGGGGTAAACGCTCGGTTAAACCATAATGGCCTGCGTTCTCCATTTGGTCCAGGAGCAGGGCGTGTCATCGCCATCCATTCTTTATATATTTCGTGAGATTTATTAGTATCAACAAATATATCTCCATATTTCTCACCTTGTTTTGGTTTTTCAATACGCACTCGTTGATGCCAACAATGCATCCCACTTATTGGATCTGGATGTACTGCGTGTGTTATATTTTGATGCACTCCCCCGTCTTTCCAGAAAATTCTTTTTGAATCTTTATCATCCGATTCAAAAGGTTTAATTCCTGAAATCGTATTCATTTTCCAGGCACCTTTTCCATCACCTTCAATATTCACAGTATTGGTTGCCCAACGGTTACCAGTTTTATCTTGTGGTCTGCGCCAACGCCCAATATGATGTGAACAAGCAACAACACCAGGTTTCATACTTTGGGTAACCCAGACTTTATCAATAAAATAACCAATATCGGTATTCATTTTTACCAGATCTCCTGTTTTAAAATTCCATTTAGCGGCATCATCTGGATGCATCCAAATCGGATTTCTATTGGAGATTTCTACCAACCATTTAGCATTTCCAGAACGTGAGTGAATTAATGTTGGTAACCTAAAAGTTGGAACCAATACATATTCTCCTTTAGATTTATCTAAATTATCATTATGAATATGACTTTTTATATATTTTGGAGTAGCATATTCTGGCCATTTCCAATCTACCATAGTTTGCGAATAGAATTCATTTTTACGTGATGGTGTTGGAAAGCCAACGCAAGCTTTTCCGTTTACCATAACTCCAATACCTTTTCCATCTTTAGAAATTACATCAGTTACCGGATCTACAATTGAACCTTTTAATTGTTCCGATGAAAGTTCATTTTCATTTACTTTATACGACTCTCCCTTTTCAATTTCATAAGCGCCATATTTCTTCATATATTCTAAAGCTGCAAATTGCCCCGTAAAACCATCTGCTTTGGCTTTTTCATTTAACCCTTTAACTCTTTCAAAAATATATTGATAATATTCATCAATTGTAATTTTTTCTCCTGGTCTATATGGCGATTCAAAAGTTTTTCGAATTCCCATACTTCCATCAGGATCAATTCTCCAGCTTAATTCAATCCAAAATTCATCTTCCTCCCAAACTTCACCAGGATTTGCTTGATATGTAAACTCTACAGGTTTACCATTTCTTCTGGCAGCTTCTCTTAAAACTGGTTGACGAAAAGCAATCCAAGTTCCTCCATGTGTAGCATAACTATTTAAATCGTGACGTTCAGATGCTAATCCCATTGGTAATACAAAATCGGCATAAAAAGCGGTTTCATTCCAAGTAGGCGTTAATGCAGTGTGCAATCCAAATTTGCTTTCATCCGCAAGCATTTCCATCCAAGTAAATCCATCAGGATAGGTCCAAACAGGATTGAATACTCTCGTAAAATAGACATCCATTTTACCTCTTCCTTCTTTTAAGAAATGTGGCAACAACTGGCTCATTTCAAAAAATGCTAGTGGATATTCTTTTGGAAAATGTAATTCATTCCAAAATTTTTGAGGTTTTGGCGGATTTGGTTGTGTAGGTTTAAACTTATTCCATGAATTAGGTGAAGTACCTCCTTTTGCCCCAACAGCACCAGTGAGCGCCGTTAAAAAATGTAAGCAACGAGCAACTGCCCAACCACCAAGGTTTGAAGCACCTGCGGCTCGCCAGTTATGGGATGCAAAGCGTTCACCTGCTTCACCAATTTTTTGAGCAATTTCAACAATCATTTCAGCTTTTACTCCAGATTCTTTTTCTGCAAATTCTGGTGTAAATTCTTTGTACTCATCAATCATTGCAGCAATGTAATTTTCAAAGGTAACTTCCTTATCGGAATGTCTTGCTTTTAAATATTCTTGCCAGTTAGTCCAATTTTCTAAATACGGTCTATTATATAAGTTGTTTTGTAAAATATACAAAGCCATTGCTAATAAAACTGCGGCTTCAGTTCCTGGATACGATGGTAACCAATAATCGGACATAGATGCAGTATTAGATAAACGAGGATCCATTGTTGCCAATTTTGCCCCTTTCATTTTACCTTCAATAATTCGTTGTGCATGTGGATTGAAATAATGACCAGATTCTAAATGCGCAGAAACTAATAAAATAAATTTTGCTTCTGCATGATCTGGAGAAGGTCTGTCGTAACCATACCATAAGTTATATCCAAAACGCGCTCCAGAAGAACAAATATTGGTGTGTGAATTATGGCCATCTATTCCCCATCCTTGTAAAATCCAATTCATAAACTTTTCATGTCCTGGTCTTCCTACGTGGTATGCAATTTCATTTTGACGATTTTCTTTTAGTGCTTTTCTAATTCTTGCTGCAATTGTATCTAATGCATCATCCCAAGTAACTCGCTCCCATTCTCCATCTCCACGCTTTCCTTTTCTTTTTAAAGGAAATAAAATACGATCTGGATCTGTAATTTGATTGATTGTTGCAGGGCCTTTAGCGCAGTTTCTACCTCTACTTCCTGGGTGATATGGATTCCCTTCAAACTTTTTAACTTCTTGAGTTTCTTTATCGATAAAAGCTGTTAAACCACAAGCACTTTCGCAATTAAAACAGGTTGTTGGTACAATTTGATAGGTTTTTTTCTCTTTTTTAGGCCAAACTTTCGGATTGTATTCTACCCAATTATCCCATTTTTCTGGCGGAGGAAAATTCTCATACATCTGAGCCACTTCTTCATCTGTAAAATGACGCATATCTTCGTCAAATTCTTGATAGCCTTCTTTATGCAGATTTGGAATAATTCCTAATTTTTCTGCTATTCCTTCTATAAATGATGGTTTTTTATATCCCATGACTTTCTATTTTTTTAAATTAAGCTAATGGAATTCTTTGCGGTGCTTCCACCCAAATTTTCTCCGTTATAATAATTCCTAATAACACACAAACTCCTGAAAATACAATTGACATTTCACCTATATCAAAAAGTAATGTGCCTAAAGGAATAATATTTCCAATTATAACCGTACCTAACCAAAACAATCTGCTATAACGTCCTTTAGTTATCATTTTAACCACCGCTTTTGCCGATGTTGTTGGATGTGTTATTGTTAATTCAGTTATTAAGGTAAATAAGTTAACCACCAATGCAATTATCATTGTGTTTTTTAGAATACTCATCCAATCTTCGTTTCCAAAAATTAAAGATGCAATTACAAAAATTGCGGTTCCTGCCATAACACTATGCACTAACATGTGTAATGGTAATGTTGGACTTTGCCAAAAATCACGACCTTTTGCTTGAGCAAATAAGAAAGCTGTATACACTGCTAATAAAATAGCAAAAACAGCTGTTACCCATAATAATATGATTTCACCAGTTTGAATTTCAAAAAATGTCATTGCTCCCCAAATGGTAACTAGCAATCCAAAAACTGTGATTGTATAACCACCTTTTACCAACCAAGAGTTCCATTGTGGTCTTAAAAGCACATTTAAAAATCGGTCTGGTCTGTCTAAGTCCATCACTAAAAATAATCCAGTTAATGCTAAAAACACCAACGAAATTCCTGCTGACCATAATTTTGCGGTTGGAGAAACTTCATAACCCAACATAATTGCTAAAAATGGAATTAAGAAAGCTCCAGCTGCAATGGCTTTTGTAAATACATAGGCTGAAACTTCCCAGCCCCAAAGAATACCTTTATCTGGGGTGTCGTAAACTCGGCGGGCTTTTCCTGTTAAAACATCAATATAATTAGGGTTTTCTGTTTCTTTTCTTTGATATGCAGCTTGAATATCGTTATCTATACTCATTTGTAATAGATCTAAATCGTCATTAGTGTGCATCATTTTTTCTGCTGCTTTTGCAAAATGACCAACGCCACGTGCTTGCGAATTCCATAAGCCTGGACCCGATTTAGCTGTAGCTTCAGGAACTAATGAAGCATCATCTCCATCTATATAAAATAAATTCGGATTGGTTCCTTTTTCTGGTTTCCGCACTTTTACAGCTTGACGCGCTAATAATTGCGAAATTTCTGTTGTTGGATTGTGCATATCTCCAGCAATAATTGCGTGTTCGGGACACACCGTAACACAAGCCGGCTCACGACCAACATCAACTCTATGTGCACAATAATTACACTTAGCCGCTGTGTTGTTATCTGGATCAATATACAAAGCGTCGTAAGGACAGGCTTGCATGCAAGACTTACATCCAATACAACGATTGTTATCAAAATCTACAATACCATCTTCCCGAGTATATAATGCTTCAACCGGACAGATTTCCACACAAGGAGCATCTGTACAATGGTTGCAACGCATTACTGAAAAAATTCTTCGGGTATCTGGAAATTCTCCTTTTTCAACTTGCTTAACATATGTTCTGTTAACGCCAACAGGCACATCGTGTTCCGATTTGCAAGCCGTTGTACAAGCGTGACAACCAATACATTTTCGATTGTCAATTATAAAACCATACTTCATTTTTTAGAAAATATTTTGAACTTCACTCAAAGTTAGGTAATAGATATATTAGTTTTGTAACTAATATCACACAACACAAACTTTAAATTTATTTAAAATGAATCTAAATAGGTATTATTCAAAAATGAATTACTTTTGCATAAAATGGAATAAAACTAATGGAAATTCAACTCTTATTTTTTGGTATAACAACAGATATTGTTGGTGTTAATAAAATGAAATACACCTTAAAAAAAGGCACTACTGTAGGTCAACTAAAGGAACTATTAATCGCTCAATTTTCAGCACTAAAAAATATAAATGATTTTGCAATTGCAATAAATGAGGAATATGCTGAAGACACGACTATAATTACTAAAAATAATGTAATTGCAATAATTCCACCTGTTAGCGGAGGTTAAGCTCTTAAATATTTTTTATCGATATAAAATGTTCCAAAAGGAATTATTGATGCAGCCAAGACAGTAATAAAAGTTTTAGAATTCCAATTTAATTCATATTTCATCATAATTGCCAAAACTATATAACCTATAAATAATAGTCCGTGTGGCATTCCAAGCATTTTAACAAACATTTCGTTTCCTAAAATATATTTAATTGGTGTTGCTATAAACAGCAATAATAAATAAGAAACTCCTTCTAAAATACTTACAATTCTAAATGTTTTTATCATAAATTCAATAATTAGTAGCAGCGGCGAAAATACACTTTTGAATTAAAAATAGAGGTCTCTTTTTTGTTAAAAAAACTAAAAATCACTATTTAACATATTGTAAAGATTTATTTAACAAAGCTTTATTAAGTGCTGTAAAGGCAAAACTCTAAGTTTGAAGTATAAACCAACATCATGACCAAGACAACTACACTATTACTCTTCACATTTTTTTCAATTCAACTTTCAGCACAAGTTAAAGGGAAAATTAAAAACCCCAATAAAGAAACACTTCCTTTTGTAAGTGTTTATATTGAAAATTCTAATATAGGAACCTCAAGTAACGAGCAAGGCTTGTACGAACTTCAAGTTTCAAAAGCAGGAACTTACACTATTGTATTTCAGAATTTAGGATACATTACACTAAAAAAAGAAGTTGAAATTAACACGTTCCCTTTTGAATTAAATGTAATTTTAAATGAAGAAAGTATTCAATTAAATGAAGTTACCATAAGTTCAAAAGAAAATCCTGCAAATAGAGTTATTAGAAATACCATAGACAATAGAAAACGCTATTTAAACCAAATAACTGAATATACTAGCGATTTCTATTCTAAAGGAATTTTTAGAATTAAAAACGCTCCTGAAAAAATATTTGGACAAAAAGTTGGAGATTTAGGAGGCGGATTAGATTCCACCAGAAGTGGCGTAGTTTATTTATCGGAAACGGTTTCAAAAATATCTTTTAAACAACCTAATTTGTTTAAAGAAGAGATTTTAGCTTCAAAAGTAAGTGGAAATAATAGTGGTTTTAGTTTTAACCAAGCTTCTGAAGTCAACTTTAATTTTTATAAAAACACCATCGATTTAGAAAGCAAAGTAATTTCACCAATTGCGTCGTATGCTTTTAATTATTACACCTACAAATTGGTTGGTACTTTTTATGAAGACACTCATTTAATCAATAAAATTGAAGTCACACCAAAAAAGAAAACAGACAATGCTTTTACAGGAACCATTTATATTGTTGAAGACGATTGGGCAATTTATGGTATTAACTTAACAGTTACAGGTGCACAAATGGGGCAACCTATGATTGATGAATTAAATTTAAAACACAGTTATTCATTTACTAAAAGTGAAAATTATTGGTCTTTAATTTCGCAACAGATTTATTTTAAATTTGGAATGTTAGGTATTAACGTTGACGGGCAAATTAGCACAGCTTATAGCAATTACAATTTTAAACCAGAGTTTAAAGAAAAGGAATTTAATAATGAAATACTTTCTTTTGTTGAGAACTCAAATAAAAAAGATTCGTTGTATTGGGAAGCTGCACGACCTATTATTTTAACGAATGAAGAAGTAAAAGATTATAAAGTAAAAGATAGTATTCAAGTACTAAAAAAATCTAAAACATACTTAGATTCTATAGACAAAAAAGACAATAAATTTAAAATAGCCGATATTTTAATGGGTTATTCTTATAAAAACACGCATAAAAATCAGTATTTAAACTTTTCATCTGTGTTGTTAGGAACCCGCTTTAATACTGTTCAAGGTTGGAATCCGTCATTAGATATTTCGTTTTACACAAGCGATGAAGAAGCAGGTTCAAGTTTTTCCGCTAGAACCAATTTTAATTATGGATTATCTGATGAAAAATTAAGAGCAACGGCAAGTTTTAGTTATTTATTTAATAGTATTTCTAAACCATATTTACAAGTATCTGGAGGGGAAAAAATCACTCAATTTAACCAAAGTGAGCCTATTTCTTCTTTAATAAATTCGGTAAGCACCTTATTTTTTGAAGAAAATTATGCCAAATTTTACGATAAAACTTATGCAAAAGTGCTGTTTTCAGATGAATTAACAAATGGCATTCGAATGCAAAGTTCTTTAAGTTACGAGAAACGATCTCCTTTGGTAAATACAACAGATTATGTGTTGTTAAATGATAAACAAAAAACGTATACTTCAAACGATCCTTTAAACGAAAATAATACAGGTATTCCTTCTTTTGAAGAACATAAAGTCTATCAATTTTCAACCGCAGCCACAATTAGATTTGGGCAAAAATATATTTCATATCCGAACAGAAAAATAAATACATTTTCCTCTGATTATCCTTCTTTAACAATCATGTACAATCAAAATTTTGCTTCAAGTGAAGACATATATAATTATGGTGAAATTGGTGTTCGCCTTCAACAACGTTTTGATATTGATAATAAAGGAACTTTTAACTACAATATTAAAGCTGGAACTTTTTTTGAAGCCGATGACATTGCATTTGTTGATTATAAACATTTTAATGGAAATCAAACGCATGTGAATATGAATTTCAACTATACAAATTCCTTTAATTTAATGCCTTATTATAATTTTAGCACCAACCAATCGTATGCAGAATTTCACGCAGAACATAATTTTAATGGCTATTTATTAAATAAAATTCCGTTGATAAATAAATTAGGGTTTGAGTTGGTTTTAGGAGCAAAATCGTTGGTTAGAAAAGATGAAAAACCATATTCTGAACTCTCAATTGGGTTGAATAATATCGGGATTGGGAAACTGCGCTTTTTACGATTGGATTATGTAAAATCTAATTACAACGGCGTTTCACAAAACGGACTTGTTTTCGGGTTGTCGTTTTAGTATTTTTACCACTTATTATGAAATTGACTTCTATAAAAATAACCTCAGCAACTTTAAATCTGCAAGACTGCTATAGTTTTGTGCAAGACGCTTCTTGTGGTGGAATTGCATTGTTTGTTGGTACCGTTAGAAATGCTACAAAAAACAAAGAAGTAACTTTATTAGATTTTAGCGGATACGAACCTATGGCGGTAAAAGAAATGCAAAAAATTGCAGACCTCGCTTTAAAGAAATACGACATTCATAAAATTGCAATTCACCACGCAGTTGGCGAACTTAAAATTGGCGCTATACCTGTAATTATCGCAGTTTCTTCTGCACACAGAAAAGCCGCTTTTGAAGCTTGTGAATTTGCAATTGATTCCTTAAAAGAAACTGTCCCTATTTGGAAAAAAGAACATTTTGAAGATGGTGAAGTTTGGGTGAATTCGCATCCTTAAAAAACTAAACGATCTTCATTTTTTTCAATAAAAAAGAAGCATTCATGTTTTTGCAAATTCCATCTTTTAATTGGTAGTCAAAATTTAATTCGTCGTTTATAATTTCAGCATCAAAATAGTAATTTTCAACTTCGTTTAATTCTTTTTCAATTTCGCACAAACTTAAATCGTGTGTTGCAATAATTCCTGTTGAATTTGAAGCCACTAATTTTTGAACAAATTTCTTTGAACCAATTGCTTTATCGGTACTATTTGTCCCTTTTAAAATTTCATCTAAAATTATAAAATAGTCGTCGTTTTCAATTTCATCAACAATAAATTTTAGCCTTTTTAATTCTGAAAAGAAATACGACTCATCTTCTACTAAAGAATCGGATGTACGCATACTCGTTATTAATTTAATTGGGCTGTATTCAAAATGTTCCGCACAAACTGGTAAACCAACATTAGCCATAACAATGGATAAAGAAACGGTTCTTAAAAAAGTGCTTTTCCCCGCCATATTTGCACCTGTGATAATAAAAAATTG
>CBDUKG010000039.1:0-20956 GCA_965367745.1 uncultured Flavobacteriaceae bacterium | reverse complement strand
CAACAAAGTAATAACGCTTGATGGTGATCTTTAGAAAACTCTTGTAAAGATTTATGCCTTTTAATTCCCATAAGCTAAATTATTATTTTATAAATCTAGGTATTTATTTTAGAACAAATAACTTTAAGATTTATAAAAATAATAAGACATTAGTAATAACTTACATAAAAATTAAAATTAGCGTTAACACAAAACCTCCAAGAGTATAATATAATCCTTTTTTAAATATTTTAGTTTTAGGTAAAAACATCCAAAAAGAAGAAATAGCGAAGAATAAAAGTGATAATCCAAAGAATATGTTTAACCAAAATAATGGACTATTTGTTGTAGCTTTATGTAAATGCGCAATTTTATCCAATATATAAGGTAGTCCGTTAATTGTATAATTTGTTACTCCTGAAGTTTTATTGTATGTTCCATTATCAAAATACAATATATCATTTTCTGTTTTGTTAATTTTAAAATCCTTAATTTTTAACGTTCTTCCTAGTTCAGATGATTCTAGATTAGGTTGTAATTTTTTTTCAACTACCTTTTCTACTTTAAATGCATCGGTTTCTCGAAAAATAAGTATAATTCCACTTATTGCATACATCATCATAATACCTACTAAAAAAAAACCTAAATAACGATGTACAATTCTCATATAAAAATTTGTTGATTTTTTGCTTTTCATAAATTATTTATTATTATTATTTACAAATTATACTTTACAGAAAACATCCAAAGTCTAGGTTGAATAAAATACAACGATGTTGAATTACTATCTGAAATCTCATTATAACTATCAGTATTCATAAAAGTATTGTCTGTTAAATTACTTGCTGAGACTTTAAATTCCCATTTACTATCTTTTTGCTGATAATATAAATTTGCATTTAAAAACGAATAATTATTTTTAGTTTCACTGTTGGTGTTTTCAAAAGTGCTTTTATAATTATAATAACTATAATCTGCAGTTAGAATAAAGTTTTTTAAGAAGCTAATCTCAATATTTGCAAACGGTCTGTCGGTTTCACTATTTGACCTTGAATAATCTGAAAACGATTTTTGATATCCTACTTCAAAATTTGGTGCGTTTTTAAATTTTGTTGCAATACTTGCTTGGTAATTATGCGATAAGGATTCTGATTTTATCAATTCATCATTCACAATATTATTATAAGTAGCATTAGAAATATTTGCAGAAAAGTTTGTTTTAAGCTTGCTATACGTTTTACCATATCTAAAAAATGCAGATAGGGTTTCATCAGCTAAATTTGAATTTACAGGATATGAAATTCTATCAATCCCAATTAATTCAGTATTGTTTTTTATACTATTTTCTTTTTTTGTGTAATTAATTGAAGCATTAATATTGGTAAATGAGAACATACTAAAACTAAAATAGCTTAATGAATATTTATGATACAACGCGCTTTCCAATTCTTTGTTTCCACGTGTTAGCGATTTATAATTGTTTAAAAAATAGCCTTCAGCAATATTATCAATATCCGTAAATTGTGTTGACATTGAATAGTTAAAACGTAAACTTTCAGAAGATTTTAGTTGCAAATTAGCATACACATCTGGCAATAATTTAGTTGTAGTCTCTTTATTTTCTATACCCAACTGTGTATCTTTTGTGGTGTATTGGTGTAAGCTTACTCCTGGATTAAAGGTGAAAATTCCTGAAACCATTTTGTAATGCAATCCTAAAAATACATCTGAAAAATTATAATCAACATTGTTATTATTTAAAACTGGATCATTAAAGTCTAAGACGGTTCCATTGTCCAAATTTTGTGAAATATGAGAGTTTAAATTTTGATTACTAAATGTAGTTCCTAAAGAAATATTAATATTGCTTTTTGGAGTTAACAAATAGTAATAATCAAACTTAGCATCAAATTTATTTGTTGTTAATTTTTTATTTTGAATAATATCAAAAATACTTTCAGCATCTGATGTAGGAATTACCAAAAAAGGCTGTGTTGTTGCTGTTGAATTGTATAAAGGTTTGTCTTTTTGATACAAGTGTTGCATTTCAGCGGCAAAAATATTTTTATCATTTATAGTATAATACAAATTAAAATTCTGATTTAAAGAAACTGGTTTTTCTTCTTTATAAGTATCTGCATTTCTACTGGTTGAAGTAACATCTTGAAATTCGGTTTGTTCAGAAATTTTTCCAAAAATATCATAATCTATATGCACATTTGTAGTTGGTTTATAGGTTGTGCTAAATTTTAGCAGTCCTAATTTACTTCCTTGAGTTGCATTATTTGAAGAATTTTCAGTTAAATTTAATTTATTATAAACAGTGCTTGATTGCGTTAACATATCAGTTTCTGAATCGTTTACAATTGCAAAACCATTAAAATCTAAGGTCTTTTTTGGTGCTAAGCTAAAGTTTAATGCACCAAATTTTGAAGTAATTTCTTGAGCTCGATTGTTTTGAGCAGTCATAAACCCTAAACCGCCAGACGAAACATTAAAACTAGTTCCGCTTCCACGCATTCCACCTCTTAATCCTCCAGTAAACCTAAAATAGTCTCGCATTGTAAAAGGTGCTTCACCAATATTATTGAAATCTGCCAAAAGATTTACACTTTTTTCTGGACTGTAGTAAAATAACTTAGGTTTTGCAAGGTATTTTTCGTCAGTACCAATCCCTGCATTTACTTCTCCAAACCAAAACTTGTTTTTTCCTTTCTTTAATTTAATATTTAAAGCAATATTATCTTCATTGTTAGTAACTCCGCGCATTCCGGAAACCTCGTTGTAGTTTTTTAATACTTGAACTTTATCAATAGCACTTGCTGGAATATTTTGAGTTGCTAATTTAGAATCACCATCAAAAAAAGCTTTCCCCTCAACCAATATTTTTTGAACTTTTTTACCTTCTACTTCTACCTCTCCATTGTCATCAATTTCAATACCTGGTAATTTTTTAAGTACATCTTCCAGTTTTTTTTCTGTCCCTGTTGTAAATGAATCTGAATTATAAACAATAGTATCTCCAACTATTTTTACAGGCATTTCATAGGTGATTTCAACAGTATTTAATGCTTCATTAGATTCGGTTAAAACAATATCTTTTGTTAAATTTTCTGTTGTATTATCTGTAGTAATTTCAACATCTTGAGTGTCAAAACCAATGTAGCTTACTTTAAGTGTATAGGCTTCATTTTCCTCTAAACTTAATTTATAATTTCCTTTAGTGTCTGTAATTGAGTAAGACTGCAAAAATTTTGTTCCTTTTTTAAAAGCAATAACATTTGCCATTTCTAGGGGTTCACCAGCTTCATTTTTTACGATTCCCTCTAGTTTTACAGTTTGTGCAAATAACAAAAAAGGTGCTATACTAAAAATAAGTAAGCTTAAATATTTTTTCATTTTAAATTATTTTATTTTAAAAAAAATTATCGTTTTGAGTGAAATGTGATCTTAGGGTTTAAAACATGAGATTGTCGCAGTCACATTTTTAATTCATTTCTAATACTTCTTCGCAAAGACGGTTTACATCTCAATAGACACTTTTCAACTTCTGACTTTTTGACTTTAGACTTTTGACTTCTATAAGTCTATCCTCTCATTCTAATATGTGTATTTCCACCTTTTTGACGTTCATTTCTAAAACGTTCTTGCATTTCTTTCATTTTTTCAGCAATAATTTCGTCATACTCGTCTTGAGAAACTTCTTTTCCTTTAGATGGTTCTTTAATCTCCACTTTATCTTTCGGATTCATCACAATTTTAGTACATAAAATATTAGTATCTCCATAAGCTACTTCTAAAATTAAACCTGGTAATCCCCAAAAATCTCCAGGTCCGTGACTTACAGGTATATCTAAAGCATACCACGCGGTAACAATTATTTGTTCCATTTTAGGAGCTTCCTCAGCTACTGCTTTTTTAGCTTCATCCTCTTTTTCTTCTGAAGCATTTCTTCTTCCAAATCTAAATTCTGGTTTTACAGGAACTTCAATTACAGTTGTAGCTTTAAAACACATATTTTGTCCAATCATTTTAGTTTCTTGCTCCATTTTCCATTCATAAGTCTTTAGTGCATCTTTAATTAAAAAGTTTTTACCACTAAACTCATTCTCTTTTGCAGACGTTTTAGTTTGTGTGTTTTTGTAATAATCTCCTGTTGCACCTCCACCCATCATCATAAAGCGCATACCTCCTCTACCTCCAGCGGATTGGTCTAATTTTTCCTCTTCCTTATAAATAGATGCAACTTTATCAAAGCTTAATTCGAACGTTTTTTCTAATTGACTTTTCATTCTTTCTTTAATCATTTTAATTCTATCAGCAGGAATTCCACTGCCAGCTAAATCCATATCTAACGTAGTTTTTGTTTGATAAATGGCTTTACCTTGAAAGTCTTGTGCAAAAGCCATTGAACTTGCTAACAGTAGTAAAATTGTGGTGCTTTTTAAAAGAATAGATTTCATGTTTATAAGTTTTTATATTTATTTTCAATACAAATATAGTTGCATTAAAAATATAGTTACGTTAATTAGTGTTAACTACTGTTAAGCGATTGGGATAATACACTTTATGTACTTAACTTTGAAATATGAATAAGCAAAATTACAAGTGGGTAGTTTATTTTATTGGCGCTACAATTTTAATTACAATTGCAGCTCAGGTATATTGGAATTTAAAAGAATATCAAACAAATAAACAAAACTTAATTAGTAAAGTTCAACTGAGTTTAGATAATTCGGTAGAGACTTATTTTGCCAATTTAACTAAGTCTGGAATTATTACATTTTCATCAACCGACACCTTAAATTCTGAAAAAAAAATAGACACCATTTTAGTTCAAACAAATTCGCGTCGTGGATTTAGAAAAAAAATTGATAGCACTTTACAAAACTTAATTAAAAAAGATAGTAGCAAACCCTTATTATTAAAAAATCATAGTTTTGGACAATATCCATTTTTTACAAGAGATAAAAACTTTCCAAAAAACATTGATAGTTTAATCTCAAAAGTATTTATTTCAATATCGAGAGACACCTTAGATTTAGAAAAATTAGATACCTATTTAGGTGATGAATTTAAAAGAAATAATATTGATGTTACCTACGGTTTAAAATATAAATATTTTAGTAGACATTATAATAACGATAGTTTACCTCCAAAAACCATTGATTTTAAACTAATTGATTTTCCTAAAAAATATTTAACTGCAACATCAAAATCTACTTTTTTACCGCATAATAGTAACTTACAGCTATTTTTTACCAATGAAACAAAATCATTGCTGCAAAAATCGTTTATAAGTATATTGCTTTCGCTACTATTATCTTTAAGTATTATTGCAAGTTTGGTTTTTTTACTAAAAACCATTTACAAACAAAAGCAACTAGCCGAAGTAAAAAACGACCTTATAAACAATATTACACACGAGTTTAAAACACCTATTGCAACTATATCAACTGCTTTAGAAGCAATGAAAAATTTTAATGCTTTAGATGATAAAATAAAATCTGAAAAATACATTGGTATTGCTAATTCTCAGGTGCAAAAACTACATACAATGGTAGAAAAAATATTAGAAACTGCGTCTTTAAATAACGAGCATCTAATTTTAACAAAACAACCAACAAACATTTCAGCATTGATTGAAAATGTCATCGAAAAATACAAATTAATAAACGCTGAAAAAATTATTACTTTTAAAAATAATTGTGCTAATATTGTTTTAAACCTAGATACATTTCATTTTGAAAATGCCATTGGAAATATTATTGACAATGCCATAAAATATGGAGGTGCTAAAATTTCAGTCGAATTATCATCAGAAAAAAATAAGATTGTTATTTTGATAAAAGACAATGGAAACGGGATTCATAAAGCCCAAAAAGATAAAGTTTTTGAGCAATTTTACAGAATTCCAACAGGTAATACCCACAATGTAAAAGGCTTTGGAATAGGGCTTTATTACACCAAAAATATTATTGAAAAACACGGTGGAAGCATTGATATTATTTACGATAAGAAAAACAACACCCTATTTAAAATTGAACTTTCAGATGCCTAAATCAATAAAAATACTACTAGCCGAAGACGAACCTTCTTTAGGACAAATAATTAAAGAAAGTTTAGAGACTCGAAATTTTGAAGTGCTACTTTGTGAAGACGGTGAAAAAGCCTATAAAACTTATAAATCTGAAAAACCTTTACTGTTAGTTTTAGATATTATGATGCCCAAAAAAGATGGGTTTACACTTGCTGCAGAAATACGAAAAGAAGATAAAGATATTCCTATAATATTCTTAACTGCCAAATCTTTAACCGAAGATGTTGTTAAAGGCTTTAATATAGGTGGTAACGATTACTTAAAAAAACCTTTTAGTATGGAAGAGCTTATTGTTAGAATAAATGCTCTTTTAAAAAGAAGTAAAAATGATAACAATACGGAGCCAATACAACTTGGTAAATTTATTTTCGATTTAAAAAAACAAACCCTTCAAATAAATTCACATATAGAAAGTTTAACACACAGAGAGGCCAATTTACTGCATCATTTAGCTAAAAATAAAAATCAGATTCTAGAACGATCTCTTATTTTAAAAAAACTATGGGGCGATGATGATTTCTTTAATGCAAGAAGTATGGATGTTTTTATAACAAAACTTCGAAAAAAGCTAAAAGAAGATCCCGCAATACAAATAATTAATGTGAGAGGTTATGGTTATAAATTGATTTATTAATACTTTTTTAGCTAAAAAATACTTCTAAACTCTGTTATAATTTCCATTTTTAAAATTCACTTTTATAGCTTAATTTAATTACTCGTTTATAAATTTAAAGTGGCATTGCTTTTTCATAAAAAAATTAAGTAACTTTATCCCTTTAATTTTTATATAAAAAACAATTATGCACGTAGCCATTGCTGGTAATATAGGAGCAGGTAAAACTACTTTAACCAAACTTTTAGCAAAACATTATAGATGGGAACCACATTACGAATCTGTAGAAGAAAACCCATATTTAGATGATTTTTACGGCGAGATGGAACGTTGGTCTTTTAATTTACAAGTCTATTTTTTAAATAGTAGGTTTCGTCAAATTTTAGAAATTCGTGAAAGTGGCAAAAACATTATTCAAGATAGAACAATTTATGAAGATGCCCATATTTTTGCACCAAATTTGCATGCAATGGGCTTAATGCCAAATAGAGATTACCAAAATTATGATTCTCTTTTCGATCTTATGGAGCGTTTAGTAACACCTCCAGATTTATTAATTTATTTAAGAGCTTCTATACAAACCTTAGTAGGTCAAATACACAAGAGAGGTAGAGATTACGAAAATTCTATAAGTATAGACTATTTAAGTAGGCTTAACGAACGCTATGAAGCTTGGATTACAAAATATACAAAAGGAAAACTTTTAATTATTGATGTTGATAATTTAGATTTTGTATCGAATCCTGAAGATTTAGGTTTCGTAATTGATAAAATTGACGCTCAAATAAACGGATTGTTTTAAAAACATATTTTTTTATCATAAAAAAAGCTCGCCATTGGCGAGCTTTTTTAGTATTTATAATCTAAATATTTGTTTATTATAATTGTGGTCCGGCAGCTATTAAAGCTTTACCTTCTTCATTATCTGTATATTTTTCGAAATTTTTGATAAATAGACCAGCTAATTTCGTTGCTTTTTTATTCCATTCAGCAGGGTCTGTATAAGTATCTCTTGGGTCTAAAATTTCTGTATTAACACCCGGTAAAGAAGTTGGAACTTTTAAATTAAAAATTGGAATATTTTTAGTTTCAGCTCTTTCAATAGAACCATCTAAAATTGAATTGATAATTCCTCTAGTGTCCTTAATAGAAATACGTTTACCCGTTCCATTCCATCCTGTATTTACCAAATAAGCCTCTGCTCCATTAGCTTCCATTCTTTTTACCAACTCTTGTCCATATTTTGTTGGATGTAATGTTAAGAAAGCTGCGCCAAAACAAGCTGAAAATGTTGGAGTTGGCTCTGTAATTCCTCTTTCAGTACCTGCTAATTTAGCTGTAAATCCAGATAAGAAATGATATTTTGTTTGCTCTGGAGTTAATTTAGAAACTGGAGGTAAGGTTCCAAATGCATCAGCAGATAAGAAAATTACTTTCTTAGCATGCCCTGCTTTTGAAGGTACCGCAATGTTTTCTATGTGATTAATTGGGTAAGATACACGTGTATTCTGAGTTACAGAACCATCGGTAAAATCTATTTTCCCATCTGCATCTACAGTTACGTTTTCTAATAAAGCATCTTTTTTAATTGCTCCATAAATTTCTGGCTCTGCTTCTTTATCTAAATCAATAGTTTTTGCATAACAACCACCTTCAAAATTAAATATACCTTCATCGTCCCATCCATGCTCATCATCACCAATTAATTGACGACTAACATCTGTAGATAATGTTGTTTTACCAGTTCCTGATAATCCAAAGAAAATAGCAGTATCACCATCCTTACCAACATTTGCTGAACAGTGCATTGCAGCAATTCCTCTTAATGGCAAGTAGTAGTTCATCATTGCGAACATACCTTTTTTCATTTCACCACCATACCAAGTACCGCCAATAATTTGAATTTTTTCTGTTAAGTTAAATAATACAAAATTTTCAGAATTTAATCCGTGCTCTTTCCAATTTGGGTTTGAAGTTTCAGAACCATTTAATACAACAAAATCAGGTTCTCCAAAGGTCTTTAACTCCTCTGCAGTAGGGCGAATAAACATATTTTTTACAAAATGTGCTTGCCATGGAACTTCAACAATAAAACGAACTTTTAAACGAGTGTCTTTATTTGCACCACAAAAAGCATCAACAACAAATAATTTTTTATTTGATAATTCTTCAGCAACTAAAGCTTTAAGATCATTCCATACAGCTTGAGTAGTTGGCTTGTTATCATTTGGTGCTTGTGGAGAATTCCACCATAAAGTATCTTTTGTAACATCATCTTTTACAATAAACTTATCTTTAGGTGAACGTCCTGTAAATTTACCTGTCATTACATTTACAGCTCCAAGCTCTGTTAAATAGCCTCTTTCATACCCTTCTAATAAAGGGCTTAATTCTTCTTCATATAATTCATCATAAGATGGATTATACATAACTTCTTTAACATTTTTAATTCCCAGATTATTCAACGATTTTGTTACTGATTTACTTAGAACTTCCATTAATTTTAGTTTTTAATCTATTATTATTTTCACTTATTTATATTATCTGTATAACAAATTTACAACTATTTAGATGGATAAATATATGATAAATATCAGCAAATAAAACCCATTTACTAAAACGTTTTCTATTGCTTAATCTATTGATTTTCATATATTTAAACTTAAAAATTATTCTCATCTTTTTTACGAAATCGTTTTCGTAAAACTTCAAAAAAACATTTATTTATAAACAATTGATTAAACTGCTATTGTTTGTTTTTAAATATAAAACTGTTTAAAAGTTTTAACATTGCAAAGCTACTTATTTTTATTAAAAGACAAAGCCATTTTTAACCAACCTATAATAAGTAATAACCCTCCAATAGGCGTTATAAACCAAATATTTTTAGCACTTATACCCGAAGTAATCGCATAAATTGATCCTGAAAAAAATAAAATTCCAGTAAAAAACAACAAACTGATAATATTTTTTGTTTTTGAATTAAACCCTTTATATGTGTTTACAAATAGCAGTGCTAGCACATGAAACATTTGATAACGTACAGCCGTTTCAAAACTTTTAAGTTCGTTTACACTTAAACTTTCTTCTAATGTATGTGCTCCAAAAGCACCAAGAATAATTGTTAACGCACCAATTACAGCAGTGATTATTAAATTTTTGTTCATATTGTCAAAATCTTAACTGTCAAATATAAAAATTTATAACGGTTTCAATTTTAAAATTGTTATATTTAAGTAGAAAATAATAATTTCATTTTTCAACTTAAAATAAAAAATTATGGAAAATAAATCAGAATCATTAGTTACCGTTTTAACAGCTAGTTTAATTCATGAAGTTCATATAGCGAAAACACTTTTAGCAAATGAGGGTATTGAGAGTTATATTATTGATCAAAATATTGCTACTTCAATTGGTACCGCTTTTGTTGAAGGTTATAAGCTTAAGGTTAACGCTCTAAATTTGGAAAAAGCTAAAAAAATTTTAGATGAAGTAAATTCTTCTGATAATTAATTTCAATTAACTAAGTTTTCCTTATTTAAATTAGTAATTTCGTTTTTAGGCATTGAATTCATCTTAATTTTTAATTCAAAATTAGGATGAATTCATATTAAAAAAAGTTACAATGCGAAAAATATTAGTAATTGGTGCAGGAAAATCTTCATCGTCTTTAATAACATATTTATTAAATAAATCAGTTTCAGAAAATCTTCATATAGTTGTTGCAGATGTTTCTTTAGAACAAGCCAAAAACAAAATTCAAGAAAATAAAAATGGCACTGCCATTACATTAGATATTTTAAACAACTCCGAAAGAAGAGAAGCAATAAAAAATGCGAGTATTGTTATTTCTATGTTACCCGCGCATTTACATATTAATATTGCAAAAGATTGCTTAGAATATGGTAAAAGTATGGTAACTGCTTCCTATGTCTCTAAGGAAATGGAGGCTCTAAATACCGACGTAAAAGCAAAAGGTCTAACTTTTTTGAATGAAATTGGTTTAGATCCTGGTGTTGATCACATGAGTGCTATGCAAATTATTGACACTATTTCTGAAAAAGGAGGAAAAATGTTGCTTTTTGAATCCTTTTGCGGTGGTCTAGTAGCTCCTGAGAGCGATGATAATTTATGGAACTACAAATTCACTTGGAATCCCCGAAATGTTGTATTAGCAGGCCAAGGTGGAGCTTCAAAATTTATTCAAGAAGGCAAATACAAATACATTCCGTACCACAAACTCTTTAGAAGAACAGAAATACTGAAAATAGATGGTTTTGGAAAATTTGAAGCATATGCAAACAGAGATTCTTTAAAGTATAGAAATATATATGGTTTAGATAACATTTTAACTTTATACAGAGGAACTATTAGGCGTGTTGGGTTTTCTAAAGCTTGGAATATTTTTGTACAATTAGGAATGACAGATGATAGTTACACTATTGAAGATTCTGAAACTATGAGTTACAGAGATTTTACCAATTCTTTTTTGGCATACGACCCATATGATTCTATTGAATTAAAACTAAGGCATTACTTAAAGATCGATCAAGATGATATTATTTGGGAAAAATTATTAGAACTTAATATTTTTGATAAAACAAAAAAAGTAGGTCTAAAAAACGCAACTCCTGCTCAAATTCTTGAAAAAATATTAAAAGACAGTTGGACATTGAAAGAAAACGATAAAGATATGATTGTAATGCAACATCTTTTCGGATACGAGCTTAATGGGGAAAAACAACAAATTGAAAGTAGTATGGTCTGTATTGGAGACAACCAAACCTACACAGCGATGGCAAAAACCGTTGGTTTACCTGTTGCAATCGCTGCTTTAAAAATACTAAATAAACAAATAAAAGCTACAGGTGTTATTATTCCCGTTAAAAAGACTATTTATGAACCAATTTTAAAAGAGCTTGAAGAAAACGGAATTATATTTAAACACAAAAATGTACCCTATTTAGGATACAATCCAGAAAGTATAATTGGTTAAAAAAGTGGTTAGGTTCATTAAATTTTAGTTCTGATAATTAAAAATACCAACAACCGTGTATATTACATTTTCAGATAAAAATCTTTTACTAAATTTTTATATGCCGTTGTATAATTATGACGTTCAATTTCAATAACTAGCAAATTCTCTTCAGTTTCATTTTCTTCAAAAGAAAATTGTAACAAACTGCGTTTTAATTCTGAAGTTTCAGTTCCCTTTACATGTGTAATCCTATTTGGATATAACTTAAATTCCGCTGCAATTTTAGTGAAATTGGCTGCTTCTAAATAAGGAATAATAAAAGCACAACTTCCATTTTCTGACAGCAGTTTAGAAACTCCTTGCAACAAATCTCTATACGTCAACGTTTCGGTATGCCTAGCCATTGCTCTATCCTCTTTAAGGTTTTTATAGGTTGATGTATAAAACGGTGGATTGGAAACTATTAAATCGTAAGAATCTTCTATTTCCTCTGTAAATTCCTGTAAAGATGCATGATAACAAAAAAGTCTGTCTCCCCAATCACTTTCTTCAAAATTAGCAACAGTTTGCTCATAAGCTTCGTTATTTAATTCAACAGCATCTATTAATTCAGCATTACTTTTTTGCGCCAACATTAAAGCTATTAAGCCAGTCCCAGCTCCAATATCTAATATACTAAAAGGGTTTGATTCTAGCGACACCCAGGCACCTAACAAAACGCCATCTGTTCCAACTTTCATAGCTGTTTTATCTTGTTGAATTATAAATTGTTTAAATTGAAATGGTTTATTGGACATGGTCTAAATTGAACTATTTAATTAATCTGCATTTGTTGGTGCAATATTAAGCAATTTTAAACATGTTGCTTTTGCTTATGTGTTTAAATTAGGTTTTATTCTACTAATAATAGCTCTGTTTAAGGGAATATTTTCAGTCATGGATTTATAAATTATATCTATAATGACCAATAATTTTAAAGTCAAAAAGACAATCTTCTATAACTTGGCCTGCACCAATATTATGTACAATTAAATTACGTTTTCCATCATTAGTTCTTTTGTTAATTACAATGCCAATATGAGTAATTCCTCCAGATAAATTCCAACAAACAATATCTCCAGGTAAATAATCACTTGAATTTGTAGATTTCACTTTAATTGTTCCGTGCCTCTCAAAAAACTTCATTAAGTTGGGAACTCTTCTGTGATCTATATTTTTATCAGTTGAAGTTAACCCCCAAATTTTCGGATATTTATTAAAATTAGCCTTCATATCCTCATGGACTTCTCTTTGTAAATCTATATCAAGCATTCTGTAAGCTCTAATTATAACATCAGTGCAAACTCCTTTAGAGTTAGGAATATCTCCATTTGGATAACTTATTGAGTAATAACTCGGGTCATACGTTACTTGCTGCTTTGTTAATACTAATGCTGCATCTGACAACGTTATGTTCTGGGCCTCTTGCCCAAAAATTAAATTAGAGAATAGAATTACTAGAATAAAAAATGCTTTCTTCATTTTACATGTTATAGGTATATGTATTTGATGAAAGCAAAATTTATTCCAATTTTAAAATATGTTACATATGATGAATATAATTATCTACCAATTTTTTAATTTCAACATGATTGTTAAATAAACGCTCGTTCATATTCTTATCATCAAAAGCTTTTAATCTATTCACAAAACCATCAATTGTTCCTTCAGGGAAAACGCCATCTTTTTGATAGAATTTACGGTCTTTTTCTAAACATTCTGCGGACTCATAACAAGAAGTAGGCAACCTTTTTAAGGTATTGAATATTTCTTTGTGTTTATCATCAAAAATATTGAAGTTCACATACATTTTATTTGCTTTTTCTAAAGCGTCTTCAGCTAAAATTCCATCTTTTGCAGCTAGAATAATACCCGCCATTAAATGATATAAATCTGCTGAACCATCAGGTGATCTAAGCTCTACAGTTTGTTTTCCTGGTATATATGGCACACTTCCTCTTTCTTGCGGATTTGCATCTTTAATCATATTCGTTTTTGCAATCCATCCAAGAGGAACTCTCACAAGTACAGATCGGTTACTATCTCCCCAACAAACCATTGTTGGTGCTTCTTGGTGTGGAACCAATCTTAAATATGAAGTTGGAATAGTGTTCCCAAAAGCAGTTAACGATTGTGAGTGCTCTAAAACTCCAGCAATTAGTTTTTTAGCAATATCTGTTAAGCCAACATCATTCGCTATATAATTTTTGTCGTCTTTTTCAAGCATCATATGAATGTGCAAACCACTTCCCGCTTTTCCAACCGTAATTTTTGGAGCAAAACTAATAACAACATTGTGTTTTTTACCAAGCATACGAAGTATCCATTTAGAAATAATAAGTTGTTCAACCGCCTCCTCTGGATCAACAGGAATAAATTCAATTTCATTTTGCTCATACATATGAGTATCTGTGCTGAAATTTCCTACTTCAGAATGCCCATATTTAATTTTCCCACCACATTGAGCTATCACTAATAAAGCTTCCGTTCTTAAATTTTCCCAATTTGTAAAAGGTGAAGCCTCATGATACCCTTTTTGATCATCTGAAGGATATAAATCGCTCTTTTCGCTAATCAAATAATACTCTAATTCACCCATTGCTTTAAAATTGTAGCCAGTGTCTTCAGTAAATTTTGTTGAAGCTTTCTTTAAAATATATTCAGGAGCACTTTCTAAAGGATGCCCATCTTTTGTATAGAAAGAACATAAAATGTCTAGAGTTGGATGCTCGGTAAATGGATTGATAAATGCAGTTCTAAATCTTGGAATCACATATAAATCGCTAAAATCGGCATGAATGTAAGAGAATAAACTTGAACCATCAACGCGTTCACCAGTTGATAAAATCGATTCTAAATAATCCTTACTTGTAATTACAAAATTCAAGGTTTTTAATTTTCCGTCTTCGCCAACATATCTAAAATTTAACATTTCTATATGATGGTCGTCAATAAATTTTATGATGTCGTATTTTGTAAATTCATTTGCTGGTTTTTTAAGATGCTTAACCAGTTTATTTGGGTTCATTAATATCTCTAAATCTCTCATTTTATAATCATTATTTTGTTAAAAACAAACAGTTTTTCAAGTTGTGAAAAACGCTAATAAATGTACGACTTTTTTAGATGAAAATACTATGATTATTTGATAGAAAGCTGTTTTTTAATTGCCCGAAAACGGAGTTCCAAAAATGCCAACAGCAAGTTCTGCCCAAATGAGAAAAAGTAAGATTAAAAGAGTTACTATAATCGTAATTCTATAATTAATTTTCGGTACTTTTCTAATAACAAAATCAACTATAAATCCTGCCCCAAGCAAAAGTACTCCTGCAACTATAAAATCTAATAAACCCCAGTTGACTTCATTTGATAATTGCATAGCAATAAATGTTATAAGTAACATACTTAAAGTAACAAGAAAGATGATTAGATACCTTTTATTTAGAGCCATAATAATTATTTTATTAGGAGCAAAGTAGTAATTAGTATTTATAAAAATACAAAAATATTGTTTGGAAACCCAACTTCTTTAATATCGAATATATAAACTAGTTGACCTCTTTTATTTTGAAATACTTTGATGTTTCGCAATAATTTCCAATATTTTCGGTAAAATAGGGTTTCTATTTTTCTTACTCCAAACCGCAGATAAGATAGTGCGTTGAGGGATATTTTTCAATTCAATAAATTTTACATTTTTAGTATAGCCAGTTTGCAATGCTGTTGGTACTATAGAGATGCCAAAGTTATGTTCAACCAACTTATAAATGGAAGTTGAATGTACTGTTTTGTGTGAAATAATAGGTGAGAAATTATAATAATCAAAAATCTGCATTATTTTTTGATAGTAATTGGGGCTATACGAAGCATCAAACATTATAAATGGCTCATTTTTTAATTGCGAAATATTTTTAAAATTAGATTCATTTAACCAATGATTATTTGGTAAAACCAACGAAAACGTATCTTCCAATATTGGTATTATTTCTAAATCATTTGGCACACGTTCTAAGCGAACAAAACCTAAATCAATTTCTTGAACTTGTAAATTTTCCACCTGTTTCTGATTGTCCATTTCTTTTAAACTAAAATGAATATTCGGGTAACTAGAGCGTATTTCAATTAATAATTCAGGAATAATATTCTGCATTGCCGAGCCAACATAACCAAAGTTTAAGTTACCATCAATTCCATCATTTAACCGTTTGGTGTTATTTAAAATAGTTTCTAATTCCTTTAGTGAAACATTTAATTCTTTATAAAGATATGCTCCAGCTTTGGTAAGTACAACATTTCTATTATTTCGGTCGAAAAGCGTTACTCCTAGCTCTTCTTCCATTTGTTTAATTTGTCTGCTTAGTCCTGGTTGCGAAATAAATAAGCGTTCAGCAGCCTTTCTAAAATGCAATTCCTCTGCAACCGCTATAAAATAATTGAGATGTCGCAATTCTATTTGATTACTCATAGTTATTAATAACAAACAATAATGGTATTGTTAAGCATCAAATATAATAGTAAATTTGTTAAAAACAAGGACTTATGATGTTTAAATACGGAATAGATACGCTTTCAGTTGGTAAAGTTTTACAAATATTAAATGGGGGATTTAAGGGTATAATTACTAATGAAGCTTTGAGTAAAATTCAAGCTTGTCATGAAATTGTATTAAAAACGGCCAAAAGCGACAAAGCTGTTTACGGCATTAATACAGGTTTTGGGCCTTTATGTGATACAAGAATTTCAAAAGACAAAACCAGCGAATTACAACGCAAAATATTACTAAGTCATTCTGTAGGAGTTGGAAATCCTATAGATAAGGATATTGCAAAATTGATGCTTATTTTAAAAGTTCAATCCTTATCCCAAGGATTCTCCGGGATTTCGATGGAAGTTTTAAATCGTATTTTATGGCATATTGAAAATGACATAATTCCAATGGTTCCAGAACAAGGTTCTGTTGGAGCATCGGGTGATTTATGCCCTTTATCACATTTATTTTTGCCATTAATTGGTGAAGGAAAAGTGTATTATAAAAATGAATTAGTTGAAACATCAGTAGTTTTAAAAGAATTCAATTTAGAACCAATTGAATTACATCCAAAAGCTGGTTTAGCATTAATAAATGGTACACAGTTTATTTTGGCACATGCTGTTATGGTAGTCGATAAAATGTATAAATGTTTGTCGCACGCCGATTTAATTGGAAGTTTAATGATTGAAGGGTTAATGGGTTCGCAAACACCATTTTATAAAGAATTACATCAAACCAGACCTTTTAAGGGAAATATTCATGTAGCTGCTAGAATGCGTACTTTTTTAAAGGATTCTGAAATAGGAAATTCACATACAAACTGCGGAAAAGTTCAAGATCCATATTCAATGCGTTGTATTCCTCAAGTACATGGAAGTTCAAGAAATGCTTGGTTACATTTAAAAGAAGTTGTTGAAACCGAAATGAATTCTGTAACGGACAATCCTGTTATAATTTCTGAAGATTTAATAATTAGCGGTGGAAGTTTTCACGGTCAACCTTTGGCAATGCCGTTAGATTATGCTTGTTTGGCAGCTGCGGAATTAGGAAGTATTTCCGACAGAAGAACGTATTTATCTTTGGAAGGAAAATACGATGGTACACCACGTTTATTATTGAAAGATACAGGTTTGAATTCTGGATTTATGATTCTGCAATACACAACTGCTGCATTAGTTAGTGAAAATAAAGGCTTGTGTTTTCCTGCAAGTGCAGATAGTATTCCAACATCATTAGGACAAGAAGATCACGTAAGTATGGGTTCTATTTCAGGAAGAAAAGCATTAAGAGTACTTAATAATTTAGAAAAAATATTAGCTATTGAACTATTGTGTGCAGCACAAGCATTTGACTTTAGAAAACCCTTACATTCCAGTGAAATATTAGATGAAGTTCATAAAGTAATTCGTTCTACAATTGAACATACCACTGAAGATAGAATTTTTGCTTTAGACATTGAAAAAGCAATTGAAATTCTAAAATCGAACAAATTATTGGCTATTACTTCAGAAAAAAATAATTCATATAGCGAGTTTGATGCTGAATTTGAAACGTACTAAAATATTATTATGATTACTACCACATATACCGATTTTCAAGAGCAAATTTTACAAGGAATTCCTTCAGATTTACCTGTAAAAAAAGCATATCCAAAAAATGGCAATCCAGCACCAAAAAGAAAAGATATACTTTCTGTAGAAGAAAAACAATTAGCCATAAGAAATGCATTACGTTATTTTCCTGAAAAATGGCATTCTGAATTAGCTGTTGAATTCGCTGAAGAATTAAAAACATTTGGTCGTATTTATATGCATCGGTTTAAACCAAATTACGAGTTGTTTGCACGACCAATTAAAGCGTATCCAGCAAAATCTCAGCAAGCAGCTGGAATTATGTTAATGATTCAGAATAATTTAAATCCTGCCGTGGCACAACATCCAGATGAATTGATAACTTATGGCGGAAATGGCGCTGTTTTTCAAAATTGGGCACAATATTTAGTTACAATGCAGTATTTAGCTACAATGACAGATGAACAAACATTACATCTTTATTCAGGGCATCCAATGGGATTGTTTCCTTCTTCAAAAGAGGCTCCAAGACTTGTTGTAACAAACGGAATGATGGTTCCAAATTACTCTAAACAAGATGATTGGGAAAAGTTTAATGCATTAGGAGTTACACAATACGGGCAAATGACAGCAGGCTCTTTTATGTATATTGGTCCGCAAGGTATTGTACATGGAACAACAATTACGCTAATGAATGCCTTCAGAAAAATCTTAAATGCAACTGAAAACCCAGCTGGAAAAATATTTTTAACTTCTGGCTTAGGTGGAATGAGTGGTGCACAACCAAAAGCAGGGAATATTGCAGGTTGCATTACAGTTTGTGCTGAAGTAAATGCAAAAGCGGCTACAAAAAGACACGAACAAGGATGGGTAGATGTGTTGATTAATAATTTAAATGAATTGGTAATTCGAGTAAAACAAGCACAAAAAAATAATGAAATTGTTTCAATAGCCTTTATAGGAAATATAGTAGATGTTTGGGAACGTTTTGATACTGAAAATATTTATATTCACGTGGGCTCTGACCAAACTTCGCTACACAATCCTTGGTCAGGCGGTTATTATCCTGTTGGTTTAACTTTTGAAGAAAGTAATGACTTGATTAGAAACAATCCAGAAAAATTCAAAAAATACGTTCAAGAATCTTTAGTGCGTCAAGCAGATTCTATAAATAAACATGCGGAAAAAGGGACTTATTTCTTCGATTATGGAAATGCTTTTTTACTGGAAGCCTCACGAGCAGGTGCAGCTATTTTTGCAGAAAACAACATCGATTTTAAATATCCTTCTTATGTTCAAGATATTTTAGGTCCTATGTGTTTTGACTATGGTTTTGGACCTTTTAGATGGGTGTGTACTTCTGGAAAAAGTAAAGATTTAGACAAAACGGATGCAATTGCAATGAAAATATTAACTGAAATTATGGAAAACTCTCCTAAAGAGATTCAGTTGCAAATGCAAGACAATATTACGTGGATTAAAAATGCAAAAGCAAATAAATTAGTAGTTGGTTCACAAGCACGTATTTTATATGCTGATGCTGAAGGCAGGTCTAAAATTGCCGAAGCTTTTAACAATGCTATTGCAAATGGTGAAATTGGAGCTGTGGTTTTAGGTCGAGATCATCACGATGTTAGCGGAACAGATTCTCCTTACCGAGAGACCAGTAATATTTACGATGGAAGTAAATTTACAGCAGATATGGCAATTCATAATGTAATTGGTGATAGTTTTAGAGGTGCCACTTGGGTTTCTATTCACAACGGTGGTGGCGTTGGATGGGGAGAAGTTATAAATGGTGGTTTTGGAATGTTATTAGATGGAACCAAAGAAGCAGATAGGAGATTAAAAAGTATGTTATTTTACGATGTAAATAACGGAATTGCACGTAGAAGTTGGGCTAGAAATGATGAAGCTTTGTTTGCTATAAAAAGAGAAATGGAGCGAAGACCAGATTTAAAAGTAACTTTGCCTAATATTGTTGAAGATTCTATTTTAAAAGACCTTTTTTAATGCGCATTTTATTTAAAAATATTAAAGAACTAATTCAAGTTAGAGAAAAAACTGTTTCGTTTTTAGCTGGAGCTGAAATGAAAAAATTACCAACTATTAAAAATGCTTTTTTATTGGTTGAAAACGGTATTATTGCTGATTTTGGAAAAATGGATAAGTGTCCAACCATTTCAGTTGATGAAATTATTGATGCTACAGGAAAAATGATATTACCATCTTGGTGCGATTCGCATACACATATTGTCTATGCCGGAAATAGAGAAGGTGAATTTGTAGATAGAATTAATGGATTGTCTTATGAAGAAATTGCAAATAATGGTGGTGGAATTTTAAATTCAGCTAAAAAACTGCAAGAAACTTCAGAAGAAGATTTGTACCTACAAAGCAAAGTTCGTTTAGAAGAAGTAATTCAATTAGGAACTGGGGCTATTGAAATTAAATCGGGTTACGGTTTAACTGCTGAAGCCGAATTAAAAATGTTGCGCGTAATAAAACGCCTAAAAGAAAATTATTCAATTCCGATAAAAGCTACTTTTTTAGGGGCGCATGCGCTTCCTGCAATATATAAAAACAACAAACAAGCCTATTTACAACTTTTGGTTGATGAAGTTTTACCAATAATTGCGAAAGAAAAATTAGCCGATTATATTGATATTTTCTGTGAAACAGGATATTTTTCAGTAGAGGATACAGTATTTATATTGAAAGCAGGAAAACAATATGGATTGATTCCTAAAATTCATGTAAATCAATTTAATGCTATTGGTGGTGTACAAGCTGGTGTAAATTACAATGCTTTATCTGTAGACCATTTAGAAGTAATGCGATATGAAGATATCGCTTCGCTTCAAAATACATCAACTATGCCTGTTGCATTGCCAAGTTGTTCCTATTTTTTAAGCATTCCCTATACTCCTGCTCGAAAAATGCTAGATGCTGGATTGCCTTTAGCATTAGCAACCGATTACAATCCAGGCTCAACACCTTCAGGTAATATGAATTTTGTGGTTTCTACTGCCTGCATTAAAATGAAAATGACTCCTGAAGAGGCTATAAATGCTGCCACCATAAACGGTGCTTATGCTATGGGATTGGAAAAGGCAGTCGGTTCAATAACTGTTGGAAAACAGGC
>CBDUKG010000038.1:0-21906 GCA_965367745.1 uncultured Flavobacteriaceae bacterium | reverse complement strand
TTCTTAAAAAAGTGCTTTTCCCCGCCATATTTGCACCTGTGATAATAAAAAATTGTTGATTTTTTATGATAAAATCATTGTCAATTCTTTGCGTTTCTTTTAACAAAGTATGACCTAAATTAGTTGCCTTTATAACATTACTATTGGTTTTTATTTCAGGAAAAACATAATTTGGATGGTTAAAAGCAAAGTTTGCCAAAGAATTTTGAGCATCGAAAAAGGCGATAACTTTAAACCATTGCTCAACCTTGTCTTTATAAGTTGCAATCCATTTTTCAATTTTATAGACTTGGTATAAATCCCTTAGGAAAAAGCCATTTCCAAGAACAGCAATAATTATATTATTTCGTTGGTCTAAAGCATCTAATAATTTAGAATATTCTTTAAATATGACAGATGCTTTTTTTGCTTCAGTTTGGATTTCTAATTGCTTCGTTTTTAAAATTTCTGAAGTAAACGTTGTATTTTCTATTTCATTTAACAATTTATGATATTGCTTAAAAGTATCTTTTGCATTGCCCGTATTTCTAGCCAATTCATTAATTTTTCTAACATAAAATCCAGAAATCCCCAAACCGATTAAAAGCCAAAATAAAACTACTATTTCCGGTATTAGCTGAAAACCTAAAGCTACAATTAGTGCTAATGACAGCAAAGAAAATACGGCTGGTAAAAACTTAAAATATGTTGGAAAAACCGCTTTATAATTATGAATCCAATTTATAATTTCTTTTGCTGGATGTTCCACTTTCACCAAACTTGCAATCGCCGAAAAATGTTGTCGCCATAATGGTTTATCACTTAATTCTTTAATTCCTGATTGCTTTTCATTAATGGCTGAAATTGTGTTTGAAGTCAACTCTGAAAACAACTCATTTTTCCCTTCAACAGTAACTGTTCTGTTGCAATATTGAAAAAAAGAACCTTTACCAAATAAATCAATATCGTAACTATAAAAATGCTTAGGGTTTAAAAACTCACTTCCATCATCTAAGTTTAAATAATCTCTTTTTAAAACATTTAATTCTGTTTGATTAATAGCGATTAATGTTTTATTTAAATCAAAATTATATTGAAAATCACTGTGTTTTAAAACTAAATATACAAACACAATTATACCAACACCAACAACTAATAACATGGCTGATATATTGCCAAAAAATAGGTAAACACCTAATATAATTGCTGAAAAAGTGATAAAGCGTACTAAACTAGAAATGGTAAGTTTCTTTTTTAATTGAATAGATTTTTGTTCAAAAACAGCTCTCTGATTGTTATAAAATTCTTGTGGATTCTGCATTTAGTAGTTGTCAATTCCATCAACTAAACTAAAAATAGTTAGTGTTGGAAATTTTTCTTTTAATTTTAAGGTAACGTCGTAACTTGTAATTCCTTTTTTACAAATTACTACATATTTTTTATCGAAATCTGGTTTAAAATCTTCTGCATTAAATGTTTTATAAGGCATTTTCTGATGCACTTTAAAAGGAACCTGCGCATCTGTATGATTTAATACACTAATAACTTCCATTGAGTTTTCGGGCTCAATTTTTTTAAATTCTGAAGCTAAAATTAATAATGAAGCATCTTGAGTTTCGCAATACGTTTCTGAATAATCTGAATTTTTAAAAATTTCCTCAATATTAATCGAATCATTTTTACGCAGTTTCATTTTAAACTGTGAATTCTCAAGCGCATTATAAATCAACAGCTGATTTACCAATAATGTACCGGTTTTTGTAATTAATTTTAGCACTTCATTTACTTGTAACAATGCAATAATACCAACAATAGGATTTAGTGTACCAGCTTCTTCACAATTGGGAATATCAGTCGCTATTTTAGGAAAAGCATCACGCAAATTACAGCTAAAACTGCCATCTTTATTTTGTACATTAAATGTTGCTACATAACCATCAAACTTGTACAAGGAGCCATAAATCAATGGCTTCTTTAAAAGTACACAAGCATCATTTATTAAATATTTTATAGGCAAGTTGTCCGTGCCATCAACTACAACATCAAAGTTTGAAATTAAGTCTAAAATAGTGCTCTTAGTAACTGCTTTATCTGTATATGAAACGTTTGTAAACGGAGTTCTTTTTTTAACTTCAGAAGCTAATATTTCGGCTTTTGATCTGCCAATATCTTCGGTTTTAAAAAACACTTGTCTGTGCAAATTAGACACAGAAACCGTGTCAAAATCCACCAAATGCAATGCTCCAACACCACTAGTTGCCAAATATATTGCAATCGGACTCCCCAGTCCACCACAGCCTATTACCAAAACTTTTGCTTTTTGCAACAACTCTTGACCTTCGTTACCAATTTCTGATAACGTAGTTTGACGTTTAAAAAATTCTTCGCTAGTAATGTTCATTATTTTTGTAAAACAGTTTGCCAAAGTTATTTAAATAATATCGAATAAGCACATTGCTACTTTTATTAAAATATACTATTCGTTTATTTCTTTTTTTGCTGCTTTATATTCTTCTGGAGTATTAATATTTCTAATAAAATCATCATCAATTTCAACAATTTCAACATCAGAATTTATCAAGACTTTTCGCGGACAAGAATAGCCTTGTGATAAATAATTTAGTAATAATGGATAACTTTTCGGTTCCCAAATAGTAATTAAAGGCTCTGGAAATTGCTTATCTTTTCCTTTAATTGTAGTTGCTGCTTTTGAAGGATTTCTATGTTTTAACAATAATTGAATCACTTCATTAGTAACAAAAGGTAAATCGGTAGCAATTACCAACCAAGCCACATCAGGATTTTCTTGAAATGCCGAGCAAATTGCGCCAAAAGGACCCAAGCCAATAAATTTATCGGTTATTTTATTCTCAATTGTAATTTCTTGCGCTTCACGAACTGATAGAAATGTTTTTAAATTGTTACTTTCTAACAATTCTATGGCAACATCACGCTGATTTTTTCCATAAAAATCAAGCGTTCCTTTATCGGTTCCCATTCTTACACTCTTTCCACCAGCCAACACCAAACCGTTTATTGGAGCAATTTTTTCTTTGATAAGGTTTTCTATATGTTTTGAAATTATTTCAATTTCATCTATAGAATAACATAATAAATTTTTAATTTGAGGATGTTTTTCTTCTAAAAAATCGAAATAATTAGCACCATCGTTCAATTTAATTACAAATTGAATATTATTTAATTGTTCTAATCTTTTTAAAACAGAAGCTTCTTTTTCGTTGTCTAAAATTAAAATTTGTTTTGCTCCTTGGTAATGATTTCCGTTAATAAAAACAAAATCGTATTGAGAAAACTGAACCCGTTGGTTGAATTTATTTACCTCAGAATTAACTGAAATTTCAGCAGTTCCTTTATGATGAAATGTATACTTTTCTAAGGTGTTTTTTTCGATATCTTTAGAATGCGAAGCATCAAAATAAGCCAATTTATACTTCGCTAAATTTTCTGAAACTTTAGAAACCAGATTTGAAATATTAGAACAGTTTGTTCCTAAAATTGAAATCTCGTTAGAAGCAAAATTGTCGTTATCTCTTAATTTTAATTTTGCGTGTTTTTGATGTTTAGCCATTTTTTATATCGCTTTTACCACCTGATTTTTCAAGTAATTTAACTTCCTTAATTATCATTTTTTGTGAAATGCTTTTACACATATCATACACTGTTAAAGCTGCTATTGTCGCTCCCGTTAAAGCTTCCATCTCTACACCAGTTTTTCCTTCAATAGCAACTGTACACAAAATTTGAATATCCGTTTTATCTATAATCTCAATATCAATATCCACTCCGTTAATTAGTAATGGATGACACATTGGAATTAGCTCTGATGTTTTTTTAACCGCCTGAATTCCTGCAATTATAGCTGTTTGAAAAACCGGCCCTTTTTTGGTAACCAACTCATCTTCTTTAAAATGTGCAATAATTTCTGAACCCAAAAACATAGTCGTTTTTGCAGTTGCAGAACGTTTGGTAATTTTTTTATCACCAACATTTACCATTTTAGGTTGGTTTTTTTCGCCAATATGTGTGAATTTGTTTTTCATATTTATGAGATTCTGAAACAAGTTCAGAATGACGTTGTTATCTATATGTTATTAAGGGAAATACTTGTCCTTCGGTAAAATTACTGTTATCATCTGGCAATTCCAAAAAAGCATCAGAATCTACTAAGTTGGTTAAATCTCCAGATCCTTTACCCGCAATTGGTGTGGCCATTAATTTACCTTCTTTTTGATGTAATTTAACTTGTAAAAAATAGGTTAAATTAGGTTTAAAATAGAAGTCTTCACTTAAGATTGCTTGTTGTTTATTTTCGAAATTTAATCCAACAGACTTATAATACCAAGGATAAAAATATTTTAAACAACTTACAAAAGTTGAAACTGGATTCCCAGGAAAAGCGAAAACTGTTTTTGTTCCTTTTTTTCCAAACCAAAATGGTTTCCCTGGACGTTGTTTTACTTTGTGAAACAGTTTTTCAACACCTAAATTATTTAAAACTTCTGGAATAAAATCGAATTTTCCTTTAGAAACTGCTCCACTAAAAAGTAGTACATCATATTCTTTTAAGAACTTAGCTATTTTGGTTTCTAATGTTTTTTTATCGTCTAAAATATGAGCTGTGTCTGCCTTTATTTTTAACTTTTCTAATAAAGAAACTAATGTGTAAACATTACTTCTTCTAATTTGATATTCAGCTGGAGTTTCATAAACTTCTACCAATTCATTTCCAGTAGAAACAATCATTACCTTTGGTTGTTTTGCAACTTTTACTATTGATTTACCTACAGTTGCAAAAACTCCAATTTCAGCAGCAGAAATTAACGTGTCTTTAGGTATTAAAATATCGTTTTTCTTTCTGTCTAAACCTTTTTTATGAACATTTTGAAAACTTTTTACTGCATCTAAATTTACAGTTGCAAATCCATCTTTAATTTCTAACAATTCATATTGAATTACAACATCTGCATTAATTGGAAGCATTGCTCCGGTCATTGCTTCAATACAATTATTAGTATTATTTAGTGTTAATTGTGGACTTCCAGCTGCTTGTATTCCTTCAATTTTATAGCTTCTAATTCCTTTATTAAACGCTTCAGAAGTAATTGCAATACCATCCATACTTACGCGGTTAAATGGCGGGAAATCTCTATCTGCAACAATATTTTCTTTTAAAACTCTTCCAACAGAATTTATAAAATCTACTTCCTCAATTCCAAAGTTTAATGAGTTATTTAAAATTATTGTTGTTGCTTCTTTTACTGTGGTTAAATTCATAGAATAAAATCCTGCCTCCGCAGGAATGACATTTTAATTATTTTAATTGTTGTGCTTATTGAGTTTCAGCATCTCAAAATAGCTTTTCTATTGTTCATGAGAACCTGAAACTGGCTCAGTTTGGCGAATGTTTAATTTTATAATAGTTGTTAATTGAATTAACCTCCAATGGTAGACATACTTTCTGAAACATCGTTATCACGAGATGCTTCTGCAATAAATCCGTTTTCAGGTTTTTTATGTACCGTATTAATAAATAATTCTTTTAATTCATCATCACTTGCGCCATCTCTAATAAAATCTCGAACATTAAAAACACCGCCATCAAATAAACAGTTTTTAAACATTCCGGTTGCTGTAATTCTAATTCTATCACAATCGTTACAAATAGTACGTGTAAAAGCTGGAATTATTCCAAAAGTTCCTTTATAATTAGAAATTTTAAAGTTTCTTGAAGTGGAAGACTTTTTTGAAAGCACATTTTCAACTTCAGAATAACTTCCTTTAATATGATTGATAATTTTATTGAAGTCCCAAACTTCTTGCATTTCTCTTTGTCCTTTTCCGTTAAAAGGCATTTCTTCAATAAACCGAACAGCAATATCTTTTTCTTTAGACAATTCAACAAAATCAATAATTTCATCGGTATTAAAACCAGATTGTACAACTACATTCAGCTTTAATTTTAAATTGCTCTTTTCTAATTTTTCAAAAGTATCGTACACATTTTCAAAAACATCTCTTCGAGTAATTTGAGCAAATTTTTCTTTTTGTAAACTATCAATACTTAAATTGATTGCGTTGATATTTAATTCTTCTAACTTTTTAATGTGATTTGAAATTAATGCACCGTTTGTTGTAATATTTATTTCCTTTAATTTATCATTAAAAGAAAGTGATTCTAAAAAGTTTACAAAATCTCTGCGCACAAAAGGTTCTCCTCCTGTAAGCCTAACTTTATCCACTCCCAATTCTGAAAGCACTCTAATAATTCGGTACATTTCTTTATAAGAAAGCAATGCCGTTCTATTAACAATATCAATACCGTGAGCTGGCATACAATATTGACATCGTAAATTACATCGGTCTGTAATTGCCAATCTTAAATACGAAATTTTTCTACCAAATTTATCCGTTAACTGCATTAATTTAATGTTATTTTATTTCTTCCCAAAGTTACAACTTCTTCTTTTTCTAACTTTTTTAAAATTCTTGATATCGCTTCTCTTGAAACTTTTAAATCTCTTGCAATATCAAAATGCTTCCTATTAATAGTGTTGTTATTATAAATTAAACTTGAGTTTTCAATATATTTTAAAACTCGAAATTCTAAATTTTCAAACGCAATATCATTAACTAAATTTAATAAAGATGCTGTTTGTTGTTGGTTTAATTTTAAAAAAAACGACCTCCACGAATTGTATTTTTCGAACCACAAATTTACAATTTTTGCTGGTATTGCAATATAAGTAATAGCGCTTTCTGCTTTTATTCTAATTTCATTTTTTTTATTTTCAAGCGCATAAGAAATTGCAATAGCGCTTGTTTGTTTATTTGATAAATAATGTAGAAAAATACCGTTTCCTTTTCCATCACGGCGCATAACTTTTGCAACTCCCGAAACAATTAAAGGTATAAAGTTTGCATCTCTGCGTATTTCTAAAATAATTTGATCTGGTTCGGCCTGCTTTAAAATTCCATATTTACAAAGTTCTTGTTGTAATTTTATTTCAAATATTTTTGAAAAATGAGTGTCTATTATTTCGTTAATTCTCATGTGTCTGAATTATTTTTTTAACGGTCACATGCTATTTGTACTTTGTGTTTAATTGGGTAATAAACTTTTTAGCCTGCTTTTTGTATAAAACAACCTATTTAATGTGGAAGTTTCTCTTTAAAATAACCATATAAAAACGCCCCTAATGTTGCTCCAAAAATTACTACTAAAATAGAAACTACTCCCTTACCTACAAGAACAAACATTGGTCCTGGACAAGCACCAGCAAGCGCCCAACCTAAACCAAATAAAATACCTCCTAGTAAATTACGACTCAAACCTATTTTTTTTGCGGGCACATGAATTTCATTTCCTTCAAATGTTTTTACCATTTTTTTTCTAAATAAAAACATACTTACCATTCCTAAAACAACTGCTGATCCAATAATTCCATACATATGAAACGATTGAAATTTAAACATTTCGTAAATTCTGTACCACGAAATTATTTCTGCTTTACTCATTACTATTCCAAAGAGTATTCCTACTAAAAAAAACTTTATATATTTCATATCTCTTTATTTAAAATAATAATGGTAAAATAAACCAAGTCATAACCAAGCCACCAATAAAAAAACCGATAACAGCTATTAATGAAGGAAGTTCTAAATTACTTAAGCCCACAATTGCATGACCTGAAGTGCAACCACCTGCCCAACGTGCGCCAAAACCTACCATAATACCTGCAATTAGCAGAATTAAAAAGCCTTTAAAGGTTAACATTGTTTCAATACTAAAAATTTCATCAGGTAGATAAGTAGCTCCTGCATTTTGAATTCCAATATCCGCTAAATCTTTAATAGTTAGCGGGTTAATAGCAACAGCATCTGTTGGAGAAAGCCATTGCGAAGCTATAAATCCACCTGTAATTCCACCCGCAACAAAAATTAAGTTCCAAGAATTTTGTTTCCAGTCGATTTTAAAATAATCAACAAATTTTCCAGCACCACCGATAGAACAGAAGGTTTCTAAATTAGATGACAGCCCAAAACGTTCGCCAAAGTAATATAATAAAAACATGACCAAGGCAATAATGGGTCCAGCAACATACCAAGCCCATGGTTGTGTAATAAATTCCATAATTTATTTAATTAGTTAGAACTATAAAAGTATTGTATAAATTATGCCGCTATGTAACTTTTGTTACATAATTAAAACTCTAAAATCTCAATTTTATTTCTGTGCAACTTAATTTTCCCTTCATTTTCAAGTTGTTTTAATAACCTTGAAATTACTACTCGAGATGTATGCATATCATAAGCAATATCTTGATGCGTGGTATTTAAAGCAGTTTCACGTAATATTTGAGCTTTATCTTTAAGGTATTTGTATAATCGCTCATCCATTTTCATAAACGCCAAGGTATCTATGGTTTCCATCATTTCATTTAAACGAATATTGTAACTATCAATTACAAAGTTTCTCCAACTTTTGTATTTAACCAACCAATCATCCAATTTTTCCTTCGGAAGGAAAATTATTTCAGATTCTTTTTCAGCAATAGCTCTAATGCCACATTTTCCATTTGAAATGGCACTTGCAAAAGAACTTGCACACGTATCACCTTTTTCTAAAAAATAAAGTAATATTTCTTCGCCCTTTTTATCTTCTCTTACAATTTTTATAGCACCATCTAATAATAATGGAACTCCTTTCATTTGATCGCCTAAATCTACTAACAATTCGTTTTCACGTAATTTTTTATACACTCCAACCTGTTCAATTTCATCTAATAATTCTTTTTCAAAAACATAAGAATAAAAGTTCTCTAATTTTTCTCTAATCATTTTAAGTATTTTAAAATTTTTGTGGTAGCTCCTGTTTTATTAATCACATAATTCAATGCTCTTGAACCTGTTTCTAGTCTTTTAATTTTATCAATAAAAAAACTGCTTAAAAGTACGGATAATTTTTGAGAATTATTTACTGAAAAACACGCCTCCCTATCTACTAATTCTTTTACTTCAATAAATTTACTATAATTGGGACCAATTATTATAGGTATTCCAAAAGTTGCTGGCTCCAATACATTGTGAACTCCCGATTTTGTATAACCTCCACCTACATAAGCAATATCAGCATAACTATACACTTTTGTTAAAATCCCAATAGTATCAATAATAAAAACCTGATATGCTTCCAACTTTTTTTCTCCGTTTTCTGAAAATAGCACAACCTTTTTTGAAATTGAATTTTTCAACTCTTGAATCTCTTTTTCGTTAATATTATGAGGTGCGATAATAAATTTTTCTTTTTCTGAAGCACTGCTATTTATATAATTAACTAATAATTCTTCATCTTCTTTCCATGTACTTCCTGCTACCAATGTGTAGCAGTTATTCTTGAATTTTGACACAAAATCTAATTGATTATCTTGTTTTGTAATTTCATAAACTCTGTCAAAACGTGTATCTCCACAGGTACTTACATGCTCAATTCTTATACTTTTTAATAATGTTTCAGATAATTTATCTTGTACAAAAAAGTAAGAAAATGAACTTAACGCCTTTTGCATAAAGCTACCATACCATTTAAAAAATGCTTGATCTTTTCTAAAAATACCAGAAATTAAAATGGTGTCAATATTTCTTATCTTTAACTCTTTTAATAAGTTTGGCCAAAATTCATATTTTACAAAAATTGCAGTTTCTGGATGGACGATATTCAGAAATTTTTTAGCATTTTTTGCAGAATCCAAGGGTAAATAACAAACTACATCGGCTTCTTTATAATTTTTTCTAACTTCATATCCAGAAGGTGAAAAAAACGTTAGCACTAATTTTTTTGTTGGGTGTTTTTCCTTTAATTTTTCTAAAATTGGTCTTCCTTGCTCGAACTCACCGAGCGAAGCACAGTGCATCCAAATTACTTTATCTGTTTTATTAATATGCTGTTTTAATTTTGTAAAAGTTTCTTTACGACCATCAACAAAAAGTTTTATTTTTTTATTGAAAATTGCTATTATTTTTAGCACCAGACTAGCTTTAAAAATAAGTATGTTGTATAAAAATTGCATAGAATAGCAAAGGTACAAAATTAGCACCTAAAAAAACTCCCAAACTATTTACTAGTTTGGGAGTTTTTAAAAATTTAAAGAAATTGTTTTTTAAGCTTCGAAAGGCTCAATAGAAACATAAGATCTGTTGTTTCTTTTCTTTTGGAATTGAACAATACCATCCACTTTTGCGTGTAAAGTATGATCTTTTCCCATATATACGTTATCACCAGGGTGGTGTTGAGTTCCTCTTTGACGGATAATAATGTTCCCTGCGATAGCAGCTTGTCCACCAAATATTTTTACTCCTAGTCGTTTCGATTCTGATTCTCTACCGTTCTTCGAACTACCTACTCCTTTTTTATGTGCCATTTTACTAAATTTTTATAAGTTAAACGTTACAGATTTATTTTTCAACGCCTCCGTCTAATCTATCTTGTAATTCTTTCAATTCATCCCACTTACCATCTGCAGCTAATTTAGCTTGTTTTGGCCAAGTATCAGTTACGTGACTTCCACGAACTTCTGCAATAATTTCAGAAATTTGTGCTGGTTTTGCTTTTGCTAAATCTGCATAAGTTGCCATTCCTGCTGCAACTAATGTTTCAGCAATTTTTGGTCCAATACCTTCAATTTTCTTTAAATCATCAGCTTTAGTTGCTGTTTTTTTAGCTGGAGCTTTCGCTACAGTTTCTTTTACTGCTTCTTCTTTTTTAGGAGCTGCCTTTTTTGCTGGAGCTGCTTTCTTAGCACCACTTGAGGCAATACTTTCAATCTGAATTTCAGTTAAAGCTTGGCGGTGACCATTCTTTTTTCTATAACCTTTTCTACGTTTCTTTTTGAAAACGATTACTTTATCACCTTGTAAGTGACCTAAAATTTTAGCCGTTACTTCGGCTCCTTGGATAGCTGGGGCGCCAACTGTTACAGTACCATCGTTGTCTAAAAGAAGAACCTTATCAAAAGAAACTTTGTTTCCTTCTGCTTCTTGTAAACGATGTACGTAAACCTTTTGGTCTTTCGCTACTTTAAACTGCTGCCCTGCTATTTCTACAATTGCATACATACGTATAGTTTTTATTCGCTTTATTAATAAATAATTACCTTTTCAATTAAGGCGGGTGCAAATATAAAGTTTTTTTCTTATTCAGCAAAACAAAATTAACTATAAGAAAGTACTCATTTTTAACCCATTATACTATGTTGTATTAATGTTTAGTTAATTTATTCAAAATAAACTTAAAAAGAATAAAAGTTTTTTAAATTTACCTTTTAAATTTTGAAATTAAAGGAGTGTACATCTTCTTTTTAAAAAAATTGTAACAAAAAGAAAAAACATGCTACATGTATGTAATATTTAACCTTAAATCTATCAAATTAACATCTATGAGAAAATTTTATTATTTAAGCTTTTTCGCGCTTATTTTAAGTTTTAACACTTTTGCGCAAAAAGTAAATTTAGAAGAACCACTTCCTGTAAACCAGAAAATTAAAAAAGGGGTACTAGAAAATGGAATGACTTATTATATTTATAATACGGACGTAACTAAAAATGCAGCCAGTTATTATATAATTCAAAATGTAGGCTCTGTATTAGAAAATGATGACCAACAAGGTTTGGCTCACTTTTTAGAACACATGGCTTTTAATGGAACAAAAAACTTTGCCGGTAAAGGAATTTTAAACACACTTCAAAAACATGGAGCTGTATTTGGAAAAGACATTAACGCATACACGTCATTTGATGAAACTGTGTATAATTTAGACAACATTCCAACTAAAGATGGTTTAGTAGATACTGCATTATTAATTTTAAATGATTGGTCTAATTACCTTTTACTTACAGACGAAGAAATTGATGCAGAAAGAGGCGTTATTAAAGAAGAGTGGAGAACAAGACAAAACGGACAAATGAGAGTGTTACAACAATCTCTTCCTGTTATGTTTGGTAATTCTAAATACTCCGAACGTTTACCAATTGGTTTAATGAATATAGTAGAAGGTTTTGACTACAAAGCTTTAAGAGATTTTTACCATGACTGGTACAGAACTGATCTGCAGGCAATTGCAGTAGTTGGTGATATTAACGTGGATGAAATTGAACAAAAAATCATCAAACAATTTTCAGATATTCCAGCGGTAGAAAACCCAAAAGAACGTTTTTTAGTTGAAATTCCTGATAATGAAGAAATGTTATTTACAGTTGCTATGGATGAAGAAGTAACAACTTCAAATATTTCATTTAGCATCAATCACCCTAGATCATTAGCAGATCAAACGGTTAAAGATTTAAAAGAATCATTAATTAATAGAATGGTTCGTACTATGTTATCTTCAAGAATAAGTGAAATAACTGAAAAACCAGATGCTCCTTTTATGGCAGCACGTTTTAATTATGGCGATTTTGTAAGAACAAAAAAACAACTTAGCCTTACAGTATATCCAAAACCAAACCAACAACAAGAAGCTTTTAAAACTGCTTTAACAGAGTTAAACAGAGCGGTTAAATTTGGTTTTACTGAGGCAGAAATAACTAGAACAATTGCAGAAATTAATAATAATTACGAAACTCAAATTGCTAAAATAAACGATATTTCTCACGGAAGAATTATTAGAACAATTCAGCAAAATTACCTTGAGAATGAAACAATGACGGATCTTGTTGGAGAATATGATATTGCTAAAAACATATTTGAAAATCTTGACATAGAAGAGGTTAACAATTTCTTAAAACCATTATACACCAAAAACAATAGAGCTGTTATTGTAACTGGCGTTAAAGGAAACAATAATTTAACTAAAGAAGGTGCTCTAGCAATTATTAACGAAGTAGAGAATGATAATTCAATAACTGCTTATGAAGATTCTTTTAGTGGAAAAACATTAATTTCTGGTGTAACCATAAATGATGGAAAAATAGTTTCAGAAAAATTTAATAAAGAAATTGAGGCAACTACTTTTACATTAAGTAATGGCATTAAAGTGCATTACAAATTTGCTGATAAAAACGAAAATGATGTAAAATTAAACGCTGTAAGTTATGGTGGAAATTCATTGTTAGAAGATTCTTTATTAGCATCTGCAGCCTTAACAACAGGAGTAGCTCAATTTTCTGGTCTAGGAGATTTTTCAAGAACAGACTTGCCAAAAGTACTTGCTGGAAAAACGGCATCTACATCGGTTAATATTTCTTCTTTATCTGAAAGCGTTTCAGGGTCATCTTCAACAAAAGACGTTGAAACGATGCTTCAAATGGTTTATTTAACTTTTGAAAAACCTCGTTTTGACGAAGATGCGTATAAAGTTTTAATGGAAAATGTTAAAAACTACCTTATTAGAAGAAGCGAGAATATAGGTGAAAAAATGAACGATAGTTTAACAATTACCTTATATGGTAATAATCACCCTACTCAACGTATTTTTAATCAAGATTTAGTAGATGAAATGTCGTTTGAAAAATCTAAAGCTATTTATTTAGAGCGCTTTAAAAATGCAGCTGATTTCGAATTTTTTATTGTTGGAGACGTTGAAAAAGAAAATTTAAAACCATTATTAGAGAAATATATTGCAAGTCTAGAAACCAACCAAGAAATGGAAATGTGGAAAGACAATTCTGTTAATTGGGTTTCAAATACTATAGATAAAGATATTTTTCTTAAAATGGAAGACCCTAAAAGTTCTGTAAGGATTTCGTACAAAAACGATATGAAATATTCCTTAAAGAATGCGATGCTTGCAAAAGCTTTAGGAGATATTCTTCAATTAAGATATACCGAAACACTTAGAGAAGAAGAAGGAGGAACTTATGGTGCTTCTGCTAGAAGTTCATTGTCTAAAAGACCTGTAAATGAAGCTTCTATATCTGTGTCATTTGATTGTGATCCAGATAAAGTTGAAAAACTTGTTGGTATTGTACACAATGAAATTAAAAAAATAGCAAACGGTGAAATTCAACAATTAGATCTTGATAAAACATTAACAAATTATAAAAAAGAAAGAGAAGATCAAAAAAACTATAACCGATACGAAATGAGTTTATTAACAAACTTTTATCGTGAAGATTATAATATGAATGCTTCTGAAAATTTTGAAAAAATTGTTAATAACATCACCGCAAAAGACATTCAAAAGTTTACTAAAAATTTAGTTACGAATGCTAAAACTTACGAAGTAGTTTTTAAACCAACTGAAGAGTCAATTAAAAAAGCTGCCGCTGTTGCTGCTGCTAAGATTGCAAAAGCTGCAGAAACAGCAAATGCAATTACTGATGGAGTTACTAAGCAATCTGTAATTGATAACTATTTTAATGCAATTGGTGGAGCAGATAAAATTAAAGCTTTAGAAAGCACATTGGTTACATATGAAGCAGAAGTAATGGGTAGTGCAATTTCAAGTACTGAAAAAAGAACTGCTACTAAATATGCTAACGAAACAAGTATGGGTGGTAATGTAATGCAAAAGATAGTAATGAGTAAAGATGGCGTTACTATGAACAAACAACCATTACCAGAAAATATGGCTTCTGAAATGACAAGTGTTTTAGGTACTTTCTTAGAAATGGGATTACTAAACAACGAAAATTCAAAGCTTTCGGGTATTGAATCTTTAGACGGTAAAGATGCTTATGTAATATCTACAAAAGGAGAAATTGTTTCAACAGATATTTATTTTGATGTTGAAACTGGCTTAAAAGTAAAAGAAGTTCAAACAGTAAGTATGGGTGGTCAAACTCAAAAAACTGAAGCAACTTTTAGCGATTATAAAGAATTTAATGGCGTTAAATTTCCAGGAACTAAGACTGGTAGTTTAGGTCCTCAAAAAGTTGAATTTAAATTAGTTGATGCTAAAGTAAATGAAGGAGTTTCTGAAGAAGATTTTTAATTCTTCCACTTCTTAAATATTAAAAGGCTGTCTAGAAATTAAAATTTTTAGACAGCCTTTTTTATTTTGATTTGTTTACTAAATAAACTCCAAACATAATAATAGCTCCTGAAACAACTTGAAATAAGGTTATCTTTTCTCCATCTAAAATCCCCCAAGTTATTGCCACAATTGGTATTAAGTATGTAACAGAAGACGAAAATATTGGCGTAGATATTTGTATTAACCTGTTAAACATAATTTTTGCCAAACCAGTGCCAAAAACAGCTAAAATCGCTAAATAAAACATTCCTGTCTTAGTGGATTGATTAACTTCAAAAGTTTCAAAAAAGTCTGTAAACCACAATACAATTAACGTAGGAATTATAAGCAAAACAAAATTAGCTACTGTAATACTTAAAGCATCTAAATCAAATAAGTACTTTTTTAAAATATTAACATTTAGTGCGTAACCAATTGAAGCTATTAAAATAAAACTTGCATAAAAATAATCTTGGTTAGGATTTAACTCAGCACCCTTTAAAATAAGCATTAAAGTACCAATTAAGCCGATTAAAACACCTATTAATTGTCGTTTTCTAAAACTAAACCCAAAAACCAACGCTCCAAAAATTAACGTGTTTAATGGTGTTAAAGAATTTAAGATTGAAGCGATAGAACTATCAATCTTATCAATCGCAAAGGCAAACAAAAAAGCGGGAAAAAAAGTTCCTACAAACCCATTTAAAGTTAAATAATACCAATGTTTCCTTTTAATTTTAAATATTTTTTTACCTCCAATTAAAATTAAAAAAATAGCTGTAAATAATGTTCTTAAAGCCCCAACTTGAATTGGTGTCAAACCTAATAAAGCTCTTTTCATTAAAATAAAAGAACTTCCCCAAATTAAAGCAAGTATCGCCAGATAAACCCAACGTAAATTTTTGTTTTCCATCTAATAAATAAAAATGCAAAATTCGGTTAAATATTCGGATATAAAATTATTAGTTTATAAATTTGTCTAATTCTTAAATAAAAACTGTTTATAAAATAAGCATAACTACACATTTTAATACAATCAAAAAATAATTGTTGTGCAAATTCCGTTTAACTAGTTCAAATAATAATCATATGAAAAATATAACAACTATTTTATTAATTATTATAACTGCATTTTCTTTTTCTTGTAATCAGTCTAAAAAAAATGAGACTCCAAAACAAGAAGTAGCTGCAAATTATAAAAGTATTGAAGTTGAAATTGAAGGAATGACTTGTGAAATAGGTTGTGCCAGATTAATACAATCTAAACTTTCTAAAGTTGAAGGTGTTACATATGCAAAAGTAAATTTTGAATCTAAAAAAGGACTATTTACTTTCGATTCAAATAAACTAAATAAAGAAGCTATTGCAGAAAAAATTAGCAAAATAGCAGGCGGTGATTTATACTCGGTATCCAAAGCGACAGAAATAGATTTAATAGTTAAAGAAACTGACAAGGATATCGATACGATAGAATAAAAAATTTATTAATTATATTCTTATATTAAGAATTTGTTGTTAATTTGTAGTTAATTAATTCATAAATCAATCTAAAAATGAAAACATTTAAATTATTAATTGCAATTGCAATAATTAGTGTAATTACAATTTCTTGTAAAGAAACTGAGAAAAAAGATCTAAAAGATGCTGTTTCAACAGAAGTTGAAGCTGCTAAAGATGGTGTTAAAGATGCTGCCGAAGATGCTAAAGACGCTGTAGAAGAAGGTGCCGAGAATCTTAAAGAAGGTGTTGAAAAAGCCGTTGACTCTTTAAGTGCTGATGCAAAAGAAGCTGCTGGTACTGTTAAAGAAACAGTGAAAGAAGGAGCTGAGACTGTGAAAGAAACAGTAAAAGAAGGAGCTGAAGCTGTAAAAGTAGGAGCTGAAAAAGTTAAAAAAGAAGTTAAAGATGTTATAAAACAATAAATTCTTTATTTAAAATTTTAAAACTCCAATTATAAAATTGGAGTTTTTTTATGCCTTTTGTTTCCTTAAAGAATAGTTTAAAAACAACAAACTTATTAAAAATAAAACACCAACCAATTGGTGGCTTGTACCCAGAAATAACGGTATTTTACCTTCAACATTTAATACTGTCAATATTCCTAAAACAATTTGTAATAACACTAAAAATAAGGTAGAATTTAACCACCTTTTGCTAATTACAGTTATATTGTTTCTCTTTAGTTTTATAAACATATAAAATGTAATTACAACTAATAAGTAAGCTAACATTCTGTGTGTAAATTGTATAAATGCAGGGGCAAATAGATAGCTATCATAATTTATCATATTTTCCCAAATCCAGTTTTCAGAATTTAGCAATACTGCTGGCAAAAATTCACCATTCATATTTGGCCAACTTGGATAATATAAACCTGCTCGCATACCAGACATTAATCCTGCAAAAATCATTTGAATAAAAGTAATTGCTATAACCAAAGAAACTATTTTTTTAGATTTGATTGCTTTACGTGTTCCAAAATTATAAACATCTGCAATAGTTTTAACCATTGCAGTTATTACTAATAAGGCTAGCATAAAGTGTATTGTGAGCTTGTAAGCATTTACCCAAGGTCTGTTTACCAACCCGCTTTTTACCATAATCCAACCTGCTGAGGCGGTTAAAATTGTTAAAAAAACAACTAAACCCAATCTTTTTATTAAATAACCATTAATTTTTTTTCTAACCACAAAAATTAGAAAAGGAATTAAAAAGATAAACCCTAAAGCGCGAACCCAAAGTCTATGAAAATATTCCCAGAAATAAATAAATTTAAAATCTTGTATAGTGAATGTGGAATTTATTTTATGAAACTGAGGTGTTGCTTTGTATAAATTAAATTCGTGTAACCATTCTTCCGCATTTAAAGGAGGAACAACACCTGTAATAATATCCCAACGTGTAATTGAAAGTCCAGAGCCAGTTAGCCTAGTAATTCCACCAATAATAACTTGTCCAATTAACATTATTAACCCCAACAAAAGCCAATTTCTTATGGTTTTTGTGTACTTATATTTTTTGTTTGTATCTATTTCCATTCTAAAGTTTCAACTAAATGAATAATATCTTTTTCTATATACTTTATTGCAGGTAAAATTGAATCGTAATTGGGTTTTGTATAAAAATATAGAGAACCTGCAAGTACATTTTTTACACTATCTGTTGCCATAAATTGAATATTTGAAGCTACATTTCCTTCAACATTATACATTTTTGCAAATACATTTTTGTTAAAATTCTCATAAGGCAACGCATTTGGAATAGCATCTGCTTTTATGGTATGCTCGTAGGTTAGCTTTTCAATTTCTCTTAAAATTTCATTTAAGTTATTGTTAATTTCTCTATACGTTATATGAATTGTTGCTTTTAATTTTGGGTATTTAATAGTAGCCCAACAGTTTTCTTTTAAAGAAATTATTGCCATTTCAGAAAATTCAAAAGTATACGGACAATCGGAATTAAATGTTGAATACGTTATTTCTGGATACTCTAATTTTAAATAAGGTTTCGGTTTTGGAAGGGTATCGTTTTTACAAGAAACAACCATTAAAATAACTACTAACATTAAAATAAGATTTCTCATTTACTATTTTATGGGTTTCCGTTAATGGTAACTTTAATTTGTTTGATTCTTTTTCTGTCCATAGACTCAATTTTAAAAGTATACGAACTGAATTTTATTATTTCATTCTTTTTAGGAAATTTTCCACAAATTTCTAAAATAAAACCGGCAATTGTTTCAGATTCACTTTTGTTTTTATCAAATATTTCTGTGTCTTGAATTTCTAATATTTTGTAGAAATCTTTTAAATTGGTTTTACCGTCAAACACATAGTTGTTTGCATCTATTTTAGAATATGAAATATCGTCATCATCGAATTCATCATTAATATCTCCAACAATTTCTTCAATAACATCTTCAAGAGAAATTACACCACTTGTACCACCATATTCATCTACAACAATTGCTAAATGATTTTTCTTTTCTTGAAATTCTTTTAACAAGTCGTCTAGCTTTTTATTTTCTGGAACAAAGTAAGGCTCTCTAATTACATCTTGCCATTTGAAATCTTTTTTATTTAAATGAGGGAGTAAATCTTTGGCATATAAAACACCAATAATATTGTCGGTATTCTCGTTGTAAACTGGATTTCTAGAAAATCCTTTTGTTACAATTTTATCTATAATAACATCATAGGGTTCACTACTAGAAAGTGCAAAAACATCAATTCTAGGAGTCATTATTTGCCCTGTTTCGGTATTCCCAAAATTAACAATTCCCTGTAAAATTTTTTGTTCGTCTTTAGTTGTAGCTTCATTTGAAGTTAATTCTAAAGCCTGTGATAATTTTTCTACAGATAGGTTAGATTTTTTCTTTCCTAATTTATTTTCAATACCATTAGTTATACTCATTAAAGGCAAACTAATTACTGATAAAAGTGAATTTAAAACTTTTAATGGAACTGCCATAAAAGTTGCAAATTTTAATGAATTTCTGGTAGCATAAACCTTTGGTAATACTTCCCCAAAAAGTAAAATTAAAAAAGTAACTAAAACAACCTCGATTAAAAATTTTAGCAAATCAGACGTAATATTACTGAATATAATTTCGCCAATGTAGGCAAAAATCAATACCACTAAAATATTAATAAAATTGTTTGAAATTAATATAGTAGCCAATAATTTTTGCGGATTCTTTAACAAGTCAACAACTGCTTTTTGTTTTTCAGAGTCCGATTCTAACACTTCCGATAACGTAGCTTTAGATAGTGAGAAAAAAGCAACCTCTGCACCAGAAATTAAAGCTGAAAGAATCAGCAACAAAAATAACATTGCAAAACTAATAAGTAGCAAAATATTAAAGCTTTCGATAAAATTAATGATTAAAAATGTGGGTTCAGGATCCAATTATTTTTTATTAAATTAAACTTAGAATGGTAAATCATCTTCAACTTCATTGGTAGAAGTTTCATTTTTTGGAGTTTCAACTTGTTTGTTTTCAACTTTTGGTTGTGGCGTATGTAGCTCCTTTTTAGTCGATAGAAAAGTCATATCTGCAACGTGTATTTCTGTAGTATATCTTTTAGAGCCATCTTCACCTTCCCATTGGCGTGTTTTTATTCTGCCTTCGCAATACACTTTGTCTCCAGTGGTTAAATATTTTTCGCAAATTTCAGCTAATTTATTTCTAACAACAATATTGTGCCATTCAGTTGTTGTTACTTTATCGCCTGTTTGTTTATTCGTATAAGTTTCATTAGTGGCTAAAGGAAAACGACCTATTGAATTTCCGCCTTCAAAATAGTGCATTTTTACATTGTCTCCTAAATGTCCAATAAGAATTACTTTGTTTATTGTTCCAGCCATTTTTTATGTATTATTGATTAATCAAAAGTACTAAAAATTTTAGTTGTAATTATATTCATTTAAAAAATTATCTATTAAAACTGGAACAGGATATTTTTTAATATCGTTCCATGAATGGCTAAATTTTAAGGAATTAGGCGTTTTTATTATCCAAAACTTTGCATAAATATGTTGATGCGATAATTTATGTGGTTTTACAATTTCAGAATGTAGTTTAATTGTTATACTATTAAAATCAAATAATTCATTAAAAGTCTTATGTTCAATTAATTCTTGTTGATTTATTGGTTTATCGGTTTCAACTAAAGGGAATTGGTACATATTTAACCAAATTCCTTTTTCTCTTTTTACAAGTTGTGTTGCATTATTATTAGTTTGTATCACCAAATAATTAAAATATCGCTTTCGTATTTTAAGTTTTTTTTCTTTTACAGGTAATATTTTTATTGTGTTTTTAGACAAAGCAACACAGCTATTATTTAACGGACAATTACTGCAATCTGGGTTTTGTGGCTTGCAAACTGTTGCTCCAAATTCCATGACTGCTTGGTTATGTGTTCCGGGGATTTTAGCATTAATAAGTTCCTGTGCTAACAGCTTAAACTCTTTAATCCCATTTGATGTATTAATAGGTGTATCAATTCCGAAATAACGCGACAAAACTCTATATACATTTCCATCTACAACAGCTGAAGGTTCGTTAAAACAAATAGATGCAATTGCCGAAGCTGTATAGTCTCCAACACCTTTTAACTTTAAAAGTTCTTTATATGTTACAGGAAATTCACCTTGTAACTCATTAACTACAAGTTTTGCTGAAAAATGCAAGTTTCTAGCTCTTGAATAATAGCCCAAACCTTGCCATAATTTTAAAACCGTTTCTTCTGAAGCCGCAGCCAAATCAAAAATAGTAGGAAAATGCTCTACAAACTTAAAATAATAAGCCATTCCTTGGTCAACTCTAGTCTGTTGTAAAATAATTTCTGACAACCAAATATAATATGGATTTTTAGTTGCTCGCCAGGGCAAATCTCTTTTATTCTGTAAATACCAGACTGTTAATTGGTTAGAAAATTTCATCACTTTATTTAAGAAATGCAATATTACATGTTTTAATTGATTAAATTTTAATGAATTAACTTTTTGATTTTGATTATTATATCCTATATTTGCCGTCTTAATTTTATAATAACATATATAAATATATTTAAAAATGACGAAAGCAGAAATCGTATCAAATATTTCAGATAAATCTGGAATAGAAAAAACAGATGTTTTAGCAACTGTAGAAGCGTTTATGGACGAGGTGAAAACTTCCTTAGAAAAAGGAGATAATGTTTACTTAAGAGGATTTGGTAGTTTTATTATTAAAACAAGAGCTGAAAAAACTGGAAGAAACATTTCTAAAAATACTACAATTAAAATACCAGCACACAATATTCCAGCTTTTAAACCTGCAAAAGTATTTGTAGAAGGCGTAAAAAGCAAGGTTAAGGTTAGCTAATTAAAAAGATTTATTAATACTAAACAACATTTTATTATGCCAAGTGGTAAAAAAAGAAAAAGAGCTAAAATCTCTACTCATAAACGT
>CBDUKG010000037.1:0-22279 GCA_965367745.1 uncultured Flavobacteriaceae bacterium | reverse complement strand
GTTACTGGATATATATATTTAGGAACAAACTAAAAAAAATAAATCTATGAAACGTATAATTATACTTATAGTAATGCTGGTTTTAGGATTAGAATATTCTAATGCGCAACAGTTACCGCAGTTTACTCAATATATGTACAATACAATTGCTGTAAACCCTGCTTATGCAGGTAGTAGAGATGCACTGAGTATTGTAGGATTAAATAGAAACCAATGGGCTGGATTTGATGGAGGTCCACAAACACAAACATTATCTATACACTCTCCATTAAGAAATGAGCAAATTGGTTTAGGATTATCATTAATTAATGACAAATCTGGTTATGAAAACTTTACCTATGTGTATGCAGACTTTTCTTATACTTTAAAGGTAAGTGAAGAAGTAGATATCAGTTTTGGTTTAAAAGGTGGTATGACTTATTATAAATTAGCTGAGGAGTTATATAATGCTACAGAAGTAAATCAGGATCCTTATTTTAATGAAAAATTGAATAGATGGAATTCGAATTTTGGAGCAGGAGTATTACTGCACTCTGATAAATGGTATGCCGGTCTATCAATACCAAAAATGGTTAATCATGATTTAAATAATAATACTGAATATGCCGCCTTAGAGAGAGTCCATTATTATGCAATTGGTGGGTATGTTTTTAATTTAAGTGATAATTTAAAATTAAAACCTTCCTTTATGTTTAAATACACAAACGGAGCTCCAATTTCGACGGATTTAACAGCCAATTTCTTATTTAATGAAAAGTTTTGGTTAGGAGGTTCATATAGATTTAATGGAGAGCAAAAAGCTATAGGGGCATTAGTAGATTTTCAAGTTACAGATCAATTTAGAGTTGGGTATACTTACGAAATACCTACTGGAGAAATTAGACCTTATACCAATGGATCACATGAGATTTTGTTAATGTATGAATTTAGATTCTTAAAAACGAAACAAAAATCTCCAAGATATTTCTAACCAAATAAATGATGAAAATTATGAAAAATATAAAAATTTTATTTGTTGCTTTGGTTTTAATAAGTACATCGGTATTTGGACAAACTGTTAAGCAAAAGAGAGCTGAAAGACAATTTAATAATTTTTCGTTTGTAAAAGCAATCAATACTTATGAAAAATTAATTGATACAAGTTTTAATAAGCATTATGCAATGCGTAAACTAGCTGATGCATATATTATGTTGCGTCAACCAGAAAAAGCATTAGAAATTTATAAAGAGGTTGTGAAGCAAGAAAATGTTCCTTCAGAATATTATTTATACTATGCACAAACCTTAAGAGCAAATGGCGATTATGAAGCTTCAAAAAAATGGATGCGAAAATTTAAGGATGCCGGAAATGAGCAAGATTCTAGAGTAAAAAGTTTTTTCAAAAATGATGATTTGGCAAGTGCTATTTTTAACGCTTCAGAAAAAAACACCCTTCAAAAGTTAAACATAAATACTAAATTCAATGAATTTGGAGCTGTAGAATTGAATGATGATATTATTTTTAGTTCATCAAGAGATGAAGGAGTTTCTGTAAAAAGATTATATGCTTGGGACAAACAACCTTTATTAGATCTTTATAAAGTTTCTAAAGAAGGAGCTTCAGTAGCAGCTACAAAACAACTGGAAGGTAGCGTAAATACAATTCATCATGACGGTCCTGCAACTTTTAACAGTGAAGGAACTAAAATGTATTTTTCTAGAAATAATTACTACGAATCTAAAAAAATAAATGATACACAAGGAATTATGCATGTTGGAATTTACAGTGCCGAATTAGTAAACGGAAAATGGGATAAGGTAAAGCCCGTTAATTTAAATAACCCAAATTATATAGTGTATCACCCTTCATTAAGTGAGGATGGAAAAAAATTATATTTTGCTTCAGATATGCCTGGAGGAATTGGTGGAACAGATATTTATGTTAGTAATGTACGGGAAGATGGAACATTAGATACTCCAGTAAATTTAGGAAATGTAATTAATACAGAAGGAAACGAAGCTTTCCCATTCATCTATAATGAAGAAGGTATGTTATACTTTTCTTCTGACGGACATGTAGGACTTGGTTTAATGGATGTCTTTGCTGCAGTAAAAGATGAAAACAATAAAATTGTAAATGTTATAAATCTTGGAGAACCTATTAATAGTAGAAAAGATGATATTGCATACAACTTATCAAAAGATGGTTTTAAAGGCTTTATTTCTTCTAATAGAAAAGGCGGAGAAGGTGGTGATGATATTTATGCTTTTACTAGAATTCCACCACTAACATTAAAAGGTACAATTTATGATGCTGTTAACAATGATCCAGTTGAAGGTGCCAAAGTTTTACTTACAAGAGAAAATGGAGAAGAATTAGCTTATTTCATAACTAAAGAAGACGGCGCTTACGAACATTTGATACCTAGAGATGAAAAATTTATTTTAAAAGGTTCAAAAGAAAAATATCAAGATGTAGCAAAAAACTTTAGTTCTTTTGGTTTAGAAAAAGAAAAAGAACTTATTGTAGATTTAAATATACCAATGAAACCAATAGAAGATGTTGTAATATTAGCAGATTTAGAAACTATTTATTTTGATTTAGATAAGTACAATATTAGACCTGATGCAGCCGTTGAATTAGATAAGGTTGTTGCTTTAATGAATAAATACCCTGAAATGGTAATTAGATTAGAGTCTCATACAGATAGTAGAGCCAACGATGATTATAATGTAGTATTATCAAATAATCGAGCAAAATCTACTTATAATTATATTATTTCTGAAGGAATAGAATCTTCTAGAATTACTAAATACGAGGGCTTTGGAGAATCTCAGTTAGTAAATAAATGTACTAATAATGTAAAATGCTCTGAAGAAGAACATCAATTAAATAGAAGAACAGAATTTATAATTATTAAAATGAAATAAAAGAAAAGGCAGTCGTACTATAAATTTACTTGGATTCTACTACCGTTGTGGGGACGACAATTTTTTCAAGAAATTATATGCGACTGCTTACTTTTATAACTTACTGTTAAACGCAGTAATAATTTCACCTTTATTGTTTGTAAAGCTGAAATTCGGAATTAAAGTGTTAATACATATTTTATGATTAGCACTTTTATTTTTTAATGAATTTTTCACCACTTTTAAAAGGGGTTTTCCTTTATAATCAAGTAAACTTGCTGTTTTCATATTAAAAAGATTAAGTGAAATTTAATTGTTATTAAAAAATCTGTGTTGAGGGGTTATTTATATTGTATTATTTTTTTATAAAAATATGAGTAAAATAATTTCTACCGCTTGAATCTGAATCCGTTGATATTCCAAAATGAGTAAAATCTGGGGTTTCTATAATTTTTCTATGTTCAGAACTATTAATCCAACCATAAACAACTGCTTGTGCCGAGTTGTATCCATAAGCAACGTTCTCTGAAACAAATTTTGCACCTGCATTATTTATTAAATTCTGAGCCCTTAAATTAAAGTTCGCATGGCTAACTTCTCCATTAGTAATCATAAATTTTGTATGAGTATCTGCTTCTTTAGAAATAATATTTAAAACTGTAAGTGTACTTAAATTATTCGTCTCTCTATATTTATTCACCAGATTTAAAATTTCATTTTCAATATCTGAGTACACCACGTTAATTGTCGCTTCTTCAATTTTACTTGATTCAAATAAACTGGTGTCATCATCTGCAGGAGAACAAGAACACATTAATGATAACAATAATACGAGGGAAATAAAGAGGGGTTTCATTTTTGTGGGGTTTTATGAGATTGGGGATGTTTTATTTAGTATTATGGTTTAAAATAAAAAACAACAACAAGTTTTATCTATAAATAATAAACCTGTTGTCGTTTTTGAAAATTGGGGTGTTTGTTAAAAACAAATTCATGATAATTGTTGGGGTTATGAATTAATTATAAAACAAATATAAGTCTAAATTTATAATAAAACAAAAAATATTACCGTTTATATGCAAAAACATACCATTTATTAGTTTTATTGACCTTTTTATATGGAAAATCAATACTATTGTAAGGAAAATCTATACTCTTTAAATTAGATTTAAGAATGTTTCTTTTTTAAGTAACCAAAAAAAAGGAAATTTCTAAATAAAATTTCCCTCTTTATATTATACAATTTTAATTATTTGAGTAAGCCAGCTCTTTTTAACAAGGCAGTATTGTCTGGTTTTTTACCTCTAAAAAGTTTATATAATTTCATAGGTTTTTCTGTACCGCCTTTTTCTAAAATGTAAGTTTTGAATTTTCTTGCTGTTTCTTTGTCAAAAATTCCTTTTTCCAAAAACAAAGCAAACGCATCAGCATCTAAAACTTCTGCCCATTTATAAGAATAATACCCAGAAGAATAACCTCCCTGAAAAATATGTGAGAATGAAGTGCTCATGCAGTTTTCTTTTACGTCTGGATACAAATTGGTGTTCTTGAATGAAGCTAATTCAAAATCTTTTACATTTTTTATATCAGATGGATCTTTGCAATGCCAATCCATATCTAAAATTCCAAAACTTAGTTGACGAACAGTTTGCATTCCTTCTAAAAAGTTTGAAGATTTTTTAATTTTATCAATTAATTCCATTGGTATTGTTTCATTTGTTTGAAAATGTCTGGCGAATAAATTCAAAGCCTCTTTTTGATAGCACCAATTTTCAAATAATTGACTTGGAAGTTCCACAAAATCCCAATATACATTTGTACCCGATAAGCTTGGATATTTAGTGTTTGCCAACATTCCATGCAAAGCGTGACCAAATTCGTGAAATAGTGTTGTAACTTCATTAAAAGTTAGTAATGAAGGTTTTGTTTCTGTTGGTTTTGTAAAATTGCAAACAATTGAAATATGTGGTCTGGAGTTTTCTTCATTTTTTTTCCATTGTCCTTTAAAAGATGTCATCCAAGCACCATTTCTTTTTCCTGCTCTTGGGAAAAAATCTGCATATAAAATGGCTATATAGTTTCCTGAAGTATCTGTAACTTTATATGTTTTTACATCTTTATGGTAGGTGTCAATTATAGTAATTTCTTCAAAATGTAAATCGTATAATTTGTTTGAAATCTCAAAAACACCAGCTATTACGTTTTCTAGTTTAAAATAAGGTTTTAGTTTTTCTTCTTCTAAATCAAAAAGTTCTTTTTTTAATTTTTCAGAATAAAAAGAACTGTCCCATTTTTCAAGTTGTTTAATTCCATCTTTATTTGCAATTTCAGTAAGTTGAGTAAATTCTTTTTTTGCAGCGGGTGTTGCTTTTACTAAAATATCATTTAAAAAGGTTGTAACATTTTCTGGAGTTTCAGCCATTCTTTCTTCTAAAACAAAATGAGCGTGGGATTTATAACCTAATAAAACCGCTCTTTTGTGTCTATAGTTTACAATATCTAAAACAATTTGCTGATTGCTATTTTTATTATCTTTAAATGCTCTGGCTCCAAATGCAATTGCCATCTCTTTTCTAAGGCCCCTATCTTCCGCATACATCATAAATGGAATGTAACTAGGATAATCTAAAGTAATTACCCAGCCGTCTTTATTTTTATGTTTAGCATTTAAGGCAGCTGCTTCAATAACACTTTCTGGCAAACCAGCTAATTGATTTAGAACAGTTAAATGCAATTCAAAAGCATTGGTTTCTGCTAAAACGTGTTCTCCAAATTTTAATTTTAGTTTTGAAAGTTCTGTGTCAATTTTTCTTAATTCATCTTTTTTATTACTAGCCAAATTAGCGCCATTTCTAACAAAACTTTTATGCTTTTTGGATAAAAGCATTAGTTGTTCGGGTGTTAATTTAAGCTCGTCTTTAATATCATAAATTAGTTGTATTCTTTTAAAAAGAGGTTTATTTAAAGTGATATCATTTGAAAATTCAGATAGCATTGGAGAAACTTCCTGAGCAATTTGTTGAATCTCATCATTCGTTTCTGCACTATTTAAATTAAAAAATATGCTTGAAATTCTATCTAATTTCTCGCCACTAAATTCTAAGGCTTCAATGGTGTTTTCAAATGTAGGTACCCCTTTGTTATTTGCTATTTGGTCAATTTCTTCTTTTGCAATTTTAATCGCTTCAATAAAAGCAGGTTTAAAATGCTCGTTTTTAATTTTAGAAAAAGGAGCAGATGAATAAATTGTATTAAATTTTTCTAATAAAGGATTTTTCATATGTTTATTTTTTTAATGTCATATGGTCTAATCTATCAACCATATCATTCTGTGACAAATTTTAAGTGTGCTCATTTCATAATTGAAATAGCGTCCTTATATATGAACAAAGGTATTATTTATACTGGATTTTTAGCAAAATCTATTATAAAAATAAAAGGAATTTTATTTTATAATAGATACTATTTACAGCATAAGAACGTTATAATTATATAGAAAAATGAAGAGATTAATTTTAATAGATATTATTATGGAGTCTATTTTAAAAAACACTAAAAAAGAACTTACAATGAAGATTAAAGTTAAAATATTAAGCTTAAATACAATTGCACCAGGATTTAATTATAAAAATCAAAATGGAGCCGTTATTATACCTAAAACAGGTATTTTATTATAATTTATTTTTTAGATTTTCAGAAGCTTTAATAACTTTTGTTCTTAAACCTTCCTTGTAAAGCAACATTTTTTCAAGTACAGTTTTATTTGAGCTACCAATAATTTGTGCGGCTAAAATACCTGCATTAAGTGCGCCATCAAGTGCAACTGTCGCTACAGGAACTCCTCCTGGCATTTGGAGTATGGATAAAACCGAATCCCATCCATCAATTGAATTTCTAGACTTTACCGGTACACCAATTACTGGCAATGGACTCATAGAAGCAACCATTCCAGGTAAATGTGCTGCGCCACCAGCTCCAGCAATTATTACTGAAATCCCTCTTAAATGTGCATTTTTAGAGTATGTAAATAGTTTTTCTGGAGTTCTATGTGCCGAAACTATGTCTACTTCAGTTTCAATATCGAAGCTTTTTAAAAAATCTATTGCCTGTTGCATAACTGGAAGATCAGAATCACTTCCCATTATTATTCCTACTTTACTCATAATTTTATTTTTTTACTTCTCACGTTTTCACTTACTCACAACTTTTATAGTCTTCTTAACTTTTTCAGCAATTTTACGTGCTTCATCTAAATTATTATTTACAATGGTAACATGCCCCATTTTTCTATAAGGTCTGGTTTGTTTTTTCCCATAAATATGAGGTGTAACACCATCCATACTAAGAATCTCCTCCATGTTTTCATAAACTACATCTCCCGAAAACCCCTCTGCTCCTACCAAATTTACCATAATTCCAGCAACTTTACTAGCTGTATTTCCTAAAGGAAGGTTTAAAATGCTTCTAACGTGCTGTTCAAATTGATTGGTGTAAGATGCTTCAATACTATAATGACCACTATTATGAGTTCTTGGAGCTACTTCGTTTACCAAAATTTCATCATCTTCTGTTTGAAATAATTCAACTGCTAACAAACCAATATGTTTAAAAGATGCTGCAACTTTTAATGCAACGTTTGTTGCTTTTTCTGAAACTTCATTAGAAATTCTAGCCGGGCAAATAACATATTCTACTTGATTGGCTTCTGGATGAAATTCCATTTCAACAACTGGATAGGTTTTTACTTCACCATTCTTATTTCGAGCAACTATAACTGCCAATTCATTTTTAAATGGAATTAAATCTTCAACAATACAATCGGTATCAGCTAAAGAATTTAAATCTTCATTATTTTTCACAATTTTAACACCTGTACCATCATATCCAAATTGAGCAGATTTCCACACAAATGGGAATTTTAAAATTGCTGATTTTAATTTATTTAAAGAAGAAAAACGTTTATAAGGTGATGTTGCAATGTTATTTTTTACGAAAAAATCTTTCTGTTTTCCTTTATGTTGAATTATTTGTAAAACACTAGGTTGCGGATATACTTCTAGCCCTTCCTGCTCTAATTTTATAAGAGCATCAATATTAACATGCTCAATTTCAATGGTTAATAAATCTACCTTTTTTCCAAAATTATAAACAGTATCAAAATCTAATAAACTTCCATGGTGAAATTCGTTACAAATTTGTGCGCAGGGAGCATCGGCAGCAACATCTAAAATAGTAGTGTATATATCGAATTTATGAGTTTCAGCTAACAACATCTTGCCTAATTGACCTCCGCCTAAAACTCCTAATTTAAAATCTGATGAGAAATAATTTTTCACTTTTTATGCTTTCAGACAAAAATAACAATCTGTTTTAATTTAATAGGTATCTAACGTTAAAAGTTTGTAATATTTAGGGTTGAACCACTTTTAATAACTCTATATTCTCTTGCAAAATGACGATTTCCAGAAGTTTGTGGTGAACCGTCGTAAATGCTATATTCGCTATTATCACAAGGGCATTTAAGTTTAAGACTCCCATCAAATACCATGGGAGAAGTGCAATCGTAATTTGGGCAAGCCCTTTCAAAAGCCTTAAAAGGAGGATTTCCAATCCCTGTATTTTGAATAATGATACCCTGTATTGCTCCGTTTGTATACGCCCAACCACTTGGAACTTGAAGCTCTATATATTGTGGTAAATTTAAATTTACTGTTATGCTAAAACTAATATCTGGTAAAATATCATTTGTTTCATTTTTTTCACAAGAAATAAATAATAGTACTAAAAACAATACAAGAAATTTTCGCATAATTATAATTTGCGTTTATTTGTTAAACGATTGCAATTTACAAATATTTCGTACATTTGTATTAAATCTCATTCTGGCTTTCAGTTGTGAGATTTTTTGTATTTATTAAAATGTTAAGTTATGAGCGAAATTTCGTATTATTCTGAAGAAGGAATGAAGAATCTAAAGAAAGAATTAGATCAATTAGAACATGTAGAAAGACCAAGGGTTAGTAATGATATTGCTGAAGCAAGAGATAAAGGGGATTTAAGTGAAAATGCTGAATACCACGCTGCAAAAGAAGAACAATCACATTTAGAGTTTAAAATAGCGAAGTTAAAAGAAGTTATTTCTAATGCTAGAATTATTGATGAATCTAAATTAGATACTTCTAAAATATTAATTCATTCTAAAGTAAAGTTAAAAAATACAGTTAACAATTTAGAGTTTATTTATACGTTGGTTGCAGATTCTGAAACAAATATAAAAGAAGGCAAATTAGCAGTAAACTCTCCAATTGGCAAAGGGTTACTTGGAAAAGAGGTTGGTGACGTTGTTGAAATAAAAGTGCCAAATGGTATTTTAAATTTTGAAGTTTTAGAAATTTCGAGAGGCTAGTTTTAATGTAAAAATGTTATAAAAACCCTTTTCAATTGTCAAATTGAGAAGGGTTTCTTATTTTTGAGTAAAATTTATTGTATGAGTTCTATATTCACAAAAATAATTAATGGTGATATTCCATCGTATAAAATTGCAGAAAATGAAGATTTTTATGTTTTTTTAGATATAAACCCGAATACTAAAGGCCATACATTAGTAGTACCAAAAAAAGAAGTAAATAGGCTATTTGATTTAGATGAAGAACTTTATAATAAATTGATGAGTTATTCCAGAAAAATTGCAATGGCAATTGAAAAAGCAGTTCCTTGTGAACGCATTGGAATGGCTGTTATAGGTTTAGAAGTGCCGCATGTGCATGTGCACTTAATTCCGTTACAAAAAATGGAAGACATTCAATTTATTAAAAAAATAAAACTACTACCCGAAGAATTTGAAAAAACTGCAAAAGCAATTGCGGCAAATTTATAAGCTTATTTTTTTAACACTATTAAAAAAGTAGTTCCCTTTTTTAATTCAGATTTTAATACACTTATTTTACCATTATGGTAATCTTCTATAATGCGTTTTGCTAAAGATAATCCTAATCCCCAGCCTCGTTTTTTAGTAGTAAAACCAGGTGAAAATATTTTCTGTTGTAGGTTTCTTGAAATTCCTTTTCCACTATCTGTAATTGCAATTAGCACATTTTTATCATCTTCGGTAATTGAAAGGTTTATTTTACCTTTCCCCCCCATAGCATCAATGGCATTTTTAATAAGATTTTCAATAACCCAACTAAATAATTGAATGTTAATATTACTGAATATTTCAGAATTAGAAGCTTCAAACTTAAATTCAACCTGTTTAGAACTTCTCAACTCTAAATAATTAAAAGAATCTCTAGTTGCTTTTACAATATTGTGTTTTTTTAGAACAGGAATTGAGCCAATCTTTGAAAAACGATCTGCAATTGTATTTAGCCTATTAACATCGTTTTCAATTTCCTGTACAGTGTTTTCATCTGTATTCTCTAGTCGTAAAATTTCAATCCAACCTAATAAAGATGATAGCGGTGTTCCTATTTGATGTGCGGTTTCTCTAGCCATACCAGTCCAAAGTTTATTTTGATCGGCGACTTTATTTGACTTAAAAAACAAATAGATAACACTTGCGAATAAAAATAAAATTAGAATTAAGGCAACAGGGTAATACTTTAATTTAGTTAATAAATCAGAGTCTCTGTAATAAATAAACTGACTCGTAGTTCCCCGTTTATGACTAACTATTAAAGGAGCATTTTGACCTTTCATAATAGCCAATTGCTTCTTTAAATAGGTTGTTTTCTTTGTTTTAATAGAATCTAAATTAGCCCATAACGTAATGCTATCTTTCTCAGTTATAATCATTGGAATATTGTTGTTTTTCCCAATAATCTTATCTTCTAAAGAAAAATCTGCATTTAAATCGAATGTGCCAAAACGCTCATATGCACCCGCTAAAATTTCCATTTTAGCACGTTCTTCGTTTTTAAACTTCTGAAAAAAGTCGTAGGTATTCCATAAAATAAGCGCCACAATAATAAATGAAGTTATTATTACAGCCCAACGAATTATTTGTGCGTTTTTATATGAAGCCATTATTCAAATATAGAATATATGTTCTATATAACTTAAAAATTAAAACCTTATTATAAAAGTAATTATTTTAACCCAAATATTTTTTTTGATGTTAATAAGTTTACAAAATAAGATAAGCAATATATTGGGTTTGATGTTTTAAAAAAATTACATTTGTGAAATCTATTTAGAAATAAAATGAAAAGAATTGGTGTGTTTTAGCACCGTTAATGAAAAAATTTGAAATATGGAAGTTATTGGAAAAATTAAATTAATTAATGAAACACAAACGTTTGGAGCAAGTGGTTTTAGAAAAAGAGAATTAGTTGTTACTACAAACGAGCAATATCCACAAATGTTAATGATTGAATTTATTCAAGATAAATGTGATTTGTTAAATAATTATCAAGTAGGACAAGATGTAAAAGTATCTATAAACTTGCGAGGTAGAGAATGGATTAATCCCGAAGGAGTTGCTAAATATTTTAATTCAATACAAGGTTGGAGAATTGAAGCATCACAAGCTGAAGGCGCACAAGAAGTTCCACCTATGGCACCATTAGATAATCTTGAAACAATTTCAAAAACTGATGATAATGAACCAGATGACTTACCTTTTTAAGGAAGTTTAAACTATATTTAAAAAGAGAAAAGCGAAAGTTTTTCTCTTTTTTTGTTTCAGTATATTTGTAAAAAATTAAAAATACATGTTTTTACTTTCAAAAGATTTAGTGTTTCCTCCTGTTCATCTAGCAGATAAAGATGGTCTCTTAGCCATTGGCGGAGATTTGTCTTTAGAACGTTTATTACTAGCTTATAAAAGCGGAATTTTTCCTTGGTATAATCCTGGAGAGCCTATTATTTGGTACAGTCCAAATTTAAGGATGGTGTTGTTTCCAAAGGATTTGAAAATTTCAAAAAGCATGAAGCAAATAATCCGAAAAAATGAGTTTAAGATTACGTTTAATCAGAATTTTAAAGCTGTTATTTCAAACTGTAAAACCATTAAAAGAGATGGTCAAGGAGGCACTTGGATAACAGATGAAATGCAAGATGCTTATTTAAAATTACATGAAAAAGGAATTGCAAAATCGGTAGAGGTTTGGCTCGAAAATGAATTAGTTGGTGGCTTATACGGCATTGATTTAGGAACTGTTTTTTGTGGAGAAAGTATGTTTAGCAAAATAAGTAATACTTCAAAATTAGCATTTATTTATTTGGTTCAAAAACTTAAAAAAGAAAATTACAAACTAATTGATTGTCAGGTTTACAACCCGCATTTAGAAAGTTTAGGTGCTGATGAAATTTCTAGAGAAGAATTTTTGAAGTATTTGAAATAGATAGATATTCTAAGAACTTCATTACCTTTGAATATTAATAAATTACCACAAAATGGATATAAAAAACGCACAAATAATAGTTGACACTTGGATTAAAGAACACGGTGTTCGTTATTTTAATGAGCTAACCAATATGGCGCAATTAACAGAAGAAGTTGGTGAAGTTGCTCGGATTATTGCAAGAAGGTATGGTGAGCAAAGTGAAAAAGAAAGCGATAAAAACAAAGATTTAGGAGAAGAATTGGCCGATGTTCTTTTTGTAGTTTTATGTTTAGCTAACCAAACTGGCATCGATTTACAGGCTGCTTTTGATAAAAAAATGGACATTAAAACCAAACGTGATCACGATCGTCATCATAATAACAAAAAACTAAAATAGTATGAATCAATATAAAAAGGCTACTTTTTTGCACTTAACCCTCAGATTTGGTGCCGCATTTTTAGTATTGTTTTCAATAGTGAAAATTGGATTAAAGATATTAAGGTCCGGAAGCTTTAATGAAATGATTACGGCCTACTTTGGCCCAGAAAATTGGTATAGATTTGTAGGGCAACTTTTATTGGCTTCGTTATTTTATGGACTTTTTATGGCTGGATATTATAAGTTTATTAAAAAATAACTTAATAAGCAACCTTTAAAATATAAATAGTTATACAATAATACAGTATGTTTTTAATTTTATAATTATTCCGATTCTGAAGTCATTCTGCCAGTAGCACAGCTTACAAAAGATTTTGCTTTATGAATTATTGTATTTGCATCGCCTACTTCAGGGTAACCCATTGAAGCTAGTTTACTTTTAACATTTACGAGTACAGCTTCATCTTCTGAATCAATTGCTACTTTTGAAGTTTCCAAATCAACAGAAACCTCTTTTACTCCTTCAATAGTTAATATTCCTTTTTTTATAGAATTAGCGCATCCGCCACATTTTAAATTTAATATTTCCAGTGTAGTCATTTTATGTTTTTTTAATTTGTTTATGCCATTTTAAGAATGCCCTCCAGCTACAATTCTCATTACTTTCAAATTTAGTTTAAAAAAATTAAATATTTGAAATATAAAGAAAACTCTCATAAATCGTACCATTCTTGTTGGTTCAGTTGCAAATGACATATCGCTATAAGGAGTTGTTTTTTCGATATTATTTTTCATGTGTCTATATTATTATTTTTTAAAGGTCACATGCGGTTCGCTATCAATCATTCTGTTGGATGATAAACTTTTTAGCATGCTCGTTTCATGATTCATATTTTTTAATTCATTATTCTGGTATTAACCACCAAAAAGGTTTTGCTTTGGCTTTATAAATAAACATATAGTGCATAAATAATTTCATCCAATGCCCTGCTGTTCCTACAACTCCAACGGTATCTTTAATGTTTCTTCCCCATTTAGGGTATTTTTCCCAATCAGGAACAATCGGGTTCACTGTCATAACTGCAGCTTGTCCTTTGGTTAAACCGTACCCAGCAGAAACAATACAGGCAGCCCCCATTTTAGCCATAGATGCTTTATGCTTATGTTCAATTTTACCAGTTTTAATAGTATGTATTATATTTTGAGCAACAATTTTACCTATTACTCCAGATGGCATTCCAGTTCTTGGTGGTGTTGGGAAAATTTTGGTCCCATTAGGACTTTGCATTGGTTTTGACATTCCGTGTGGTGGTGCAAAAGCAATACCAGCAGCATAAATATTATCGTATTCTACACTTTGGTAAGTAGAAGGCCAATCTTCAGCTTTCCATTCTTCGTATGGTTTTGGTGTATAATCTGCATCAACTTTCATCATTCCATTTGCAGCAAAAACTTCAGAACTAATATCTTCATTTTCTTTATTAAATGCTTTCATACCAGCACCAGCAAAACCAGGAATCAACATTGCAAAATCAAAATTCACAGTTTTATGCTCACCATCTAAATTTTCATAATGTACTATTCCTTTTTCTACCTTTTGCACTCCTGCCCTTTTAATCCAGCGTACCCCATATTCCTTTAAGATAGATTCTGCGAATATTTTAGTTGGTGTTACATATCCATTTCTTTTGATGTATGCACCTCCCATTCCAAAATCTCCTAACTCGTATTCGTTGGTTATCCAAACCAAATCTGCCAAATGCATTAACTTTCTTTTCTTTATTTCAAAAGCAATATTTAACACATACTCAAAAGCAGCACCTTGACAAGTTGCCAATGCATGACCTGTTCCAATTAAAAATGTTTGCTTTTCACCATGTTCCATTTTCTTTAAAGAATCTTCAAGTTTTGCCCATGCGTGAGAAGCATGGTCATACGTACAAACAGATTCTGTAAAATATTTTGGCCCTAATCCTTGTGTAGCTTCAAAATTTAGTTTTGGTCCTGTGGCGTTTATTAAATAATCATATGGTACCTTTTCTATAATATCCCTTTCATTTTCTGAAACATATTTAATAGTAACAAAACCGGTATTATACTCAGAATCACCTTCTGGATGAAGAGAAAGTGCAAGTGCTTGTTTGTAATTTACACCCATTTTTTTATAAACTGGTGCTAACTTAAATTTTACTTGATCTGGAGTCATTAAACCAACTCCAACCCAAATATTTGATGGAACCCATTGAAAATTACTGTTGGGAGAAACCATAATAACCTCATGGTCTTTTTTTAAGTATTTACTTAAATATGAAATTGCTGTATGACCAGAAATTCCAGCTCCTAAAACAACTACTTTTGCCATAATTTATATATTATTCATTAAATGTGATACTCCAGACGCCCCTAACATCGCCTTCACTATAACCTGTAGCAATATCAAAAGGGTATGTTAATTTTATTATTGAATCTGTTTTAACAGACATTGTTTCATTTACTTTACCATGACAAACCAAACAGTTAGCTTTTACTATTATTGGTGCATAAAAATGTTTGTTATTTGCTACATCAATTTCAACAATTGGCTTTAATTGCTTGTTGTCTTCAACTGATTTCTTATAATCATTTATAATATCTAATTCTCTTTCAGTTGGTTCTATTTTACAGCTTCTTAATTGGTCTGAAGATCTTACAATTGTTACATTATATTTTGACGCCACTTCATTCAAAATAGGTCTAGCTTGTTCTTTGCAAAAAGGTACTGCTTGTACTGGACCACCAACCTTCATTTGAGCCATCAATTCTGTGCTTAACGCTTTAAATGAAGCTTGTGCAATTTCTTTACCTTTTAGAGTGTATTCTTCTTTCTCCTTTTCTGAAAAGCCACTATTACAAGAGAATAAAATTGTAACAACCAGTAGCATTGTAATTTTTTTTAACATCATTATTTTACTATTTTATATTTGTTTCTAGCCCAACTTATAATACCTCCTTCTAAATCATTTACTTCTAAAAATCCTAATTTCCTGAGTTTTTTTGCTGCAGATGAAGTCCTATTTCCAGATCTACAATAAATATATATTGGTTTGTTTTTATCAAGTTTAGCTACTTGCTCTAAAAATGTTTTATCGTAATAATTAATATTAGTTGCTCCTTCAATATAACCTTGGGTATATTCTCGTGGAGTTCTAATATCTAAAATAGTATTGTTTTTAGATTTTTCTTTAAATTCTAAAGCAGAAATACGTTTAATTACTCCCAACTGAGTATCAGTTTTAGAATTGTTTTTATTATTACAACTTAAAGTCAAAATTGAAATAAAAATTAATAATGATAGTTTTAGTGTAGTCTTCATGTCTTCTTAATTTTTTTGCAAAGCTATGGTTTCAAATATTAGTTTGTAGTAACTAAAGTTACGAATTTTAAATATAATGCATAAAAAAAGGGAGCTAAAAAACTCCCTAAATATTAAATTAAAAAAGAACATTTTATAGCAATGTTGTTGGGCAAACATATTCCGTAAGTTCTACCCCTGTATCTTTTATATCCTTAAAACCACCTCTAACATCAGTTACTTTTTTAACACCATTTGCCATAAAAATTGATGCCGCAATTAAAGATCGATAACCACTTGCACAATGTAAAATATACTCTTTATCTGGTTTAATTTCAGCAAAATTTGTATGAATAAAATCTAATGGGAAATTTTCAACTCCTTTGACATGTTCAGATTGGTATTCCGACTCTTTTCTAACATCTAATAATTCTTCCTTGTCTCCTTCTTTTAGTTTATTCGCAAATTTAACAGCAGAAATAGAGCCTATTTTATCAACTTTATGCCCAGCAGCTAACCAAGAATGAATTCCTCCTCGCAAATAACCTAAAATAGTATCATAGCCTACACGAGAAAAACGTGTAACAACTTCGTGTTCTCTTCCTTCCTCGGCTATAAAAATAATTTTTTGATTAATATCTTTAATTAACGATCCAACCCAAGGTGCAAAACCACCTTCTACTCCAATATACCAAGCTCCCGGAACTGTACCTTCTTCTGTGTATAATTCTTTCGAACGGGTGTCAACAACTAAAATATCACCTTGTTCACTCATTTCTTTAAATGAGTCTGCGTCTATTGGAGTTGTTCCTCTTTTTAAAATTTCATCAATACTTGTATTAATGCCTTTATTCATTCTTACATTATTTCCAAAGTATTGTGGTGCTGGTTTTAAACCTGTAGTAACCTCTTTAATAAACTCCTCTTTTGTCATATCCGCTCTTAAAGCATAATTTGTTTTCTTTTGATTTCCAAGCGTATCAAAAGTCTCTGAGCTCATGTTTTTTCCGCAAGCTGAACCTGCCCCATGGTTTGGATATACAATTATATCATCTGGTAATGTCATTATTTTATTTCGAAGTGACTCAAATAAATGCCCTGCTAAATCATCTTGTGTTAAGTCCGATTTTACAGCTAAATCAGGTCTTCCAACATCACCTATAAATAAACAATCACCCGTAAATACATAAGGTGTGTTACCTTTTTCATCTATTAATAAATAAGATGAAGATTCCATTGTATGCCCAGGAGTATGTAATAATTTAAGAGTTAAGTCTCCAATTTTAAATTTTTCTCCATCTTTACCTTGATGTATATCGTAATTTGGATTGGCATTTGGACCAAAAACAATAGTAGCACCTGTCTTTTTTGCTAAATCAACCTGACCAGAAACAAAATCTGCATGAAAGTGAGTTAAAAATACATATTTAATTTTAGCTCCATCAGCTTTTGCCATTTCTATATATGGTTCAGTTTCTCTTAAAGGATCAATAATTGCTGCCTCTCCATTTGAATGGATATAATAAGCCATCTCAGCTAAGCAGCCTGTAAATAATTGCTCTACTTTCATAATTATCTGATTTTTATTTTGTTAAACTTATTTCTCTTTTTCCAAATCTACAAGATTGTAAATATCTATTTGTAATCGAGGTTACATTATATGAAAAATTTAGATTATTTTAACGATTTGTTTGATTGATGAATTCGAAATATTTAACCTCAATTTCTTTATTTTTTTTCCTATCTTCAAACACATCTACTGCCTCTTGAATACTCATAAAACAGTTAGAATAATCTATCTTTTTAATAATTTCACTTTTATCTAAAATATCTCTAACAGGGCCTTTCATTCCACTGAAAGCGATTTCTATTCCCATATTTTTATACTTATTCATAACATCTTTTAACATAAAAATACCAGAACTATCGATACTATTTATACTTTCTCCATCAATTATTATAAGTTTTAATTGAGATCCTTTTTCAGTTACAAACTCATCTAATTTATCTTTAAAAAATGACACATTTGCAAAGTATAATTGTGCATCAAACCTCACGATTAATATATCATTATTTATGTTTAGAAGTCCTTCAAATCGATTCACATTTCTGTAAAAATGGGTGTCTTTTACTTGCCCTAACACTGCAAAATGTGGTTTTGTACTTCTATAAATTAACATTGCTAAAGACAAAATAATTCCAATAAATATTCCTTCTTTTATACCTACTGTCGCAGTAACAATTAACGTAATATTTAAAATTATCAGTTCTCTTTTTGAGTAAGTTAGCAATTCTTTTGGCATCGAAAAATCTAACAATCCATAAACAGCAACTACAATTATTGCTCCTAGGACAGCTTTTGGTAAATAGAAAAAAACTGGTGTTAAAAATAATAATGTTACACCTACAATTAAGCCCGAAATAATTGCAGCCAATGGTGTTTTAGCTCCAGTTTGATTGTTTACCGCAGTTCTAGATAAGCCTCCTGTTGCAGGATATGTCTGAAAAAAAGAACCCACAATGTTTCCTAAACCTATTGCAATTAATTCTTGATTTGGACTAATTTTATAATCGGTATGTTTAATTTCAATGGCTTTGGCAACCGATATCGCTTCTAAAAAAGCAATAAAAGATAATGTTAGTGCAATTGGGAATAAATCAATCAGTGTATTTTTTTCAAATTTAGGAATTGTAAATTCAGGTAACCCTCTTGGTATTTCACCCAATATTTTTACTCCAAATTGCTCTAAATGAAACACTCTTACCAAAACAATACCCAAAACTACAACAACGAGTGCTGCTGGAATCTTTGTTGTAATACGTTTTAAAAAAATCAATATTAATATGGAGACAGCTCCTATTGCAAAAGTGAGCCAATTTATTTCACTTATATTTTGAAATGCATCTAAAATTAATGTATGAATTTTATTATCTCGTACAATTTGAATACCCAACAAGTGTTTTAATTGATTTAAACCAATAATTAAAGCTGCGGCTGACGTAAACCCACTTATTACAGGTCTTGATAAAAAATTCACTAAAAAACCCAATTTAAAAAACCCGAATACAACTTGTAAAAAACCCATCATAAAAGCTAAAAGAATGGCAAATTCTATAAAGTTTTCTGTTCCAATTTGTGCTAATGCAGCAACTCCAGAAGCAACTATTAAAGAATCCATAGCAACAGGACCAACAGCTAATTGACGTGATGTTCCAAAAATAGCATAAATAATTTGTGGAATCATAGCTGTGTATAATCCATAAATTGGTGGTAAACCCGCAATCATAGCATAAGCAATTCCTTGTGGAATTAACATAATACCAACGGTTAACCCAGCTCCTAGATCACCTTTAAACCATTCCTTTTTATAATTTGGGAGCCAGTCTAAAATTGGTATGTATTTTTTAAAATTCATTTTCAAAAATTTTAGCTACACTCATCATAAATTTTAACCTTGCACTCTGAACAAATTTCTTTATCAAGATTCTTATAAATTGTCGCAATTGCCGTATTTTTATCTTTAAAAAAGTATTCTTCTCCAATCATTTTTGTAAAACCACCTTTTTGAAGCACATCCTGACTAATTAGTTTTAATCCTACAAAATAAATTCCTCCTCCTCTACTTCGCCATTTTAAAACTTCCTGCGACAACCATTCTGCACCTGCTATATCTATAAAGTTAATTCCATTTGCAATAATTAACAAGTACTTTTGATCGTTCTTTTCATATAAATCTGTAAAATATGTGGAAATTCCATCAACAGCACCAAAATAAATTGAACCATCTATTCTTATCATTTTTAATTGTGGACATTCCTTAGTAGTAGCATCTCTAATTATATTGATAAACTTATTATCTTGATTTTTTCCAACGATGGCAATATTTGGTTTTGAAGTTTTTTCCAAATAGAAAAATAATGATATCAAAATTCCTAAAAACAGTGCTGTTTCTAATTCTAAAAATAAGGTTCCTAATAACGTCACTGCAAGGACAATAAATTCTCGCTTACTACTTTTTACTATTTGCTTAATACGTTTAAAGTCAATTAAATTATAACCAACTAATAAAATAATACCACCCATAGCAGGTTTTGCTAAATAGGATGCATACGTTGCAAAAAACAACACAACTAATAACAACCCAATAGCTGATATTATAGCAGATAAAGGTGTTTTTGCACCAGCTTGATAATTTACACCCGAACGTGAAAATGATCCAGAACTAACATAAGATGAAAAGAAACTAGAAATAATATTTGTCAAACCCTGACTTACAAACTCTTGATTATTATTCAATTTTTGATGAGAACTCAATGAAATTACCCGAGATATTGAAACTGCTTCAACTAAACCAATTAAAGCCAACGTAATTGCACCTGAAGTTAGCATCTGCATATCTTCAAAATTAAAATCTGGTATTTTAAAAGGTGGTAAATTAGAAGGAACGTTTCCTATTGTTTCAATACTATGCAGATTTCCTCCTAATACGATTGCCAAAACACTACCTAAAATCATTGCAAAAAGCATATTCAATCTAGAAATATATTTAATCTTTTTTATAATTAGCGCAATTAAAAGTGTTCCTATTGCTACTCCTAGTACATATAAATTTGTTTCTTTAATATGAGAAAATATGTATGCAATAATTTCATAAAATGAACTTCCTTGTGGAACATTTATTCCAAATACATGCTTTAATTGTTTAAATGCAATTAAAATTCCTGCTCCTGCAGAAAACCCAATAACAACAGTATATGAAACAAAATTTACTAATTTCCCCATCTTAGCCAGTCCCATTATTAGTTTAAGAACACCTGCCATAAACGACAAAAGAATAGTTAAAGATACAAATGCCTCTAAATCGGATTCAGGAGTTACAAATTTACTTATAATAGCAAATACAACAATTGATCCTGTTGTGGTTGGTCCAGAAATTAAATGATACGATGAACCGAATAAGGCTGCTATAATTGGAGTAATCATAGCTGTATAAAAACCATAAATTGGAGGTAATCCAGCAATCATAGCAAAAGCTACCGCCTGAGGAATAACAATAATTGTACCTGTAATACCAGCAATTAAGTCATCTTTCCACGTTTTTTTAGTTAAAGGAATCCAAAGTAAAAAAGGAAATATTTTATGTAAACTCATTATTATAAATTTAGAGTTTTATGCAATAACAAAAGTAAGATGATATATCTTTAGTTTTGTGATATAAGTCACTTATAATTTAAAACAATTCCGCTTGAGAATCACCTTTTATTTTTCCTAAATGTTGATATGCTAAATGTGTAACTTCTCTACCTCTTGGAGTGCGCATAATAAATCCTTCTTGTATTAAAAAGGGCTCATAAACTTCCTCAATAGTTTCAGAATTCTCACCAACTGCCGTTGCCAACGTACTAATACCTACTGGGCCACCTTTAAATTTATCAATAATAGTTATTAATATTTTATTATCCATTTCATCCAATCCAAAGGCATCTACATTTAAAGCATTTAAAGCAAACTTTGCAATTTTAATAGTTATTGTTCCGTCTCCTTTAATTTGTGCAAAATCTCGAACTCTTCTAAGTAATGCATTTGCAATTCTTGGAGTTCCTCTACTTCTTCCAGCAATTTCAATAGCAGCCTCCATAGCTATGGGCATTTTTAAAATAGCTGCGCTTCTCTGCACTATAGTAGTCAATAATTCTTTGCTGTAATATTGCAATCTGCTACTAATACCAAAACGTGCCCTCATTGGTGCAGTTAATAATCCAGATCGAGTTGTAGCACCAATTAAGGTAAATGGTTCTAAATCTATTTGAACAGTTCGCGCATTAGGTCCAGATTCTATCATTATATCAATTCGATAATCTTCCATTGCAGAATACAAATACTCCTCTACAATTGGGCTTAATCTATGAATCTCATCTATAAATAATACATCTCGCTCACTTAAATTAGTTAATAAACCTGCTAAATCACCTGGTTTGTCTAAAACAGGCCCTGAAGTAATTTTTAAGCCCGCATTTAACTCATTTGCTAAAATATGCGCTAATGTAGTTTTACCTAACCCTGGAGGTCCATGAAACAAAGTATGATCTAAAGCTTCTTCACGTAAATTAGCAGCTTCAACAAATATTTTAAGATTTTCTAAAACTTGTTCCTGCCCAGTAAAATCATCGAAACTTAGGGGTCTCAATTTTTTTTCTACATCTAATTCTTCTGGAGAAAAATGCTCTTTATCTGGATTCAAGTTTTCATTCATAGTTACAACACAACTTTAGTTGCACGAAGATATAAAAAAATTAGTGACAATACTTAATTATAAACATTCCTAAAAGTACTACAATTTAAACTGAAATTCA